>CAZEHH010000005.1:0-45108 GCA_964512505.1 uncultured Peptostreptococcaceae bacterium
CAAAGCCTTTCTCAAACGGCATTCTTTCAATTTTTATCAGGTCTCCCGTTTCCTCCATGCAGAAAGTTTCGCCAATCTCCAAAGTATATTCAAACTCGTTCCTCTTAAAACCGTTTTTTCTTTTGCGGACTGAAATCATGCCGCTGGTGATTATTACATCGACAAAGCCCGGGAATTCAATTGTCTTCTTGCCCGCAGCCCTTTCTATTGAATCAAGTGCGGCAGAAACACGCTCTTCTGTCACATCTGTAAGGTTCCCTTTGACCTCTTGCACCGCCCGCCTCAAAATTCTGGTTTTCAAAGCCTTGTGGATTTTGTTGAAATCTTCGCGGCTTATAAGAACCCCGTTTCCATTATCGACTTTCGCAATTTTTTCAAATTCCTTTTCCGCCTCATGCTCGATGAAGTCGCTGTCCTCCCTGAGCATGCCGCCCATGCGGAAAAGGGCTTCGCTGATCTTTTCATTGAAATTGTTTTCGATGTATGGCAAAAGCTCAAGCCGTATTTTGTTCCTTGTATAGACCGGCTCAAGGTTGGTCAAGTCGGTACGGGGATTCAAGCCGTTTTCTTTGCAGTAATTTTCGATTTCGGAACGTTTGAAAATAAGTATGGGCCTTATGAAAATACCATCTCTCATATGCTCTATGCCGGCAAGACCTTTGAGTCCCGTCCCTCTCATTATGCGCATCAAAATGGTTTCGGCCTGGTCGTTCAAATTCTGCCCCAGGGCTATACGGCTGCAGCCGTTTTTTTTCGCTGCCGATGTAAACAAATCGTATCTCGCTTTACGTCCAGCCTCTTCGAGTGAAATTTTCAATTTTTCGGACATCCCAAAAATATCCATTTCATAAGATAGGCATTCCAAACCATTTTGCCTGCAGAATTCCGAAACAAAAAGAGCGTCTTTTTTTGAGTCTTCGCCCCTCAGCATGTGGTTGAGGTGTACAGGGACAATCTTCAAGTCCCATTCATTCTTAAGCCTCACGAAAAGTGAAAGCATGCAAATTGAATCCGGCCCTCCGGATATCCCCAGCACAAGTCCTTGCCCCTTTTCCAGCAATCCCTTTTCGACTATGTTTTTTTTGAATCTCTCATACATGGCCATTTGTCATTCTCCTGAAATATCCAGTTTTCCTATCAAAATGCTCGGCGAACCCACCTGTCCCGAACCCGGCATTATAAACTTGATGTCGCTGCATATGGCTTCAATGTCCGTCAGCATATCGAAATAATTTCCCGCAACGGTAATTTGATGGACCGCTTCCGCCATTTTGCCTCCACGAACCGCAAAACCCGAAGCCGAAAGCGAGAAATCGCCCGAAACCGCATTAAGCCCCGCATGGAGTCCTTGAACATCGGTGATGTATACTCCAGCGCCCATATTCTCCATTGCTTCAGAAATGGAAACGGTCCCAGGGCTTATGAAGAAATTCGTCGGAGCTATAGAGACAGGCGATTTGTAGGAACCTTTGTATGCATTTCCTGTTGAGGGGAGGCCTTCTTTTTTGGCTGTTTTCTTGTTGTGGAGGAAAGTCCTCAGTATCCCGTTTTCAATCACGTTCTTTTTTAATGTGCATGTGCCTTCATCGTCAAAATTTCTCGAACCCGCCTTGTTTTGCAAAAACGGATCGTCTGTTATCGTGAGGTCTTCAACTCCTACGGTTTGGCCCAGCCTTCCCTTGAGCAGAGAAAGATTGCGTTGTACGTTTTCCGCTGAAAATGCCGAAGAAAAAGCCTGCAGCAAATCCGCCGACACCTCATTTGACAAAAGCGTCTTTTGGGGGCCGGAAGCCATTGTCTTTGCTTCAAGCTGGTCAAGCGCCTTTCTTACCGCCTCTTTCGCCAAAGATTCGGCATCAAAATCCCCGAATTCATTCGACACGGTGTATGCGCTTCCTGTTTTCACTGCTCCTCCGGCTTTTGCAACAACGGATAAAAAGGCAAATGCAATGTTCTTTTCTTCGCAGAGGTCAAGTCCCTTTGAATTCACTATCATCCTGCCGCCCGAACTCTCTCCGAACAGGCAATAGTTTACAGCCTCTATTCTTTCATCAATCGAGAATGCTTTCTTTTCCATCTCCAATGCAAATTCTATCTTCTCTTCTTCGGCAATTTTTTCGATTGCCGAATTCTTGAGTTCCATTGAGCAGCATGTTTCATTGTCGAAATGAATTTCTTCTTTTTCGGAAGCCTCCATTATATCGGCGTTCTCCTTCAAGCCCGAAATCAAATTTTCCCGGTCTATGCCTTTCAGGTTTTCCGTATAGATGTAGCCCATTGAACCATTGCTTATTCCCCTCGCCGAAAGGCCCCTGTTCTCCTCCAGCGCAAAATGTTCAACTTTGCCGTCATACACTCTTACATTGAATGATTTGGTCTCTCCAATATATATTTCCATTTCCTCAATTCCTTGCTTTTGCGCCAATTCGAAGAGGGCATGTGTTTTGTACTTTTCCATTTTTCTACAGCTCCTTCCTGCCGCCTACCGTTATTGACTCAACACGCAAAGCCGGCTGCCCTACATTCACAGGTATGCTTCCGCTCACAGATCCGCACATTCCTTGACCGAATGAAAGATTGTCGGCCACCATGTCAATTTTCGTCAAAATCGACAAGCCGTTTCCTATAAGTGTCGCTCCCCTTACAGGTTTGCCTATCTTGCCCTTTTCAATCATATACCCTTCCATGACTGCAAAGTTGAATTCACCGGTAGCCGGGTCGACAGACCCTCCACCCATTTTTTTTGCATAAAGGCCGGTTTCGGTGTTTGATATAAGATCATCAAAACTGCTTTTCCCCGGAGCTATATATGTGTTGGTCATTCTCGAAGTAGGTGAATATTTGTAAGATTGGCGCCTGCCCGATCCCGTTGGAGGCATTCCCATTTTCTTTCCGTTTAGCCTGTCGACCATGTATCCCTTCAATATGCCGTTTTCAATCAAAATATTCTTTCGGGTTTTCATGCCCTCGTCGTCGAATCCGGCAGAACCCCATTGGCCCGGGATGCTTCCGTCATCGATTGCCGTCAAAACTCCTGAAGCGATTTTTTCGCCTAATTTCCCGGCAAAAACCGATGTCCCTTTGGCAACCGAAGTAGCCTCGAGTCCATGGCCGCACGCTTCGTGAAAAATGACTCCTCCGAAACCGTTTTCTATCACTACAGGCATCTTGCCGCTTGGAGCGAAATCGGCATGCAGCATTGTGGCAGCCGTTTCTGAAGCCGCCCTTGCATATTTGCCCAGGTCTATTGTGTCATAAAATTCAAACCCCATGGACGCCCCCGGGGCAAAGTGCCCGGTCTGCATTTCCCCTCCGGACTCGGCTACTGATTGTATGGAAGTCCTTGTCCTCACTCTTTCGTCCTCTACCCAAAGGCCCTCGGAGTTTGCAATCAAAACATTTTGCACGATATCAAGATAATTTATTCTCACCTGGGTTATTTCATCCGAAAAGCCATATGCGGATTCATGGGCTCTTTTCAGCAAAAGCACCTTTTCTTTTTTGCCTATGTCTCCCGGATATTTCAATATCTCCATTGGAGGAGTCCCGACATGTCTTCTGAAATCAAGCACAATCGCTTTTTCTTTTCCCTCAATAGCCAAAGCCGCCTTCTCCGCAATGATTTTAAGATGTTCGGCTGAAGTGTCGTTTGTATATGCGTAAACGCTTTCTGTTCCTCTTATTATTCTGATGCCTACCCCGTAATCCTGTCCTGAAACCGTATTCTCAACAAGGCCTCCGACAAGGCTTATGGTTTGATTGCTTCTTTTTTCAACAAATATTTCCGAAAAATCGGCTCCATTCGACAAAGCCGCATCCAATGTTCCCCTTATCACGTTTTCTTTCAGCATGTTCTTCCTCCCTTCATAAAATATTAAAAGCATGGGCAGAACCATGCTCATAATGGGATTTCACCCCTGTCTTTATTTTGCTCCCCTATTCTTCACCTTGTCATCAAGTAGCCTTCGAGATTGTCATAGTCGCTTACGATTATTTCCTTGTAGCCGAAAAATTGCATAATCTCCTGCAATATTATGCTTCCGGCATATATAATATCGGCTCTTTCACTGTCAAGCCCTGTTATATTTCTTCGGCTGTTGAGCTTAGCTTTTCCTAACACGCTTATCATTTCACGTATTTCTCCCAGGCCGATGCTTGCCAAATGAATCCTTTCCCGATCGTAATTTTCCATTTTAAGTTTTATCGCTCCAAGAGTGGTTATTGTTCCGCCTATCCCCACCGCTATTCCTTTTGTAAATAATGGAACGTCTCCAAGCTCGTTCTTTATGATATTCCTTACGTGGCTTTCCAATTCAAATGATTCTACGGTATCTACAGGATCTGATTTTATGAATTTCTCGGTCATCCTTACCGCTCCCATGTCGAGGCTTTTCTTGTAAATAATCTCTTTTTTGTTTCCGACTACGAATTCGGTGCTTCCGCCGCCTATGTCAACCATCATGAAAACGTCTTTCGCGTCAAAGCTTGAAAGAACACCGAAATACCCCATCTCCGCCTCTTCGTCGCCCGAAAGCATATCGACTTCAAGCGGCAGAGCAGCTTCGATCCTGCTTATGATTTCATCCCTGTTGCCTGCGTCCCTGACCGCGCTTGTAGCCAATGCCTTTATATCATGTGCTCCTTCATCCAAAGCAATTTTCACAAATTCGTCCAGCGCTTCCATGCATCGTTCAAACGCATTTTCTCCGATTATTCTTGAATGGTCCACCATTTCACCCAGCCTGACCATTCGCACATGCTTTTGGCCGCTTTTTATTTTTCCTTTTTCCATATCGGCAACAAGCAACCTTATTGAATTGGTTCCTATGTCAATTACCGCACGCTTCATTAAACCACTCCGTCTCTAGTCGGCATTTTCATCTTTTTCCCCGTTTTCCGTGAAACGGTATACAATGTCGTTTTTCTTGACCAAGTCCAGTTCCTCTCTGGCAATCTTCTCGACATAATCATCCGTACCCGCCTCTTCAATTTCCTTTTCTATTTCCGCCAATTCCTTTTCCTTCTCGGCAAGTTCTGCCAAAACGAGGGCTTCCTCTGCTTTCAGTTCGCTATACATCCTATGCTGCTTTATGAGAACCGTCATAAAATATGACCCCAAAACAAGGAGTATGGCAATCGCAATGAAATTCCGCTTTATGAAATTCCCTTTCTTTTTTCTTCTCTTTCCGGAAGCCATAACAACACCTCTTGTCCCTTGCGCTTCTATTGTATTATTTCCTCATACAAATCGGTTGCCTCTTCCTTCTTGACATGTTCCCTTATATCCTTGATTTTGAATCTCATCACACGGTTTCCCATTTCAATCGAAACCATATCCCCTATTGACACCTCCGCACCGGGTTTTACTTCTCTTTCGTTTATTTTGATTCGGCCTTTGCCGCAAGCTTCCTTCGCTACGGTCCTTCTCTTTATCAATCTGGAAACCTTTAAAAATTTGTCTATTCTCAAAACCGTTTTCCTCCCAATGTGTTTCCTAATTAAAAAAGCAGCCGTAGGCTGCTTTCAGAATGACGAAAAATCGAGTTTCCCAGCAACCTTCAAACTGTCTGCCGGCACATTCCCATGCCCCGAAACAACAATTGAAAAGCTCATTGAAACACAGCATTCTCATCATTCTGTATTTTTGAGACTTTGACAACAACCTCAAAACGGTCACAGCCAGCTTGTTTCTATTTGTTTACCAAATCTTTAAGTGCTTTTCCTGCTTTGAATACCGGAGCCTTTGATGCCGGAATTTCAATAACCTGTTCGGGATTTCTGGGATTTCTTCCCTGTCTCGCTTTTCTTTCTTTCACATCGAATGTTCCAAATCCAACGAGCTGCACCTTTTCCCCAGCCAGCAATGATTCCTCTATGCTTGTAACAAAAGAATTCAAGGCCATCTCAGTATCTTTCTTGGTAAGCCCGGCTTTTTCAGCCATGCTTGCAATCAATTCAGCTTTATTCATAATTTATTCCCTCCTGTAATATAATTGTGATTCGTTTAATCCTATTCTATGCAAATGTGCCATTTCCTTTTTTTATTGCTCTTTTTTTTTGAAAATCAGCCATTTTTTAATATTTTGGCCTCTTCCCACAACAAATCCATCTCCTCAAGGCTCATTTCCTTCATTTCCATCCCTTTTTCAATTGATCTGCTTTCGATGTAGCTGAATCGTTCGACGAACTTGTCGACGGTTGAATTCAATGCCTCTTCAGGGTCTATTTTGAGGAATCTTGCCACATTTACTACTGCAAAAATCAAGTCTCCTATCTCTTCCTTTGCGCGCCTTCCCGACATCACCGGTTCCTGCAGAACTTCAAGAAGCTCATCGGTCTCTTCTCTTATTTTATCGAATGCAGGTCCCACGTCTTCCCAATCGAAGCCCACTTTTGCGGCTTTCTTCTGTATTTTGGCGCTTTTCATGAGAGCCGGCAAGGACCCAGGGACTCTTTTCATCGATTCAGAATGGGTCTTTTCCGCTTTTTCTTCCCTTTTGATTTCCTCCCACTTGTCCTTGACCTTGTTGGCTGTATCGATATCTTCATCACCGAAAACATGAGGGTGGCGCCTTATCAACTTTGTGCATATCCCTTCTATGACATGGCCAATGTCGAAAATCCCTTTTTCTTCGGCCATTCTGCTGTGGAAAACAACCTGCAAAAGAACGTCCCCGAGTTCTTCGGCCATGAGCTCATAGTCATTCTTGTCAATAGCATCAACAACTTCATAGGCTTCCTCTATCATGCAGTTTCTGATGCTTTCATGTGTCTGCTTCCTGTCCCATGGGCACCCGTTCTCACCCCTCAGCCTGGCCATTATGTCAAGCAGATCGAAAAAATCATGGTTTTCCTTTTCTTCGCTTGCAAGAGCCGGCACATAGACACTTGTAAGGTGGTCGAGATAATCCAGATGGTCGAGTTCATATACCGGTATTTCTTCAATCCGCTCCATTTCATCTATACCGGCGGCCCTGACAACCAAAATCAGGTGTTCGTCCCCGAAAAGCTCCGAAAGCGAAAGCTTGACCTCGGATGCCGTATATCGGTCATATACTTGCGTTATAAGGGTGTCCATCCTTGTATCCGCAAGCTGGTCGCGTATTTGAAGCCCGTCCACTATTTTAACTCCCATGACCGGATCTTTCCTTACAGCGGCAAGAACAGCGTCAACAAAACTGGCTGCAGGAATAAAGTCCAAATCGAACGAACCGCCCTTTGATTTTTCAATCAGAAGCTGCACGGTTTTTTCCGCCACAAACGGGCTTCCAGGGACAGCGTAAACCAAATCCCCGTTTTTCGCCTCCTTGGTCAAATCGCCTACGATATTCTCATAAACACCTTCGAATGTGTCATGCTTGTCGTAGTAATCGTCGAACGTGTTGAAACATAAGCCCTTTTCTTTCAGCCAATCCACCGTGGGATGCTTGTCCGTTCTGAAGAAAAGCCTTTCCTTTACTGTTTTATTGATTTTTTCATATGCATTGAAAGACAGATAATCCACGCTTCCCGGTCCAAGTCCAACAACTGTTATTTTACTCTTCATGAATGCCACTTCCCTATTTTCATTTTATTTAATGTTTCATATATTCTTTTTCCTTTTGGAACAAGTTCAAAATCCTCCAAAGTTACAGCCCCGGTATTTATAAGCATCCAACCGTATACAAGGGCTCCGGCAGATATTGATGCCACCGTCGAAATCCCCCCTCCCAGCAGAGGAGTCATTGCCTTGTGGCCCCAAAACGCAGCAGCGCCCATTACCGCAGCCGAAAAGAGCGGCTTTGCCGAAAGCTTAAGAACCGGAAGGTCCATTTTAAGATTCCTTTTGATGTATAAGACGTTCAGGGTTGCGGCAAGGGCATATCCAAAAACGGTCCCGATTGCTGCGCCTCTTACATTCAAGGCCGGAATTCCGACGAGAACATATGTCAAGACTATTTTGAGCAGGGCCCCGGCAGCCAGATTCCATACCGGCACGATAGGCCTTCCCATGCCCTGTAGAATTCCTGTAAGCGTCTGAAACATGGATAGAAAAATGATTCCAAATCCAAGCACCGAAAGAATTGAGCTTGCGCTTACGGCGCTCTCTATTTTAAAGGGATACAGGAGCCGCATTATGGGTTCTGCGAGCACCACCAGTCCAAATGCCGCCGGAAGGGCTATTATGAGCGTCGCCCTCGCACCCGATTTTACGGTTTCCCCCAACATATTGTAGTCTTTTTTTGCAATCATGTGCGATACTGCCGGAACAAGGCTTATCTGTATCGCTGCCGTCACTATCTGGGGAAGATTCATGAGAGGTGTTGCCATGCCTGCCAGCTGGCCGTATAGCCCGTTCGCAGACGCCTCGCTGTATCCTATTTCCTGCAATCTTCTAAGCACTATGCCTACGTCTATTGAATTCATAACCGGCAACACCGACGCGCCAATGGTTATCGGCACGGCTATCAGCAGTAGGGCTTTCACTATTTCATTGACCTTTTCAGGCTTTTCGGGCCTTTTGAGATTCATTCCCGCCTTGTGCCTGAAATAAATTGCAGCCATCGCCAATGCGCTTATGAGAGCCCCTGCTCCGGCGCCGAAAGTAGCTCCGGCAGCTGATATTTCAAGCCCTCTTCCCAGAAGGGCATAGGCGAGCACAAGTCCTATCGCCACTCTTACCAGCTGTTCTATTATCTGTGAAACAGCTGTTGGCCTCATATCCCTGAGTCCCTGGAAGTATCCTCTGAATGACGACATCAATGGCACGAACAGAAGAGCCGGAGCTATTGCAATTATAGAATAATAAGCCTTTGGATTTTTAATCGCTTCCGAATAATACCTTGCTCCGAAAAAAAGAATCGACGATGTGGCAATTCCCAAGCCTGCGAGTATGAAAAAGGAAACCTTGAAAATACGGTCCGCGGCGTATGGGTCGCCTTTTGCCGTTCTTTCGGAAACCAGTTTGGCTATCGCCGTAGGAAAACCTGCCGTCGAGGCAACAACAAGAATCAAGTAAATGGGATAAGCGCTTTGATAATACCCCATGCCTTCATCCCCTATGATGTTGCCGAGCGGTATCCTGAAAAAAGCCCCTATTATTTTGATTAAGATTCCTGCGGCTCCAAGAATCGCAGCCCCTTTGAGGAACGAATTGTCTCTGCTCTTTTCAGTCATGACTCCTCCAGTCTTTTGGCGGCACACTTCAACAAGTCCATTATACATAAAAACACGCAATGACTGAAAGGCCCGATAACGGGCCTTTCAGTCTGTATTGGTTTTTCATTAACTTCATCAGCCGTGTTTTATGCTTCTACTCTATATTATCCGCATACCTTTCGATTTCCGCCGCTTCCATCAAAGAGTCTATTTCCTCGACTATCTTGGCTTCCATCAGGTTGTTCCTTATTGCTTCCTTCTCCATTTCAAGTTCTTCTTCGCTCATTTCGCTTTTCAGGTCTGCAAGAGTCTTTCTGTCTTCAACCTTTATGAGATGGTATCCGTAGTCCGATTTCACAGGATCGCCGACTATGCCGACAGGCTGTGAAAATGAAGCTTCCTCAAATTCGGGAACCATTGCGCCTCTGGCGAAATAACCGAGGTCTCCTCCGTTTACTGCCGAATAGGTGTCGATTGAATACTCCTTAGCCAGCTCTTCGAAATCGACTCCTTCGTCCAATTTCGCCTGAACTTCCTCAAGCGCTTCTTCCGTTTCAACCAATATGTGGCTGGCTCTTACATTTACAACATATTCATCATATATCTCTTCGAGCCTCATTTCATCAAATCCAAGTTTTTCCAGAGTCTGCTGCTTGAATATGGTGAGATACTCCTCCATCTCGAGCTGCTTTCTTATAAAATCTTCACCTATTTCGTTTTCTTCATAAAAAGCCTTCATTTCCTCGCTGTTTTCGAGTTCTTTCTCAAACTCGCCATAAATCTCGTCGATTCCTTCGAAATCCAGTTCGGTGTTCTGCTCGGCCATATGCTGGCGAATCAGTTCCTCTGTAATCATCTTTTCCATTATCTGCTCTTTTGCTATTTGCGTTATGGTTTTCCCCTGTATTTCCTGGGACCATATCTGTTCTCCGTAAAGCTGCGTATAGTTCTTTTCAAAAATCGTAAAATTTTTGTTGAATTCGTCGAGCGAAATTTCCTGCCCGTTCACTTCGGCGATCAATGAGCTTTCCGACACTTGGCCTTCCTGTTTGCTGCAGCCCGCGAATGATGCCGCAACCAGCACAATTATAAGGACCAATACTGCAACCGTTTTGTTTTTATTCATCTGAGTCTCCATCTCCCTCTTGTAATCACATTTATAACTTACATTATAGCTCAATCGACCGGTCTTTGAAACTGTTTATTTCTTCCATGAAGGAAATTGCCTCATTGAGTTTCTTTTCCGAACTCATTTTCACACCCTTGAATCTGTACATGATGCTGGGCGTCTCCCCTGCGTGTATATGGACATTTGATCTGTATATGTCCAGTATTTTCGCTGCGACCTCAGGTCCGAAAGCCTTTCCCTTTTGCATTTCGAAACGATAAAAATCGCCGTTCTCCCTTATTTCGGATACTCCGAATTTTCCCGACAGGGCTTTGAGATAGGCTACATCGAGCAAATTGTATACCTCTTTCGGCGGAGTGCCGAACCGGTCTTCAATTTCCTCCTGTATTTCATGGTAGTCTTTTTTGTTTTCTATAGATGAAATGCGTTTGTAGGCCTCCAATTTCAATATTTCATTTTCAACATATTCATCAGATATATATGCGCCGATATTTATCTCGATAGCCGTATCGACAGCGGCTTCCTGTTTGCCTCCTTTTATTTTGAGGACCGCTTCTTCCATCATCTTGACATATAAATCGTAGCCCACGGATTCCATTTGGCCATGCTGCTGCGGCCCGAGCAAATTACCTGTGCCCCTTATTTCCAAATCCCTCATCGCTATCTTGAATCCCGAACCAAGCTCAGTGAATTCCCTTATAGCCTTAAGCCTTTCTTCCGCAACCGAACTCACAATCTTGTTCTTTTCATACATCAGATACGCCCTTGCCACCCGGTTGCTTCTTCCCACCCTGCCTCGCAGCTGATACAACTGCGACAGTCCCATGTGGTCTGAATCGTCTATGAGTATTGTGTTTACATTTGGTATGTCGAGTCCCGTTTCAATTATTGTTGTGCAAACGAGAACATCTATTTCCCCATTGAGAAAGTCCACCATTATGTCCTCAAGCTTTCGCTCGTTCATTTGCCCATGCGCATAGGCGACTTTTGCATAGGGGACAAGATCGGAAATCTTCTTGGCAACCCTGTCTATGTCTTTTATTCTGTTGTGCACAAAATAGGCCTGGCCTCCGCGGGATATTTCCTTGGCCAGGGCTTCCCTTATTATTCCGTCATCCCTTTCAACCACAAAAGTCTCGACCGGATGCCTTTCATCTGGAGGGTCTTCGATAACGCTTATGTCCCTTATTCCGACCAGCGACATATGAAGAGTCCGTGGAATCGGTGTGGCGGAAAGTGAAAGAACGTCTATCCCATTCCTCAGTTCCTTGAGCTTTTCCTTGTGCTTGACGCCGAAACGCTGTTCCTCGTCAATTATCAAAAGTCCCAGGTCCTTGAATTTGATGTCTTTGGACAAAAGCCTGTGGGTTCCTATTATCAAATCCACTCCGCCTCTTCTGATGTCACTAAGTATTCTTTCCTGCTTGGCTTTGCTTCTGAATCGGCTGAGCATTTCCACCGAAACCGGAAAAGGATTCATTCTCTTTTGCGCAGTATTGTAATGCTGTTGAGCCAAAATTGTTGTCGGAACAAGTATCGCAACCTGTTTTCCGTCGTTTATGGCCTTGAATGCCGCCCTGAGCGCAACCTCCGTTTTCCCGTATCCGACATCGCCGCACAAAAGCCTGTCCATGGGTTTGGGCCTTCCCATGTCTTTCTTTATTTCATCGATTACTTTTATCTGGTCCGGAGTTTCATCATATTCAAACAAATCTTCGAACTCCCTTTGCCAGTTGGAATCCGGCATGAACGCATGCCCCGATGCCGTTTCTCTCTTGGCATAAAGCTCAAGGAGTCCGTCGGTCAGATCTTCAATCGATTTCCTTGCCCGCCGCTTTGTCTTTTGCCATTCAGTTCCGCCAAGACCGTTGAGTTTGGGGTTTGCATTGTTCGAACCCAGATACTTTTGGATCAATCCCATCTGGTTCACTGGAACATACAGAAAATCGCCTTTTTTATATGCAAGCTGAAGGTAGTCTTTCTTTATTTTTTCAACTTCAAGCTGTTTTATCGCAATGAATCGCCCTATGCCATGATTCTCATGCACCACATAGTCGCCTGGTTTCAAATCCGTAAAACTCGCTATAGCCCTCTTGTTTGATTTAGGGAGGATCTTCTTATGCTTTTTTTCGACTCCGAAAACATCCATTTCAGAAAGGACATTGACCTTTCCGTTTCCGTAAACAAAACCTTTGGTAAGATGTTTTTTTGAAACGGTGATTGTGGAAGCCTCCAAATCCATAATTGCATCTTCCGATTCGCTTGCTTCCAATCCCCTGTTGAACAGCTCAGCACGAAGCCTTGCGGCTTTGCCTTTGCCTCCGGCGAAAATAAGGGTTTTGTATCCATTGGATTTCGCATCGGCAAGCTCTACAGCCACTGAGTCCAGCCGTCCCTTGAAACCCATCTGCGGCTTTGCCGAGAAATCCATTGTTGCCGATATTTCATTTCGGCTTGCTATTGCCTTGTCCATATAAAGGCATTTCCTCTTGAAGCCTTCAGGGTCGTAATCTCTTACCAGCGCATGCTGCCCCGGCAATATGCTGTTTTTGTCAAGATGCAGTTTGAGCCGTTCAAGAAAATCATTTTTATAGGTCTTTGCCCTTTGGCTTATTCTCTTCTCGTCCATCATGACAAAAGCCGATCCGTCTTGGAAATATCCCTGCAAATCTCCATTTGGCATATAGCAGCTCAAATTGAAAATGTCTCCTGAAACTATTCCGTTTTTCAACGCTTCAAGCATTTCGCCATACTTTTCGCGCAACCCTTTGGAAGAATCCTCATCCAGGGAATCCATTTCTCTTTCTATTTCCGATATGGCTTGACCTATGGATTCTTTGTCGCCTGCGAATTCCCGAGCCGGAAACAAAACCGCTTCCTTCCTCTTTTCGGTTGAAACCTGGGACAAAACATCAAAAACACGTATTGAGTCAACCTCTTCATCAAAAAATTCCAGTCTGTAAGGTTTTTCGCTTTGCGGGGAAAATATATCCAGTATTCCCCCACGTCTGCTGAACTGCCCCTTGTTTCTTATCTGGTCGACAGATTCATAGCCCGACTTTAAAAGAAAACCAGTCAGGTCGTCCAACGGATATCGTCCGCCCCATTCGATTGTCTTTATGCCGCTTGCATAATCCTTGGGTTTCCTGAAAGGAATAAGCAAATTGTCTACGGAGGATGTAACAAACAGGGGCCTTCCGCTGACAACATACCCCAGCACCCTTGCCCTTTCAGACTCGGTATCCCTGCTGTGGGCATAGGACTCATAAAAGTTTATTTCCCTGCCAGGCAAAAAAAACACCGGCTTATCGCTGAAGGCCTCTATGTCTCCAGCCATTTTCTTAGCCTGTGTTTCCGTTTCCGTTATGACAAGTATTTGCCTTTCACCCGAATTGGACAATAGAAACGCCGCAAACGAATCCGTTGTTCCCGTGCAAGCAAAATCTCCATTTCCCGATTCAAACCACTCTTTGATTCTTTTTGTCTGACTATCCCTGCCGGCTCTCGCTGCCATCTTCTCCTCCAGGTTCGCAAGTCAAAGCGTTGTACTTGTTCATCGCCTTGTCTACGCCTTCCGTCACAATCGTTTCAAGGGCTTCAGACGCCCATGACACGGCCTTTCGTATCGGCTCCATTTCATTCTCCTCGAAACCGCCCAAGACATGCCCTACAATATTCTTGTTCCCGGATGATCCTATCCCAATCCTTATTCTCGGGAATTCATCGGTCATCAGGTTGTATATTATGTCTTTCATTCCGTTGTGGGTTCCGGCACTGCCTTTTTTTCGTATTCGTATCTTGCCCAAAGGCGTATCTATGTCGTCATAGACAACGATAAGCCTGTCGATTTCGATTTTATAAAACTCCGCTATTTCCCTTACGCTTCTACCGCTCAGATTCATGAATGTCTGAGGTTTTAAAAGAAGCACTTTTTCGCCTTTCAGGGTTGCCTCACCCAAAAGTCCCTTGAACTTTATTTTGTTTATTTTGATTCCATGTTTTTCGGCGAAATGGTCCAATACTTCAAATCCGGCATTATGCCTTGTTCCGGCATATTTCTTGCCCGGATTTCCCAATCCTACGATTATGTGCATTAAAAAGCACCCCTTTTATATATGAAAAACCTTTTGACGGCTTTAAATAAAAGCTCCCTGTTCTGGGAGCTTTTATTTCAGTATCTTAAACGAAAAGATTGCTTACCGATTCATTCTTGTAAACTCGCTTCATTACCTCGGCGAAAAGAGGAGCCGCTGAAAGTATGGTCATTTTGTCCAGAATCTTTTCTTCTTCCAGATCTATGGTGTCCAAAACAACGAGTTCCTTTATGACCGAATTCTCAATCCTCTCCAATGCGGGCCCTGAAAGTACAGGATGGGTGCAGCATGCATATACATCCTTTGCCCCAAGGTCTTTGAGAGCTTTTGCTCCCTGTGTGATTGTGCCTGCCGTATCTATCATGTCGTCTATAAGAATCACATTCTTGCCGTTTATATCTCCGATTATGTTCATTATTTCCGCAACATTCGCCTTTGGACGCCTCTTGTCTATTATCGCAATAGCGGAGTCCAGGCGGTCGGCAAATTTACGCGCCCTTGCAACACTTCCAAGGTCCGGAGATACAACAACCAAATCTTCAATGTTCTTGTTGTTGAAATACTTTGCCAAAATTGGAATTCCCATGAGATGGTCAACCGGGATATTGAAATATCCCTGTATCTGTGCGGCATGCAAGTCCATTGACAAAACTCTGTCCGCTCCAGCTTTTTCAAGCAAATCCGCCACAAGCTTAGCCGAGATCGGATCTCTGGCTTTCGCCTTGCGGTCCTGGCGGGCGTAGCCGTAATAAGGAATTACAGCTGAAATGCTTTTCGCCGAGGCTCTCTTGCATGCATCGATCATTATCAACAGTTCCATCAAATAACGATTCACCAAAGGGGGGCTGACTGATTGTATTAAGTATACATCCCTACCTCTTACTGATTCATTGAAAGTGACAGTTATTTCTCCGTCGCTGAAAGATCCCACCTTGGCATCCCCCAATGGCAGATTCAGCTCTTTGCAGATTTTTTCAGCCAATTTTCGATTTGAATTGCCTGAAAAAATCTTTACCGTTTTACTTGCCTCTTGCATTTAAAGAAACCCTCCTCTAGATTGTGCATACTGTTATTTGTCTGCATTATATTCAGCGGACCATTTTCGTTCCACCCACTTCTCCTTGTTTTCCTGCCTGCTTCTGCCTATGCACAGGGCTCCTTCCGGCACAGCTTCTGTAACAGTAGTTCCAGCGGCCACATATGCCTTGTTGTTGACAATTACAGGTGCAACAAGATTGACATTGCATCCTATGAAAACATCGTCTCCAACCTTTGTCCTATGTTTGTTTTTTCCGTCGTAATTCACAAAAACGACTCCACAGCTTATGTTTACCCGTTTTCCTATGTCGGCATCACCTATATATGCAAGGTGCGAAGCCTTGCTGCCTTCGCCCACCGTAGAATTTTTGACTTCTACAAAATCACCCAGCTTTACATTGTTTTCAATTATGCTTCCCGGGCGAAGATATGCGTACGGTCCAATCTTTGCATCTTTTCCCACGGAGCTGTCCACAAGCGTAGACTGCCTGATTTTCGTCCCTGCACCCACTTCGGCGTTTTCCAGAATCGCATATGGCCCTATTTCGCAATCGGGTCCGATTGAAGTTGCGCCTTTCAATTGGGACCCCGGAAAAACAACGGTATCAGGCTCTATTTTGACATCGATTCCGATTGTCGTGTCAGCGGGATTCATTATGGTTACACCCGCAAGCATATGCCTGGTGTTGATCCTTGATTTCATTATTTGCTCGGCTGTAGAAAGCTGAACTCTGTTGTTTACCCCTAGAATCTCCAAAGGGTCGTCTATTTCATAAGCCCCGGCCCTCTTGCCTAAGCCGCGTAAAATACCTACTGTATCGGTCAAATAGTATTCGCCCTGGCTGTTTCCATTCTTTAGGCCTTTCAAGGACTCTTTGAGAGATGCCGCATCAAAGCAATACATGCCGGAGTTGATTTCCTTTATAGACCTCTCATCTTCATCCGCATCCTTTTCCTCGACAATCCCAAGCAGGTTTCCATCGTCATCCTTTATTATCCTTCCATAACCGAAGGGATCGTCCAATGAGGCAGTAAGCACAGTGACCGAGTTTTTCTCTTCGTTATGATGCCTTATCAAACCTGCCAGCGTTTCCCCGCGTACAAGAGGCGTGTCTCCGCACAAAACCAATACGGTTCCCTCATCAGGCATCTTCCCTGCTGCCTGCATTGCCGCATGACCGGTTCCAAGCCTTTCAAGCTGGAGCGCGAATTTTAGATTTCTACCGGAAAGCTCTTGCCGAACCGCTTCAGCCTGGTGCCCTACGACTACAAATGATTCGGATACTCCTGCCGATTCAGAAGCCCTGAGCACATGTTCAATCATTGAAATCCCGCAAACCTCGTGGAGCACCTTGGGTTTCTTGGATTTCATTCTTGTCCCCGCACCGGCCGCAAGAATTATGGCCTTCAACATATTTGCACCCCTAACATATTCAGTCTTCCGTCTTCCGTCATAGATTATAACATGCAAATGGCATTATTTCCATTGCGAATCAAACACAAAACTCTTCTTTCGGATGTATCACTATGCTTTTGTCCCTTGTTATCGCCTCAAGAGAGATAAGGGAAACATAATCATCAACCATCTTCTTCTCCGGCTCTTTGGTGGCAATCATGACACCTATTCCGACAACATTGGCATCAAATTCCGTCATCAAGTCCACCAATCCTTTGGCAGTTCCTCCAGCCCTCATAAAATCATCTATTATAAGGACGTTGGACCCTGTTTTTACAGCGCGTTTTGACACGTACATGGTGCTTATGCTTCCGGTCGAACCCGAAACATAGTTTATGCTTACCGTCGACCCTTCAGTTACCCTGTTGTCGTCGCGCGCGATCACAAGCGGAACATTGAGCGTATTGGCAGTCATAATTGCAAGAGGTATGCCCTTGGTCTCAAGAGTAAGTATGTAGTCAATAGGCTTGTCGGCGAAAATTCTCCCGAAAATCTCGCCGATTTTTTTTACATAGTGCGGATTGTAGATAATGTCGGCTGTGTAAATGAAACCGCCGGAGATGATTCTGCTTTCGTCTCTAAGCGTTTCGCAAATGTCGGATAAAACTTTTTCGGTCTCCCTGCTGTTTATTTTGGGAATATACCTGACACCTCCTGCGGCCCCTGAAATTGTTTCGACAATGCCAAGTTCCAAATCTTCCATTACTCTTTTGACTATTACAATGTCTTCGCTGATTGTAGATTTCGCAGCATTGAACATTGCGGTAAAATGGTTAAGCGTGTAAATCTTGTTCGGCGTGTCACAAAGAACCTTGACAATGCCTCCAATCCTCTCATTTCTTTTAAATTTGCCCAAAGTCATCACCCATCCGAATAATATTTGTGTTTATTATTAATTTTATTCGTTTTTTTATGAAAATTCAATAGACAAGAACGATTTTTTAAATTAATAAAAGCGCCAATCCCTCTTTAAAGTGTTTTGTGGTATAATTCATTAAGTATGAAGACTATACGAAGAATGGAGAGATAATTATGAAATATGCGAATCCCGGGTCAGACTTGAGCCCTTACGACAAGATCCACATGATTGGAATAGGCGGCATCGGAATGAGCGCCATAGCCGAGCTGCTTCTGTCAGGCGGGAAAAAGATCTCCGGCTCGGATATCAATTCATCCGAAATCACGAAAAAATTGGCCAAGAAAGGCATAGAAATCTTTATAGGCCATTCAGCCGAGCACATAAAGGATATGGATCTGGTCATATACACATCCGCAGTCAATGGCGACAATCCAGAGTTTGCAAAAGCGATGGAATTGAACATTCCGACAATGGACAGGGCGGAAGCCCTGGGATTGTTGATGAAAAACTACAAGGAAATAATCGCCGTTTCGGGCGCACACGGAAAAACTACCACAACCTCAATGATTTCCATGATATTTGAAGATTCGGGAGTTGATCCCACAATTCTGGTGGGAGGAATGATAGAAGAAATTTCAGGGAATGTAAAGGTTGGCAAAAATGACTACATGATAACCGAAGCGTGTGAATACAAGGAAAATTTCCTCAAGTTCCATCCGACAATGGAAATAATACTGAATGTCGACGAAGACCATTTGGACTATTTCAGGGATTTGAAACACATAATGGGAGCTTTTGGCAAATTTACGGAATGCCTGCCCAAAAAAGGAAAAATAGTGGCCAATTTCGACGACTACAACGTCCGGGTTGTATGCGCCGCTTCAGACAAAAAAACCATAAGCTACGGAATAAACGAAGATGCCGACTACAAGGCAATAAATATTGTCTACACGGACAAGGGGACCCCAAGCTTCGAAGTTTTGAAAGGCGGCGAGCCATATGGCCGCTTCGAACTTTCAGTGCCCGGCAAACACAACATATACAATGCTTTGGCTGCAATCGCTGCGTGCGATGCATGCGGAATAGAAACGGATGCTATTCAAAAACGCCTGAAATCCTTCCACAGCCCCAAGAGACGTTTCGAAATCAAACACAAAATGAACGGAATCACAATAATAGACGACTATGCGCACCACCCAAGCGAAATCAAGGCAACTCTCGAAGCCGCCGGAAGATATCCCCACCGAAAGATATGGAGCATATTCCAGCCCCATACTTTTTCAAGAACCAAGGCTCTCCTTTCAGATTTTTCTTCCTCGTTCGGAAAAGCAGACCGTGTTGTGATAACGGACATCTACGCCGCCAGGGAAGAGGATTCGGGCCAGGTGCACAGCAATGAATTGGCAAACCTCGTAAAAGAAGAAGGTGTGGACGTAAAATATATAAGCAGTTTCGAGGATGCGGCGCAACATGTCGCAGGTATTGCCGAACCTGGGGATTTGATAATCACAATGGGAGCAGGCGACGTATACATTATAGGCGACCTCATAGCAAAAATATTGGAGACCCAAAAATAAACCGGAATTATGCAAGCGTACAATCAAAACCCCCTGGACTAAAGTCCAAGGGGTTTTTCAACTTCTTTCTTTATTTTATGTCAATCAAATTGTTTCTAAGGGGTTTTGTGTAGATACTGTACTTGTGCATTATTTCCGTGGTGATGCTCCCAACTGCGCATGCTATAAGAGCCGGGAACAGTATCGCGTAGTTGTCTGTAAGCTCAACAACCATGAGAGATGCGGCTATCGGCGCTTCCGCAAAACTTGCGAACATGACGCCGACTCCTATTATCGAGTAAGTGTCTCCACCGAATATCTGTTCCGGAAAGAACCGCTCAAGCAGGTTTCCGTATATGGAACCGAATGTCGCGCCTATGTAAAGTCCCGGAACGAAAACACCGCCTATGTTTCCGCTTCCCAGCGTCATGAATGTCGCAATGAATTTTGCCACAAGCAGCAGCATCAACATCTTTATGCCGAACTCGCCCTGCACTATTCTGGGTATTGTATTGAATTCTATGTCGTATATGAGAGGAAGGAAGTATCCTACTATGCCTACAACAGTCGCCCCGAACAGAGGCTTTGCAAATTTGGGCATATCAGTCATTTCCCTGAAGAATTTTTTCGTCTTTTCCAATCCGCAGATATACGCCAAAGATACGATGCTCATCAATATGCCCAGCAAAACATAAAATCCTATCTCTCCATAATCCTTTATCCCATACACCCCTTCAATTACCAGAAACGGCGTATGCCCTATTATGACCCTTCCAATAAAAGCGGCCGTTATGGATGAAATGAATATTGGCGTGAAATATTCGAAGAAATCCCTGTTCATCATGACCTCCAATACAAAAAGGGTCGCAAAAACAGGTGTGTCGAAAACGGCTGCAAGACTTCCGGCAACGCCGCATCCTATAAGTATCCTTATCTTTCGTCTAGAAAATCCCGCCCTGTATCCTATGTTGGAACCAATGGCTCCACCGAGGTGTACAATCGGTCCGTGCCTGCCGGCTGAAAGCCCTCCCGAGATGGTTATTATCGTAGCCAGCATCTTTATGATGACGCTTTTGGGCTTCATGAGAAACCTGTTTATATGCTTTATTTCCTCTATGACTTCAGTCACTCCGCACCCTGACTCATCGTCCTTTATCAGGTACATGTTTATAAGGCCTACAGAAAGTCCCGCCAGCATAGGTATTACAAGAAATCTGTTCCTGCTCATTGAAAGAAATTCCGAAACGCCTCCATACAGGAGCCTGTGTATCTCGTCAAGGGACCAGTTGAACAGCATTCCTGCCAAACCAGTTGCAAGACCCACTAAAACAGCCAAAAGCGAGACGCTCAGCCTGTCGTATCTTCCGTTTATATTTTCTGTGGAGGTTTTTCCTTCCATAATCCTGCCATCTCTCTAAAAAATATTTTAAAAAAATGTTTATTTCCTTAAATTAGGGTTATATATATAACATCTTAATCCCTACTCCCCCTATAATAATAGGGGCGGAAACTTCCGCTCTTGTTATTCTTTTTTTTTGAACTTCTCATTTGCTTATTCCTGCGTGTAAATTGATGTCATCAATTCTTCGGTAGCCATTGGATCATGAAGGAAATATGAAAGTCCCATATTTGTAACCCTTCCCGGTATTCTATAAGTGGTGATGTCGTTTCTGGTCATTCCCACTGCGCTCTTCGCGTAGTAGAGTATGTCAGGAAGGCTCATGCCTGTTTTGACATATTTGAACATAGTATTGGCAATCACAGGCAATTTGAAGCTCAATATGTTTTTTGCCGCCGATTTAAGAAATGCCTGCTGCGCTTCTATCCTGCCCAAATCGCCATTTTGATATCCGGTGCCGTCATTGTTCTTGCGGAATCTCAGATACTCGATGGCATTTTCACCTGTCAATGTTTGAACCCCTATTTCAAAATGTATGTGCAGTTCGGGCTCTGCGTAAATATCGTCATAGTCCATTTTTATTGGTATGTTGACTTCAACGCCGCCTATTGAATCGACTATCCTCTCAATTCCAGAATAGGTGACTTTGACATATTCATGCACAGGAACGTCAAGTATGTCGGAAACGATTGCCATTACCTGTTCGGCTCCACCATGGGAATAAGCGGCATTTATTTTTTTCTGGTCCGCATCGTCAAATCCTTTTCTGTAATAATAAGTGTCTCTTGGAATCGATACAATATCCAGTTTCCCACTGTCGGGGTCGAAGCTTGCAAGCATTATTGTATCTGTTCTATAGCCTTCCAGGCCCAAAAGCAAAACGTTTACACGGCTGCTTTCCTTTACCGCTTTTTCCAAAGGGGTTTCGGCATCTATTTCCGTTTCCGCCTGGTTTGGAAAAATGGATTCTTCCGGGTTTTCTTCGGCTTCCGCACTGGATGTGGGGTCGTAATACTTGAAGAAAGCAAATGTCCCGGATCCTATCAATATTGTAAAGCAAAGAAAAGCCACCGCAAATACTTTAAAAAAGGTTTTCATCAAAATCACTCCATTATCTGAATAGGCATTTATCATTATTTGAAATCCGCACAGGTGCAAATGTCGCCTTTCAATTCTAACACATATTGCAATTGGAATTGTATAAATAAACTTTACAATTCTGTTACCCTTGATCAATATGGAAAAACACATACAATCTCAGTTTCATTCTACCACAAGCGAATCGAATTATGCACATGGATTTGCCCCGACAGCCGTTCCGGACCGCCGGGGCAATCAATTCAATTTTATAAATCAAACACTTTCGCTATCGCATGAACCGCCTTTATCTTGTCTTTGGGATTTATCGTATATGATATTCGAATTTCGGAAGTCGTGACCTGCTTGAATTCGATTTCATTTTGAGCCAGTATTTTAAACATTTTCGCCGCCACACCCGAATGCGTCCTCATGCCATTTCCAACCACCGAAAGTTTTGTGATGTCCTCGTCAATTTCGGTTTTTACGCCTCCATTTTCATTTTCGAAGTCGGATATGACTTCCCTTATGGAGTTCAAATCGCCTTTGTCAGCCGTGAACGAAATATTGATGAATCCGTCATGAGGAGCCGTCTGGCTTATCATGTCGATATTGACATCCCTTTCAGCAAGTTTCTCAAACAAAACCGATACAACTTTCGTAGAATAAGGTATTCCGTTTATTGTAATCATAATATCGTCATCGCTGACTGACAATCCCGTAATCACTTTTTCTTCCATGCTCGCATCATGCTCCTTTATATAGGTTCCCGGACGTTCCTCCGTACTTAAGGCGACATAGATTGGAACACCGAATTTCTGCCCTATTTCAACAGAACGCGTTTGCATGACTCCGGCTCCCAAACTCGCCATTTCCATCATTTCCTCGTAGCTTATTGCCTCGAGCTTTTTAGCTTCCGTGTACAATCTCGGATCGACAGTATATATGCCCTCCACGTCAGTATATATTTCACAGTTGCACGAAAGCTTCGCCGCAAGCGCTACAGCCGTGGTATCCGATCCGCCCCGCCCAAGCGTTGTTATATTTCCCTTTTCGTTTACTCCCTGGAAACCTGCCACAACTACTATCTTGCCTTTGTCCAGTTCCTCTTTGACATTCGATATTTCAATGTCTGTTATTCTTGCGTTCGTATGCCTCCCGCCCGTAAGTATCCCGGCTTGGAATCCTGTCATGGATATCGAATCGAAGCCAAGCTCTTTGAGTGCAATGGAGAGAAGTGAAATCGAAATCTGCTCGCCTGTTGACATTAGCATGTCCATTTCTCTGGTTGGCGGATTTTCCGAAATCTCTTTTGCCATCCCAACGAGCATGTTGGTTGTCTTTCCCATTGCCGAAACAACAACTACAACCTGGTCTCCCTCTTCACGCCTTTTGGCTACGCGTCTTGCCACATTTTTTATTTTTGCTATTGTTCCTACGGAACTTCCTCCGTATTTTTGCACTACAATCGCCATATCAAGATGCCTCCTTTCCTATATGATGTCATTTCTTATCAAATCGTCCAATGTTTCTCGCTTGACCGTAACTCTCGATTTCCCGTCCGATGCAAACACAACCGCAGGTCTGGCAAGCCTGTTGTAATTGCTCGACATCGAATAGTTGTATGCTCCAGTCGTAAAGACAGCTATAAGGTCTCCTTTTCTTGCTTGTGGCAATTCTATGTCGCGGATTATAATGTCTCCCGATTCACAGCACTTGCCTGCTATTGCATACCTTTCATTCGCGCTTTCATTGATCCTATTTGC
This sequence comes from uncultured Peptostreptococcaceae bacterium, assembly GCA_964512505.1. Classification (GTDB taxonomy): domain Bacteria; phylum Bacillota; class Clostridia; order Peptostreptococcales; family BM714; genus BM714. Next base: position 23,513 of record CAZEHH010000005.1, read on the forward strand.
TATGGCCGCCTCGTAGCATGCATCGTAAAGAGCCGTTCTCGGATTGTCGGCCATTCCTCCATCTACAAAAATATAGTTCTTGCCTCCATAGGTTTCCTTTATTCCGCCAACACTGTACAAGGTTATTCCGGCATTCCCCACTATTGCCCTTCCTGGTTCTATGATGACCCTCTTTACAGACAGATCGTTGCGTTCGATTTTTTCCTCAATATGCCCGACCAAGCGCCCCATGAAATCTGAAAGCTTGATTGGACTGTCTTCTCCCGAATAATAAACTCCGAACCCGCCTCCGAGATTAAGCTCCCGGGCCTTGTATCCGGTTCGTTCTTCCACTACCTTTATGAAGTCCGCCATTACCGATACAGCCTCAAAGAAAGGATCCTCGTCATTTATTTGAGAACCTATGTGGCAATGGAATCCGTGTAGATTTGTTCCCGGGCATTCCAATATTCCATTTATCACTTCAAATATTTTTCTTCCATAAATCGATTCGCCGAATTTGGAGTCGTGCTTGGAAGTTTGAATATACTGATGCGTATGGGCAGTCACTCCAGGGTTCAATCTGACCAGGACATCCGCTGCAAGCTTCTTTTCTTCCGTTATTTGCCTCAGGGCTTCCACTTCATCCAAATTGTCTACAACAATCCGCCCAACGCCTTCCGACACAGCCATTTCAAGTTCTTGTCCCGTTTTGTTGTTTCCATGCATGTATATGTTTTCTTTGGGGAATCCCGACTTTATCGACGTATGGAGTTCTCCCGCGGAAACGGCATCGATTCCAAGGCCTTCTTCCTTTGCAATTTTGCATATGGCCATATTAAGGAAGGCTTTCGATGCATATACAACTCTGCAATCCAGTTTTTCGGAGACAAAGCGATTCTTGAAAAGTTTCATATTCTCCCTTATAAGAGTCTCGTCCATAACATATAAGGGGGTTCCATGCTCTTTTGCAAGTTCAACCACATCACAGCCGCCGATTTCCAGGTGGTCCAGTTCATTTGTTTTCATCGTTCCAAATAATTTCAAAGCAACGCCCTCCATATCCAGATGATTTTCATGCATTGCCTGAATGCACAAAAAATGCCATGAGCAAGGCTGCATGACATCCATCATTTTAAACCCTGCAAATCAGCGCCTCATCAACGTCAATACCTCGATGACAGTGACATGACTGTTCGACATGCCCCCAACATGCGGAAGACTTCAGGCAGCTTCCCCACATTTCGGCGATTGCACCTTTCATGCCGTCATGCCTGATAAAACGACGGCCATTACTAATTGCACCCGCACCTCCAACTTACAATAGAAGTTATCCGATTCATTTATTCGTATAGTCTACAGCATGCTCTGCCTGTTGTCAAATCGCACACGATTGTATAATTGTTTATACAATCCGTTTTCATTTGACAAACACTGCACGCTATTATATCATATATGTATAAATATTCCTTATATGTGCATTAATAATTCAATCGTTTCGATTTATGCGACAAGAGGTGCATTTACAATCAGTAGACCGGCATACAACGGGAAAAGATGCCGATTGAAAGGTGTATTTGCCGAAACCGCTGTTTTTACCCGAAAAAAACATTGGTTGGGGCCATGTCCGAACAGGCTTGGTACTGTCATTCCCCTTCAACTTTGGAGAATGAAGCGCTTTTTGCATGGATGAAAGATTACTGTGTAGCTGTTTACGGCAGTCATAGGCGCTTTTATCTATGGCTGTTTTTTATTTACAAAAATTTTGAAAGGAGATTATTATGAGTTTTAAGAAAGCTTTGATTTTTTCATTGGCAATCATTCTTTTATTCAGTCTTGCTTTGCCTGTTTTTGCTGAAGGAGGTGACGATGCTGTCTCTTTCGGTTTCTGGTCCTTGATGCCTCCGCTTATAGCGATAATTCTGGCATTTATAACAAAACAAGTAATCCTGTCGCTCTTCCTGGGAATATTTGTTGGAGCGACAATGATGAATGGCGGAAACATATTCTTCGGTTTCCTCAGAACCCTCGACGGTTACATATTGGGTTCGGCTGCCGACAGTTGGAACGCGGCGATTTTGATTTTCACACTTACAATAGGCGGAATGATCGGTGTCATCTCCAAAATGGGAGGCACACACGCAATAGCCGAAGCCTTGGCAAAGAAAGCCAGGAACGCCAGAAGCGCACAGATTGTAACTTGGGCAATGGGTTGCCTTGTATTTTTCGACGACTACGCCAACACTCTTATAGTCGGACCTACAATGAGGCCTTTAGCTGACAAAATGAAAATTTCCAGAGAAAAACTGTCATATGTTGTAGACTCCACAGCGGCACCTGTAGCCGGAATGGCTGTCATTTCGACATGGGTGGGATACGAGCTTGGCTTGATAAACGATGCAATGACTGCTTTGGGTCTCGAAGTCAACGCATACGGAATATTCCTAAGGTCGATTCCTTACCGCTTCTACGACATATTCGCAATAGTCATGGTTTTCCTTGTAGCATACATGCTCAGGGACTTCGGACCCATGTATGCTGCTGAAAAGCGTGCCCGCCTTACGGGAAAAGTATTGGCCGACGGAGCAAACCCCATGGCGTCAACAGACATGGAGCGCGATATTCCGGAAGGTACGGTTCTTAAGGTTTCAAACGCAGTAATCCCTATTCTGACACTTGTAGTCGTATCGTTCGTAGGTCTTTGGTATTCCGGCGGAGGAACCGAACTTCCAGCAACAATGGAAGGCATCCGTACGGCTTTCGGCGATGCTGATGCTTCCGTAGCTCTTATTTGGGGATCTGCAACAGCAAGTATCGTAGCGATAATACTTTCAATATCGCAAAAGATAATGAGCCTCGGCGAAGCCTTCGACGCTTGGGTCGATGGAGCCAAGTCACTTGTAATCACAGCCGTAATACTGATATTGGCATGGTCCATAGGATCGGTTGCAGGCGATGTCGGAACCGCCAACTACCTTATAGGCGTAGTAACAGAAACTTTGCCTCCATTCATGCTTCCGCTTCTCGTATTCGCAATTTCATGCGTAGTTGCATTTGCAACAGGAACGTCCTGGGGAACAATGGCTATAATGATGCCTTTGGCAATTCCTTTGGCAGCGGCATTCAATGGAAATGTGGTTGACTCACTCATGCTCTCCACACTTTCAGCCGTTCTTACAGGCTCCATTTTCGGAGACCACTGCTCGCCGATTTCCGATACAACCATAATGTCTTCAATGGCTTCCGCGGCAGACCACATAGACCATGTAAAAACACAGTTCCCATATGCGGTTTTCGTAGCCTTCGTAGCCATTGCCGTCGGTTATTTGCCCGCAGGCTTAGGAATGAATCCGTTCATTTCATTGCTTGCAGGTGTCGCATTGATTTGGGGCGTTTTGAAATTCTACGGAAAGAGCACCAAGGAAGAAGACCTCAAAGCTCTTGAAGAAAGTAAAACGGCCTGATGATTCGGGCATATCCACTAAAGAAAAGCAGAAAATGGCAAAGCCTTTTTCTGCTTTTTCTTGGTCTGTACATCGTCTTTACAAGCGACCTGACGGATTCAAGATACCTTATAGGTGCAGCAGTGTTTCTTACAATAGGCACATGGCAAGAAAAAATTTTTATCGACAAGGACGGAATACTCTATAAATCGCGGCTTTTGCTTGTTTTTAAGATGAATACCGTATGCAGCTTTTCGGATGCGGACAAGCTTGAGCTTGTCCCTTTCAATGACGAGTATTTTATGCTTCAGCATCTAAAAGGACGAAAGCTGAAAAGGGTTCTTGTAGAATCGAAGAACAAAGACTGTGTCAAAGTTTTCATCGGGCCATATAATAAATGAACAGGATGATTTCAATGTCTTATTATTCAAGAAGCCAATTGCAAAAGCAATTGGCTTCCTGTTTTCACAATTCTTTTAATGGGTTTTTTATTAATTATAAACAAGATTCGGTCTTTTGCTATATAATGAATATTGGAAAGGATGTGACAACATGGAACTTCATTATTTCGGACATTCCGCATTTCAGTTGAAGGGCGAAAATTTCAATATTCTTATCGATCCATTTCTTAGGGAAAACCCGCTTTGCAAGACTGACCCGGCAGATCTTTCAGGAGTGACCCATATACTTGTAACGCACGGACATGGCGACCACATTGGAGATGCCGTGGAAATCGCCGAATCGAACGATGCTGTAATCATCTGCAACTTCGAATTGGCTTCTTTCTTTTCCGAATCGAATGCAATAACCCATGCAATGCACCTGGGCGGATCTTTTGAATTTCCATTCGGAAAAGTCAAGATGACGCTTGCCGCCCACGGTTCCGGCATTCAAACCGGAAAAGGCATCATATGCGGCGGCAATCCATGCGGCTTCCTTATCGAAACATGCGGATTAAAAATATACCACGCAGGCGATACCGGCCTTATTTGGGACATGAAGCTTCTTGCCGAAGAAAACATCGACTACGCGCTGCTCCCCATAGGGGGAAATTTCACAATGGATGTATCCGATGCAGTCCGGTCAGTAGATTTCATAAAACCAAAAACTTCAATACCGATGCACTACAATACATTCCCAATCATAGAGGCATCACCCGAGCTTTTCAAAAAATCAGTCAAAAGCGGCAAAGTGCTACTGCTCAAACCAAATACGACAATTGATATTTAGACAGGAGTATACATGGACAATGAACGCAAAGGAATCTTTTGGATACTTGTTTCAACATTCTTCTTCGCACTTATGGGGATTGTTGTAAAGTGGACTCCCGGGATTCCGGTATTTGAAAAGGTTCTTGCACGAAATCTGACAGGCGCAATAATAATGTTTTACATAATAAAAAAAGAAAATATACCTTTGAAGCTCAACCACGCCCCTCTTATGCTTTACAGGTCAGTAAACGGAACTCTTGGAATCCTGACCCAGTTTTGGGCGATTTCACTTCTTCCGCTCGCAAATGCAGTCATACTCAACAGCCTTTCGCCTTTTTTTGTTTTGTTTTTGGCATACGTCTTTCTCCATGAAAAGATACGGCCAAAATCGGTTTTGGCAATATTGATTGCATTGTCCGGTTCGCTGCTTGTGGTGAAGCCTTCATCGGGAATCGACTTGTTTCCGTCTCTGATAGGAGTGTCATCCGCCTTCTTTGCCGCAAGCACATTCGTGCTTCTGCGAAAACTCAAGGAATACAACCCTCCGGAAATAAACGTTTTCTATTTTTTAATTTTCTCTGTAGTAATAATTTCACCGATGATGGCGATGAACTTTGTTGTCCCGAGTGCCGGTCAGCTTGCAAAACTCTTTGTCATAGGCATATTCGGCACGATAGCTCAAATAACCATGACAGTTGCATACAAGTACGCGGAAGCTTCAAAACTGGCAATATACATTTATCTCAATATAGTCATGTCTTCAATCTTTGCCGTATTGATATTCAGTGAAATACCCGATTTTCCAAGCATTTGCGGAGGTTCGCTGATAATAATCGGCGGATATGTAAACTATAAAGCAGCCTTAAAAGCAAAACCAACAAATATCAAGGAGGACATTGAATGTCAGAAATCTCATTTGTAACACCAAAATGCCGTTATCCCGGCGGAGACGACAAAATTTTCGGAGCCAACGCAAGGGCCAATCAAAAGTCAGGCGAAATCGGCTTTGAAAATGTAATCAACGCAACAGTCGGAGCATTGCTCAATGACGACGGAAGCCTTTCGGTGATGAAATCCGTGATGAATCATTTTCGCAGCCTTCCTGATGCTGAAATTTCAGCTTACGCACCTATAGCAGGCCTTCCCGAATTCCGGGATGCGGCCATAAAGGCATGCTTCGGCGATTATCGTCCCAACGCCCATATTGAAGCAGTGGCAACTCCAGGCGGTTCCGGCGCAATAAGAAACACCATATGGAACTACTCGGATCCGGGAGATGCAATTCTCACTTCGGACTGGTATTGGGGGCCATACGACACCCAGTCCACAGTAAACGGACGCAGGCTTGAAACATACAAGCTTTTCAACGACTCCGACGAATTCAACATCGACGCGTTTCGAGAAAAAACCTCCAAGCTTGTCGAGACACAGGACCGCCTCGTAATACTGCTCAATTCTCCCGCACACAATCCTACAGGATACAGCTTGACAGATAAAGAATGGGAATCAGTAATGAGGACAATAAACAAGCTTGCAGAAAATCCTGACAAAAGAATTGTTCTTTTTGCGGATATAGCATACATAGACTTTGCGGGAGACGGTTCTTCAAGGGAGTTCATGAAGTTGTTCGGCAATTTGCCTGAAAACGTTCTGGTCATAGTCGCCTACTCCATGTCCAAGGCCTTCACACTCTATGGTCTAAGAAGCGGGGCCATGATTTGCGTATCGTCAAACAAATACGCAACGGTGGAATTCTTCAATTCCTGCCAGGTCGCAAACCGCGGCACATGGTCGAACGGAACAAGAGGCGCACAGAAACTATTGGCTGATGTTTACGCAGATGAAAATCTGAAAGCGGAAATAGAGTGGGAAAGGGCTTATTACAAAACCCTCCTCGAGGAAAGGGCAAAGTCCTTCCAAAAGGCTTCCAAAGAGGCAGGCCTTGCAACATGCCCCTACAGGCATGGTTTCTTCGTTGCAATCCCATGCGACAAGCCAAACGAAGTGGCCGAGGAACTGGAAAACAGAAACATATATGCTGTAGCTCTTCAGAAAGGCCTCCGATTCGCAGTTTGTTCCGTTTCCAAGGATAAATGCGCAAAGGCTCCAAAGATAATCAAAGACGCGATAATTACAGTGGAAAGCAGAAAGTAGAAAGTGGAAAGGAAAAGATTAAAGAACAGATGTCAGGTATCAGGAAAAGATTAAAAAACAACTTGTAGCGTGAAGTAGGCAGTTTGCAGTGGGCAGTGGGCAGAAAAAGATAAAAGACAAGGCCATAACCCGTTCATCATGCGTTTGGGTTGATTTAGCTCTTGTCTTTTTTTGTACTTGCTTTTTCCTGCAAACTGCCTACTGCCCCCTGCAAGCTGTATTTCAATCTTTTACTGCAAACTGCCTACTGCCCGCTGCAAACTGTATTTCCAATACGTGACCTAACGGTTTTTCTAAGTCAACGCGGAAATCCGGCTTTCTCGTCAAGCTGAGGCTTTGTCGAAGATTATAATGTAACCCAACAGGCATGCCCCCACCACAATGAAGCTGTCCGCCACATTGAAAATGGCAAAGTCGATCAGCCTGAAATCTATGAAATCTATCACATAATCGAACATGATGCGGTCAATCCAGTTTCCTATGGCTCCTCCAATGACCATTGACATGGCAATATTGGCAAATGCGCTCATATGCTTTTTTTCTCTCCAGAAAAAATAGCACATCACGACTATGACCATTCCGGTGATGACTATGAGAAGGTTCTGCCTTCCTGTAAGAATGCTGAACGCCGCCCCGGTGTTTTCAGCATATGTCAGATGCAGAACGTCTTCAACAATTGGAAATGTGTCAATTTTCTGCAGGCGCTCCACCGCCATGTATTTTGTGATTCGATCCAAAATCAAAATTCCCAAAATCATCATCAGATTGTACATGGGATACCCCCTCAGGCGTCTTTTAGAATTCCGAATTTTTTGGCGTCCTCGGGAAAGGAAGCACGTCCCTAATATTGCTCATTCCTGTTATATACATTATTACCCGCTCAAGCCCCAGTCCGTATCCCGCATGCTTGGCTCCGCCATACTTCCTCAGTTCCTTGTACCACCAGTAGTCATCCTGGTTGAGATTCATTTCCCCTATCCTTCTTTCAAGGACGTCATGCCTCTCTTCCCTTTGGCTTCCGCCTATTATCTCTCCTACGCCCGGAACAAGCAGGTCCATTGCAGCAACAGTGTTCTCGTCGTCGTTAAGACGCATGTAGAATGCTTTTATGTCCTTGGGATAATCGGTTACAAATATGGGCTTTTTAAATATTTTCTCTGTAAGATACCTCTCATGCTCGGTCTGCAGGTCGCAGCCCCACTCTACGGGATACTGGAAATCAACCCCTGATTCTTCAAGCAGCTCTATTGCCTTTGTGTAAGTTATTCTTCCAAAATCCGAATTCGCAACATTTTCCAATCTGTCCCTCAGACCCTTGTCTATGAATTTATTGAAGAACTCCATTTCATCGGGCGCATTTTCCATAACATAATTGATAACATATTTTATCATGTCCTCCGCAAGCGCCATGTTGTCGTCAAGATCGGCAAAGGCTATTTCGGGCTCTATCATCCAGAATTCTGATGCATGCCTTGCTGTGTTTGAATTTTCGGCCCGGAATGTCGGCCCGAATGTATACACGTTTCTGAATGCAAGCGCAAATATTTCAGCTTCAAGCTGTCCGCTTACTGTAAGGTTGGACTCTTTGCCGAAAAAGTCGTTCTCATAGTCTATTTTCCCTTCATCGTTCTTCGGGACATCGTTAAGGTCAAGCGTCGTTACCTTGAACATTTCCCCTGCTCCTTCGCAGTCGCTTCCCGTAATGATCGGAGTATGGACATATACGAAGCCCCTGTCCTGAAAGAATTTGTGAATCGCATAGCTTACCAGAGACCTTACCCTGAATACGGCTGAAAATGTATTGCTTCTCGGCCTTAGATGGGCTATGGTCCTAAGGTACTCAAAAGTATGCCTTTTCTTTTGAAGCGGATACGTTTTTTCCGATTCGCCTTGAACTTCGATTGAATCAGCCTTTATTTCAAATGCCTGTTTTGCATCCGGAGTCATGACCAGCTTGCCCTCCACTGAAACAGACGCGCTGATGCCCAGCTTTTTTATCTCTTCAAAATTCTCCAGATTCTCCTCGAAAACAATCTGAATATTTTTGAAAAAAGTCCCGTCGTTCAACTCTATGAAGCCAAAAGCCTTTGAAGATCTGATGGTGCGAATCCAGCCTGCAACAGAAACGGTTTTTTCTGCAAATGCATCCGGGTTTTTATAGATGTCCCTGACCAATTCGAATTTTTTCATTATGTGTTCTCCCCTCGCAAAATATTTTCGCATATTAAAAGCCTTCCATCCTGCTTAAGGGACGAAAGGCGATTCCGCGGTGCCACCCCGATTGACAGTCTCTGCCCATCTCATTGTCGTTATAACGGTCGATTCCGTCTGCGCCTACTCCTATCATGTTTCGGGCAGAAGCTCGGAAGGGTTTTTCATCAAACGCTCCACACCGGACTTCCACCGTCTCCGGTTCGCTGTATGTTTCTGCGCAAGACTACTCTCTTCCTCATCGCTTCATATTTCATTATTGCCATTATAATATAGACGTGCCATGTTGTCAAAGCATCCAAAACCTTAAAGGAGAGGCGATAGAAGCCTTCCGTAGGCTTCCAGGAATTTGACTCCCAATCCTCTTTTTCTATGTTCTTCAAGCTGAATTTCCTTGCTTTCGCCCATATCCCCCTGGAAGTCCCTTTCAAGTTTTTTAACAGTCTTCCGGTCGTATATGAAAGCATTGACCTCGAAATTGATTTCAAGGCTTCTTATGTCAAGATTTGCCGTACCCACCGATGCCACAGTGTCGTCAACTATGAAAACCTTGCTGTGCATGAATCCCTTTTCATATGTATATATTTTAACGCCGGCTTCGAGCAAGTCCTCGACGTTGCCCCGAGAAGCCCAATAAACAGTGAAATGGTCAGGCTTGCTCGGCATTATTATCCTTACATCCAGTCCGCTTAAAGCAGCCGTTTTGAGTGCCACGCCAAGGCTCTTGTCAGGAACCAGGTAAGGAGTCATTATCCAAATCCTGGACTTGGCGGCAGTAATCATAGTAAAATAAGCCTGCTGAATCGATTCCCAGTCAGAATCCGGTCCGCTTGAGCTTATCTGCAGAAGCTCGTTGCCCCTGTAATCTATCTTCGGATAATAGTCTATGCCCTCAAGATATTGTCCTGAAACGAATTCCCAATCCTTTAGAAAAATGTTCTGCAGCAAGTAAACTCCTTCGCCCTCTATTCGCATGTGCGTATCGCTCCAATATCCCAGGCGGGGATCGTTTCCGAGATATTCATCACCTATGTTCATCCCTCCAACAAATCCGACCTTTCCGTCCACAACGACTATCTTTCTGTGATTCCTGTAATTCAGCTCCCTGCTCAAGACAGGGAATATGACGGGAAAAAACTCCATGACCTCCGCGCCGCTTTTCTTCAGCGATTCCAGATAGTTTTTCGACAGCCTCCAGCATCCTACGCTGTCATATATCAAGCGGACTTCGAGACCCTCAGATGCTTTTTCTATAAGTATTTTTCGTATTATATTTCCGATTTTGTCATCCTTTATTATGAAATATTCCAGATGTATCTGTTTCTCTGCATTGCGAAGCGCCCTTATGATTGCGCTGTAGGTTTCCCTTCCGTTTGAATATATCTCGGTCGAATTGTTCACAGTGAAAACGGCATCGGAATTGTTGAGAAGAAGCCTTGCCAATTTTTGATTCACCGGCGAATCAAGTTCTCCCGTCATCGGATAATCCTCAATCATTTCCTTTTGCAGATTCACTGTATTTTCAAGGTGTTTCGAACCGATGCGCTTCTTTTTCGAAAAAATCTTTTTCCGTCTATAGCTTTGTCCAAACATTATGTAAAATACAAAACCGACGAATGGAAGAACGACAAGAACCAACAGCCACGCCATGGTTTTTGCGGGATCCTTGCTTTCAAAAAAAATGACGACACCGACAAGTACTGTATAAGCTGTAAAAACCGTTATCATAACGCCTTTTATCTTGGACAAAAAATATCCGAATATTCCTATCGACACGAATTCATAACTCAACAAATAGATTGCCACAACAATTATTATGATGAATACAGTTGCCGCAATGCTCTTTTTCGACATTTTTTTCATTTCTACCCCCGCAAAAAAATAATCCTTCTTGGTTTTATTATACATTTCAATCAATGCCGCTGTTAAGTATAATACCCATAATTTTCTTGAGAAAAGCATCCTTTTCGTTATAATGATAGTATGCACCGATACAAGGGAGGAATAAAATGGATTTCAAGACACGAATAATGGACAAGGCTGCAATAAACCGTTCCCTCACGCGGATAGCCCATGAAATAATTGAACGAAACAGCGGAACAGACAACATCGTACTTGTGGGAATATACACACGCGGTGTTTACCTGGCTCAAAAGATAGCCGAAAAAATCAACAGCATAGAATCCAGAAACATCGAGATCGGCTCGCTGGACATAACACTGTACAGGGACGACCTAAGCAAGCTTGGCGAAAATCCGATAGTCAACAGCACAAATATAAAATTCAGCATCGATGAAAAGAATGTGATCCTTGTAGACGATGTGCTTTTCACAGGACGCACCGTCCGGGCGGCAATGGACGCCCTTATGGATTTCGGAAGACCGAAGAGCATACAGCTTGCAATACTCATAGACAGGGGTCACAGGGAGCTTCCCATAAGACCCGATTTTGTGGGGAAAAATGTGCCCACATCGAAAAACGAAATAATCCATGTGCGGATTTTTGATGTCGACGGAGCCGAGGATGTTCTTCTTTCCGAAAGAAACTGACATCTTAAAATCATTTGAGCCATTATTCGCCAAAGCGGCTTGACTGACTTTTCCTTTGGTGTTATGATGTTTACAGAATTAAATATGGACGCCTTTAATTTGACCCCGTGAGGTTAAGAAGGAACAAACAAGTGCAAGATACTTGTATGGTTTTCATGACTGTAAAGGAATGAGACAAGCCTTTCTGCTTCGCGAGCAGAAAGGCTTTTATTTTATCCGGTTGTGGGGCGTCTTGTTTTATTGACACTTAATAAAATGAGAAAGGAGATTTTTTATGGACAATCTTGCACGAAAACAGAATGTAACAAACATTTATTCCGAACCCGAAATATCTTTGAACAAAAAGGTTATCCTGGGAATGCAACACACCTTCACAATGTTTGGAGCAACTGTATTGGTCCCCATCATAACCGGCTTTGACATTTCTGTGGCGCTCTTCATGGCCGGAATCGGAACTCTTCTGTTCCACTTGATAACTAAGGGCAAAGTGCCGGCATTTCTCGGTTCTTCATTCGCATTCATCGCCCCGGTGATGGCGGCAATGGAAGCCTCCAACATTCAATACGCACAGGGGGGACTCGTTGTAGCGGGTCTGGTGTACCTTGTAATGGCAGGCTTGATAAGCATTTTCGGAACCGAAAAAATAATCAGTTTTTTCCCTCCGATAATCACAGGTCCGATAATAATTGTAATAGGCCTCAAACTGGCTCCTACAGCAATAAGCATGGCCAGCGGAAACTGGATTCTTGCTGTCGTAAGTTTCGCAATAGTAACGGCAGTAAGCATATACGGAAAAGGTTTCTTGAAGGTTCTTCCCGTTCTTGTGGGACTTATTGGCGGATACGTATTCTCTATCGTAACAGGACACGTTGATTTCAGCGGTGTAATTGCAGCCGATTGGTTTGGAATTCCCAACTTCACGATGGCCAAGTTCAGCACGAGCACAGTAATGATGGTTGCTCCGGTTGCAATCGCTACAATGGTCGAGCATATAGGCGACGTAATCGCTATAGGCGCGACTACAAACAACGACTTCATGAAAGACCCGGGGCTCAAGAGAACACTTCTTGGCGACGGAATAGCAACTTCGCTTTCCGCAATGTTCGGTGGTCCCGCAAACACTACCTACTCTGAAAACATAGGGGTTCTTGCACTGACAAAGGTTCACAATCCCGCTATCATGAGAATAGCCGCAGGATTTGCGATTCTTCTTGGAATAATGCCCAAGCTCGGCGCAATTATAAGTTCAATACCTACAGCCGTAGTCGGAGGCATCTCGATAATACTCTTCGGTATGATCGCTTCCATAGGAGCCAGAACACTGGTTGACAACAAGATAGACTTCAACAAGTCAAGAAATCTTCTGATTTCTGCCGTAATACTCGTTCTGGGACTTGGAGGGGCTTCTCTTCCTGTAAGCGTAGCGGGAGCAAGCTTCGCTGTTGAAGGAATGGCCCTCGCCGCAATCGTAGGAATAATACTCAACAAGATTTTGCCTCAATAAGATATTCCAAAACCTCAAAAGAGCCCAAACGGAAATATTCCCGGTTGGGCTCTTTTTATTTGCAAAACCTCTTTGTCTCTTTATGCAACAACACCATCTCTTTTATTTTATACCCGAAGGACACAGGCATTCGCCGAAATTGGTGTTTCTCAAAATACGGATTGACGAGAATCTTCAAGTTCAAGGCGCTTGTAAAAATCAGTGATTGGAGCGTATTAACTATACGTGACAGAACGATTTTCACATTGCAACGCCAAAATTGGTGTTTCTCGTCAATCCAACATACTATTCTTTTTCAACTCCGCCTTCATCATAATTATTCGAGGGATTCCAGAGCATGAAACCTTCCACTCCATTGTCGTTCAAGCCCTTTATTTGAGCCCTAATCTGCTCGGCTCCATAACGAATGTGCCCATCGACATATGTCGCGGTGAAATCCTGTATCCACGGCCTTATGATTGCCGGTGTTTCTATGTTCATGTTCTTCATTACGGAATCCTTTGTGCATCTGTAGATGGTTTCGTATGGAAACGCATCCGGTACGCTGAGTCCATAGACTCCAGGTCCGTAATGGCTGGGGTACATCATTGGGGAGATATAATCTACAACATTGCTTATTGCCTCCCAATACTGTCCTATGCCCATGTCGTCGCCGACAGAGCCAACCAATCCGAACACATCGGCCGAAATGTACACTTGGTATGGGTCGAGTTCTTCCCTTGCGTATTTGAGGAAATTCTGCACAGCCAGAGGCTTGGATTCGCCGAGCTCATTTCTGTAATCGAGATAGGCGTCCTTTTTCCCTCCGTTTGAAGTCGGGAATCTGACATAGTCGAATTGTATCTCGTTGAAACCGGCTTCCGCGGCTTCTTTAGCTACTCCCACTACATATTTCCACAATTCACGGTTATAGGCGCTGCTCCATTGCACATTTTCTTTGAAATAGAAAGGAGCGCCGCTGTTCTTGTATATCACCCCGGCCTCGGGATGATCCTTCACGTACTTGGGATCCACAAAACAGACGATTCTCGCGATAGTGTATATGTCATGGTCCTTGAGTTTTTTCATCACTGAGTCTATGTCCTTGACTGGAACATTGACATTTGCCCTTGGGCTCATTTGCTCCGCTATGTCGGTTTTAAAGAGCATTGTTCCATTGTCGTCTTTCATATTTATCACAAAGGCATTTATCTTGGTCCTGTCGGCAAGGTCGATCATTTTGTCGAGTTTTGCGCTTCCGGCGCTGTATCCAGTCAGGTATATTCCGTTTACTGCGACTCTCGGGTTGTTCTCGTAATCTCCCGGTTTTTCCTGTGGCGAAAAATCTATATCGGCATATCCCGGTCCCAAAAACTCCATCTTGTCTTTGACTGTATAATCTGCCGAAACCCATCCGGTATCGCCATTCTGATGCTCATATTCAATCTTATGCCACTTTGGCGATCCGTCTTCGCCAAACACGGTTTCGATCACCGAAACCTGAGATCCCTTTATTATCTTCCCTATTATCGTTCCGGTTGTCCCCGCGTCGCTTCGGACATTCAAAACGCTGGCGCTGATAAAAAGTTTTTCATCCTCGTTTTCGACTTCATCCGGTGTTTCTTCAATGTCTTTTTCTCCAATTGCAGTTTCCTCGACTTCCTCGACTTCCTCGAAACCTGATGAAATCACTTCACTGCCTGCTTCTTCCGCATTTTCAGCCTCGGAATCCAAAGAACCTTTATCCGAACAAGCTGTAAAAACCAATAAAACCGCCAATAGGAACAATGCCGCCATGATTTCTTTTTTTCTTTTCATCCCGCACCTCTTTCTGTTTATATGTTCTACTTCCCATTATAATGGGAAACACTCCCCTTTTCATCAAAAATATATGACAATGCCGTAATATCTTTAAAAAGCGCGCATCCTTTACAGATGCGCGCTTTTCCAAAAACACCATTTGCCTATTCAATTACTATTATCGCGGCTTTGCCTATTTCTATCCAATCATACAAGAATTTGGCATGGCTTGTATAGTTCCTCACGCACTTGTGTGAACGGGGAACAGTGCCTATGGTAAAAAGATACTCCTTCATGCCCGGATCGACTTTCGCGCCGTTCACAATCGAATAATTGACCGGCACGCCATGAATGTAGGCGCCTGCATTGAATCTTATCGTATATGGCGCATACCCCGCCACTTCTTTTGTTATGTCGTCGAGATATATGAATTTGGGCTGTGTACCAATAGCCATCCAATATCCAAGCGATGTGGGCATTTTGTATTTGGCTTCCTCGCCGGTAGTGGCAAATATATAAGAAATCAAACTCCAGTTCCCATCAACGAATTCAAAAACCCCTTCGTTTTGGTTCTTGCGGTCGACCACAACGACCTGTTTCAATTCTTCTATCGAATTCCTGAAAGAAACATATTTCTTGGGGACCCAAAATTCAAGCCCTTCCTCCATTGTCCTGACATTGTAGTGGGTTTTGGAATCGTTTTCACCAAAAACCGTAAGCAGCGTTCCATCTTCAAGATACCTGAAACCGCTTTTATCATCCAGGTCATAATAGGCGGGCGCGGACTGGGATCTTGCAGTACCGAATTCATCCTCCACCTTTCCCTTGAAGAGAGGGGCCCTGCCGTTTATGTTCTTGTAATTGGATATATAAGCGGTTGTATTGGCATCCAATTCATCCTTGAGCAATTTCACCTTTTCATACATTTTGTCGAACTGATAGGTCCTGGCTTCCGCCAACGCCGAAAAAACGAAACCTTTCCTTATCTCGTCTCCATCCTTCCATAAAATCCTGTACCACAAATCGGTATCGTATTTCTCAACATACTGGCCTTTTACAATTGCCTCCAGATTGACTTTTTCAAAATAGTAAACCTTGCTTATGATATTGTCTTCAATGACCGGCTCCGCCCTTACATTCAGAGTGTTGGTCATTATCAGCGCATAGCTGTATCCCGACGGGTATTCATCATACTTGAGATCTATCGTCAATCCATCCGGAATTTCCTCTTCAAAAACTTCCACTTCAACTATTTCTTCGGGTTTTTCTTCTTGCGCCGCAATATCAGGCTCGGCTTCAAGACCCTCTTCATAATTCATTGCCTGCTCGAATTCTTCCTGCGAAACCATTACCTGCTGCTCTGTGATTGCCTTTTGAATTGCTCTTTCAGTGATGTCCATGCTCTCTTCTATTTCTTCAACTGTTTTTTCTTCTACGGTGTTTGCTCCGGATTGGCCGCTGTCGCAGTCGTTTTCTTCGATGGGGAAGCGTTCATCACTTAAGCCGTCCGAATCACCTGGCCCGCAACCCGGCAAGATTGCCGACAGGCATATGACAATCAACAGAAGCCCTGCGGATTTCATTGGTCTTTTGCTTGTCATAAAATCCTAACTCTCAAAATAGCCGACGACATAATAATCTTCCGGCAATTTATAATCGTTGTTTCCCCCATCGATACTCCAACTTCCCGACATCCCTTTTTCCGCCATTGCCAATTCCAGATACAGCATTGCTATGCCGGCCTCTATCTTCTCGATTTTTTCGCTTATGCCTTGGCATCCGCTTTGCATAAGAAGAGCAATCCTGGTACCGTCAAGTATGAATCTCCACGGCTGCCGATTCCCCCAGGAAGGAGCAAGGCGCATGTAGTAGAAAACTTCATCCACTCCTCTTTGCTGCAATTCTTCCATGTCGACTTTTGCGCCCCATTCCCCGATGAATACGATTTCATCCACCGCGAGTCTGGAGCTTACCGGTTCTTTCGAATATTCAGGGTCAATTTTAGGATATCCAAGTTCGGTGAGCGGAGACAAACTTCCCTTAAGCATTGTATCGTATATGTTTGACACTTTTCTCTCTTTTTTGGCATATCCCAGCGCCAAAAGCACCATCAAGTCCATTTCGCTTCCGATTCCCAAAGTTTCTTTTATTGCGGCTGTGTCTTCGGGCACTTCGATCGTGCATGTCCCAAGCCCGATATCCGTTGCCATTAGATTGAATTGCTCCACCATATATCCGGCATTCATCAATGAGCCTTTTTTGTTTTCCGACAAAACGGCAAAATAATGCGGAGCTTCGATCAGTTTTCCATAGTATCCCACTTGTCCGTCGAGCATGCCGTGAATTTTTCCGCCTTCCTTCAGGAAGACGAATTCAATATCTATGTCTTCGACCAAGCCCGGTTTCGATTTGATTGTCTCCATCAAATCGTTGATGAGACTCTGATCAACAGCTCTCGCTTTGTATTCTCTTACCGATCTTCTTTTTTCAAATAATCTATGCATATTAGACCCCCCTTTTTTTCTTATTTGATTTATACTCATAATGTACAGTCTGTAAACCAAAAATGCAAATCTTTCCAAACAAGCTTGCCAACAATCGTTTTTTGAAACATAATGGATATATCAAACAATATAAAATGAATGGAGTGATGAATTTGAATATCAGCTTTCTAGGAGCCGCAGGAACAGTCACTGGATCCAACTATCTTATCACTACAGAAAAATACAAATTCATACTGGACTGCGGTCAATTCCAAGGCGGAAAAAAGACCGAAGCCATGAACTTTACCGATTTCGCCTACAATCCCGCAGACATAGATTTCATGATTCTGAGCCATGCCCATATCGACCACAGCGGCAGAATTCCCAAATTGGTAAAAGAGGGTTTCAAGGGACGAATATACTGCACTCGCGGCACATCGGACCTTGCAGACATACTCTTGAAAGACAGCGGCTATATACACGAGAAAGAAACCGAATGGGAAAACCGAAAAAGGGCGCGGGCAGGACTGCCTGCAGTCGAGCCTCTCTACACGGTTGCTGACGCTGAAGTTGCCGTGAAATACCTCTATCCCGTACTTTACAACCAAACAATACTGATAAACGATGAAGTCACCGTCAGATTCAAGGACGCTGGGCACATACTGGGTTCGGCAATAGTCGAAATATGGGTCAAAGAAAACAGCCATGAAAAGAAACTGGTTTTCTCCGGAGACCTTGGAATGATGAACAAGCCACTCCTGAGGGACCCTGAATTCATTGATGAGGCGGATTACCTTCTCATTGAATCAACCTATGGAAACAGGTTCCATGAACACCCAGAACAAAGGATAGACAAGCTGATCAAAATAATATTGGATACTACAGACCGCGGCGGAACAGTTGTAATCCCGTCATTCGCGGTCGGCAGGACGCAGGAGATCATCTACGAACTCAACAAATACTACGACAACAAGGAAGAAGGCAAAAGGTTCAACAAGATTCCCGTATACATCGACAGTCCTTTGGCTACAAGGGCAACTGAGATTTTCCGCAAGAATGCAGAAGTCTTCGACGAAGAAACCCGCGAATTCATAATGAGCGGGGACAATCCACTCGACTTCAAAAATCTGCATTTCACAAAAACCGTAGAAGAATCGATAGCTCTTAATAAAAACGAAGCTCCCAAAATAGTCATTTCCGCAAGCGGAATGGCAAATGCGGGACGAATAAAGCATCATCTCAAGCACAACCTCTGGCGTCCGGAATGCAGCGTAATTTTCGTCGGATACCAGGCCGAAGGAACACTTGGAAGAAGAATCAAAAACGGAGAAAAAAACGTTCGTATTTTCGGGGAACAAATTCAAATCAATGCGGAAATTCATGCGATTGAAGGTTTTTCGGGCCACGCAGACCAAAACGGACTCCTCGATTGGCTTAAAGGTTTCAAGAAGTTCCCGGAAAAAATATTCATCGTACATGGAGAAGACGATTCGAGAGAAGGTTTCAAAAATGTTATTGAGTCAAACTTTGATGTGAAACCCATAATTCCAAAGATGAACGAGGTATTCAACTGTCGAATGGAAACGGCTGAGCCTGTCGAAACCGTAGAGGAAGTGCTTTTGGCCGACAAAGAGGATACCAAAGAGCTTTTGTCCGATTTGACGCACCTGCAGGAAATCTATGAATCGACGCTTAAGAAAACCGGCGGCATATTGGCTAAAAAAGTAAAAGAAGACGAATTCAATCTTATCAAGAACAAGCTCATAGAAATGGAAAGGAACATAATAAATCTTGGAATGCTTTTGGGAGACCGTTACGAAGATGAAGCCTAAAGAGGAGGAATTATAATGGAACTGACACAACCCGATGCCAGTAAAATTCTAATTCGAAAGGCAAAACCCAAGGATCTTGAAGGAATTTTTCAAATCGCCAAGGAAGTCGGGTCGGCAAGAAAAAACATGAACACCGGCTTTCTCATCGACGATTATTCTGTTTCGCCAGACAAGCATAAAAGCAAATTCAAGGAAAAAATCGCCTCCGGAAACTACTTTTATGTGGCAGTCGAAAAAAGAAAGCCGGTAGCCTTTCTGATGGCTAACAGCGTAGAGGAATGGGAGTCCACCTGCCCCAACTGGAGGCAAATGGTTCGATGGAGGCCCGATTTCTATTGGACCGGAATAAAGACTTTCATATATTCGGAAAAGATGGCCGTGGACATAAACTATGCCGGGAAGGGAATTGCAAGCCTTCTATACGACAGCATGATGAGCGATATGCTTGCTGCAAACATTCACGATATTTTTTCTGAAACAGTCATAAGTCCGATTCCAAACATGGCTTCTCTTGGTTTCCGAAGAAAACAGGGCTTCACCCTTGCAGGAGTACGGTATGAGGAATTTCAGAACAATATTGTTACAAATCTTGTTTTTCACAAAAAAATATAAACCCGAAGGGATATCCCTTCGGGTTTTTTCCTTCAGCCATTCAAAAGGCCCGTCTTTTTCATCAGCCGCATAATGTGCGATGAAGTTGCCGCTACAACCGCAAGCTTTATCATGTCCGGAATTATGAACGGAGTCAGTCCCGCCGCCAAAACTCCCGCAATTCCCATATCCTTGCCGAGCACAAATTTCACAATCAAGTAGAGATAGGGCAAACCCGCCAAATAAATCAAACACGTTCCAATAAAAAGGATTCCGCAAGCCTTTACACTTGTAAGAACTTTGACTTTTTCCCCAAGCCTTCCTATGACATATGCCGCAAGCATGAATCCAAGCAAATATCCGAACGAAGGACTCAAAATGTATCCCGGGCCACTCGCTCCATTTGCAAATACAGGAGCCCCCATGAAGCCCAGCATTATGTATACGATCTGCGAAGCAAGAGCTCTTCTTCCTCCCAGAAGCAAACCCGAATACATTACAAAAACAGTCTGCAGGGTAAATGCCACCGGCTGCATTGGTATCCTTATGAATGTGCCGACCACTGTGAGGGCGGCAAACAATGAAACCAGAATCATATCCTTTGTACTCCATTTCATAAACAAACCCTCTTTTCATTTAATAAAACCATAATAAATGAAAAGAGGGTCTATTGTCAACTGGTTTTTGATTTGTGTTGACAATTATATTTTTAAATATTCTTCGTTTCAAAATTATTTGCCGCCTGCTTCTCTTTTTACCTGAAGGTTGGATGCCGTTTTTTTCAACAAGGATTCATTGAAAGGGCATTCCGCCATGCAGATGCTGCAATCGGTACCCATTCTGCTCCATACCATGTAGCACTTCTCAGGAATTATTGCGGGCCATTCCATCTTTCCGTCAACCAATGTCCTGCCGCCTTCAGGTATTGCCTTGGAAGGGCATTTTTCGACGCAGCGCATGCATTTCAGACAAACGTCGCCTACTCCCATATTGTCTTTTTCGTCAGTCAGCAATTGCAGATTTGTGGTTACGGCACCCAGCCTGATTCTTGGGCCAAATTTTCTGGTCAGCACGAGTCCGGACTTTCCTATTTCGCCCAAACCCGCATCGACCGCCATCTTTTGAACCATGGCAAGATAATTTCCGTCCATATGGGTCCTTGCCTCATATCCGAAGCTTCGTATATAGTAAGAAATCCATAGACCTATCATTGCAACGCTTACATAGCTCTTTACGCCTTCTATGCCGGATTCGACTCCAGGCGCCGTATTTATCATGTCCTCGTCCATCTCAACCGCAAAGACAATTGCATGTGTTGCACTGTCGTCGACAACTTGACCCCATACGTCCTGTGGACGGCCCCTGTGGGTGTAAAGATGTTCCGGCTTGACTTCCGTAATTCCAACCATGTCCGCTCCGAAATAGAGAATCGCTTTTTTAATCTCTTGGGTCATCTTTTCCTTGTCCACTTCCCTTGGCTCCACATTGGGTTCTTTTTCAGCCAAATGCTTTATGTCCGACAAAAATTCGAAGCCCGCATTGCCGATCGGGCTTTTCATCTCGTCAAACTCCACGGTTCCCGGTTCCCCGTAACCCGGTCTGGACCTGAGCATGTCGTCAATGCCCTTTTTTTCGGAATGCTCACTGTAATATTTCTCGTAAATCTTCGAACCTTTTTCATATCCCAATCTTGAGAACATGATGTCCCTTTCATCCACATGTTTCACGAGAAAACCCCTTTCGCACTTTAATACTTAAATTATACAGCATCTTCTCTTAGATTGGCCATATAAAATCGAGCTAGCTGATTTTCACCGCTCCCATTGGACACACCTTCAGGCAAATTCCACAACCCGTGCA
>CAZEHH010000006.1:0-2120 GCA_964512505.1 uncultured Peptostreptococcaceae bacterium
AGTTTATCAAAGGAATGCACTACAGCGAATTGAAAGCGGTGGAGTATCTGCCGGGTTTTGAAATTAAACAGTATGGAAACGACTGTTTCATTTACAGGGATCCGACCGACAAGGATGTCGAATTGGCAAAAGACGGATTGAATGAATTGGGACGAATAATAAAGTCTGGCGCTTATGACATAGTTGTCATGGATGAAGTCAATATCGCACTTTACTACAAGCTTTTCGACGTAGAGGATGTCATCGAAATTTTGAAAAGCCGGCCGCAGCAGACAGAAGTGGTTTTGACCGGCAGATATGCCCCCGGGAAACTTGTTGATTTTGCCGACCTTGTCACTGAAATGAAGGAAATAAAGCATTATTATCAAAAAGGCGTAGAGGCTAGAATGGGTATAGAAAAATGAATGGTGTTTCACTGCAAAACAATAAAATGTGTTTTGCTCGCCTACGATGGAATTTGAAACGCGAACAGGATGTCTTTTTGATGTTCTGTTTTTTTATACTGAAAAGCGTATGGAAAAGGGTATAAGTTTGCTATAATGATATTTATAAATTTTAGTTTGGAGGAATAGAATGAAACTATACTATAAGAGCAGCAGAGGCGCCGGTGGTGAATTTACGGCTTCTCAAGCTATAATAAGGGGCATTGCTGAAGACGGGGGCCTGTTTGTGCCTAATGCCTTGCCTGAATTGAAAATGGATTTTTCGGAATTGAAAAACAAGTCTTACGGCGAAACGGCATACGAGGTAATGAGTTTGTTTCTGGATGATTTTGAGGATGAAGAAATCAAAAGCTGCATTGCAAACGCCTATGACGGCAAGTTCGATACAGAGGACATAGCTCCTCTTGTAAAGCTTGACGAAAGAGTATCCGTTTTGGAGCTTTTTCACGGACCCACTCTGGCATTCAAAGACATGGCCTTGTCAATTTTGCCGAGATTGATGCAGACGGCAAAAAAGAAAAACAACATAGAAGAGGATATTGTAATACTTACGGCTACATCGGGAGATACAGGCAAAGCGGCGCTTGAAGGTTTTGCCGGCATAGATGGCATTGAAATAATTGTGTTTTTCCCGGAAGAGGGAGTAAGTCCGGTTCAAAAGCTGCAAATGGTAACCCAAGAGGGCCAAAATACGCATGTTGCAGCAATTAGAGGCAATTTTGACGATGCCCAAACCGGAGTGAAAATGATTTTTGGAGACAAGGATTATGCTGAAAAGCTTAAAAACAAAGGATACCGGCTTTCGTCTGCCAATTCTATAAACATCGGCAGATTGATTCCTCAAATAGTATATTATTTCTTTGCATACGGGCAATTGCTAAAGCAGGGGATTTTGCAAAACGGCGATCTTGTCGATTTTGTTGTCCCGACAGGCAATTTTGGAAACATTCTGGCAGGATACTACGCAAAAAGAATGGGACTTCCGGTTGGACATCTCGTTTGCGCTTCCAACGAGAACAAGGTGCTTTCGGATTTTTTCGAGAGCGGCAATTATGACAAAAACAGGATGCTTGCAAAAACACAGTCTCCATCGATGGACATTCTGGTATCGAGCAATCTTGAGCGTTTGCTTTACGAATTTTCGGGTAAAAATGAAGAACTTGTTTCACAATGGATGAAAGCCCTCGAAGAAAATGGTTCATATGATATTGATGCACTTTTATCGGATTTGGAAGAGGATTTCGAGGCGGGCTGGATAAATGATTCGGAAGGGCGCCGATGCATTTCGGATGTTTACAGCAAATATGGATATCTTATGGACACACACACGGCGGTAGCTTATGGGGTCAATGAAAGAAGGCCAATGGCGAATAAGCGCCATTCGGTTATTCTTTCGACTGCGAGCCCGTACAAATTCCCCAAATCTGTTCTTTCTGCCATAGACGAAAAATACGAGGCTCGGGAAGAAATCGACTTGATTGAAGTCATGGAGGAATTCGTCGAGGGTGAAATGCCGATGGGAGTCAAAAATATAAGGAACAGGAAAGTGCTTCATGAATATGCATGCGGCAAAAATGACATGAAGGAAGCTGTCGATAAATTTTTGTCGGGGAGGTATTCGGAATGATACGTGTGAGAGTTCCTGCCACAAGCGCCAACATAGGCCCTGGTTTCGAC
>CAZEHH010000006.1:2220-34607 GCA_964512505.1 uncultured Peptostreptococcaceae bacterium
AATGATACGTGTGAGAGTTCCTGCCACAAGCGCCAACATAGGCCCTGGTTTCGACGCTATGGGCTTGGCGCTCAAGCTGTATAATGAATTCGGGTTTGAATCGTTGGAAAAAGGGATTGAGATAGTTGGATTCCAGGAAAAATACAATAATTACGACAATCTTGTTCTCAAATCTGTCAGGCGTCTTTATCAAGCGGCGGGCAGGGAGCTCATGGGAATAAGGATAACCGTAAAGGAAGGGATTCCTGTTTCAAGGGGATTGGGAAGCAGTGCCGCTTGCATAGTTGGAGGGCTTGTCGGAGCGAATGCCCTTTTGGATGGACCTCTTTCAAAAGACGAATTGATCTCTTTGGCGGTTGAAATAGAAGGTCATCCGGATAATGTTGTTCCGGCATTTGAAGGAGGCTTGACAGTTTCATATGCGAAAGATGGAAGTGTCAGGCATGAAAAAATAAATTTTGATTATGAAAAACTCTTGCTATATGCATTGATTCCGGATTTCGAGGTATCGACCGAAAAAGCGAGAAAAGCGCTCCCGGAGACATTCCCTTTGGAGGATGTGATCTGCAATATTTCAAGGACCGCAATGCTTGTGGCATCTTTTCTAAACGGCAAATTCGGAAATTTATGGGACATATTGAGCGACAGGGTGCACCAACCGTATAGAAGCCGTTTGATAAATGGATTTGATTCAATAGAAGAAAAAATGATTGAACTGGAATTTGACGGATTGTTCATAAGCGGTGCAGGACCTACCCTTATGGGGGTTTTGTCGGAACGGGACAGCAGGAAAGTAGAAGCACTGAAGGAGTTCTTGGATTCTATGGAGAACATATGGAAATTGGAACCTGTAGGGATAGACAAGAAAGGGGTCCAAATATTCTAGATTGGGAAGGGACGAGTCCATGATTGAAAACGGCAGAATAGTAATAGAAAAACGTGGAATTTCAAACAAATTCAAGTACAAGATCCTTTCAGGGTATGCCTTGTACATGGTGATTTTTGGATTTTTGATGGACAGCCCTTCACAAATACTAAAAGGACTTTTAAAAATAACAATGACACCGGATTTGCTGATCACGGACTATATAAGTGTAGGAGGGATGGGAGCGGCTTTTGTCAATGCCGGTTTGCTGGCACTGGCCTTTACATTGATGATCTACATGCTTGGTGTCGATGTGAACGGATTGGCAGTAGTTGCAATTTCTTTGGCAGGAGGTTTTGCCTTGTTCGGCAAGAACATTTTCAACGTATGGTTTGTTCTTTTAGGCGTCCTGCTGTATTGCAAGTTTGAAAAAGAGCCTTTCAAAAACCATGTCTTGATCGGCATACTCGGAACGGCAATGGCGCCAATGGTGACGCAGCTTATGTTCACAACCGGTCATGGGACAATGCAAAGATTTGTGCTTGGCGCAGCCGCCGGAATATTGTCGGGATTCATACTTCCACCATTGTCTTCCTATCTTTTGAGGGTTCACCAGGGATACAACCTATATAATGTTGGATTTGCCGCCGGAGTAATAGGTACCGTAATGGTTTCGATTTTCAAATCCTACGGCTTTCTGCCTGAAAGCAGGGTTATTTGGTCTACAGGAAACAATCTGATTCTCGGAATTTGGCTCGGGATAATGTTTTTTTCAATGCTGGCATTGGGATGGTGGTCGAACGGAAGGAGTTTCAAGGGCTATTTTGATATATTCCAATATTCGGGCCGTGCCGTCACAGATTTCGTAACGCTTGAAGGTTTCGGGCCGACACTTATAAACATGGGGCTTTTGGGATACATGTCGATGGCGTATATTCTTTTTATAAAAGGCGATTTCAACGGGCCTACCATAGGCGGCATTTTCACAGTTGTCGGATTTGGGGCGTTCGGAAAGCATCCCAAAAATGTTTGGCCGATTTTTGCCGGAGTCTGGCTGGGGTCTGTGACGAAAATCTGGGGTGCCAATGATCCTGCAATACAGTTGGCGGCCCTTTTCGGCACCACATTGGCTCCCATAGCGGGAGAATTCGGACCATTCATAGGAATAATCGCAGGATTCATTCATTCTTCGGTTGTGCTTAATGTAGGAGTTCTGCACGGCGGAATGAATCTCTACAACAACGGTTTTGCAGGCGGCATTGTGGCGGCGGTTATGATTCCGCTGATAGAAGCTTTCGGAAGGAGAAAAGAAAATGATTCATGAAAAGCAACGAATAGTCAAGATCATCGATGAAATGACACTGTTCTTTTTTTCGATGGGGGCAAAGGACATTTTCACCAGCATAAGGATTGAAGAAAATGAGACTGTAATAACTTTGGATTCGGATTTTACCGGAGACCAGAAAAAAAATATTGAAAAATTGATTAAATGCATGAAAATCCCAAAGCAGGAAGGCATGGAGGAGTACTATTGGAGTCTTACGGGTGAATGCAATATTGATACGGAGCTTTCGGTTGTAGGAATGATGACGGATAAAATTGAAATGGAGATAAAGGACAATCATATCCATATGGTTTTGCACAGGGAAAAGAAAAGCTGAAACAGTTTTTGCTTGGAAAGTAAAGGCGGCGGCATTTGAATTCTGAAAAAACGAAGATTTTATATGATTATTGATTTTGCATATCCTCAAAACCAGCGGGAAAGGGTCTTCAATGCGTCAATTTGTTAAAATGACGTATCGAAGGCCTTATTTTTGAACTTCTATTCCAAGCCGATAGTTTTTTATGGGCAAACAGATGAAAATGTAAGGCATTAAAGGATTTGTAAAATATTTATAGAATAAATAAAAAGTGTGCAAATAAATTATGCTTGCCGCAAGGAGGCGTTTTTTGATGGGATTGGGGACAGATATTGTTGAAATTGAACGTATTCGCCACAATATGAACGAGAAATTCCTTTTCCGGATTTTCACAGCGGAAGAAAGGAAAAGGATTGCAGGGAAAAGCTATCGCGCAGCCGGAATATTCGCGGCGAAAGAAGCTGCCTCAAAAGCGCTTGGAACCGGCATTAAGGGTTTCGGCTGGCATGACATAGAAATATTGAAAAAAGAGAGCGGAAAGCCGTATGTGCGTCTGCACGGCAAAGCGGAAACACTTGCAAAGGAACAGGGCATAAAAGAAATGGAAATCTCAATTTCTCATTGCAGGTATTATGCAACCGCTGTTGCATCGTTTAGATAAGGAGAATTTCATGAAGCCATTGTATTTGAACAAGCAAATAAAGCAGCTTGAAGAATGGACTGCTGAAAGAATAGGCATAAGTCCGCTTTTGTTGATGGAACACGCAGGGATCAGAGTGGTTGAGCATATTGAAACCTTTTACCCTGGAGAACCTGTTACATTGATTTGCGGCCCGGGAAACAACGGAGGCGACGGATTTGCAATAGCCAGAATCCTGTTTCTTATGGGGCGGGATGTGTTGACATTGGTATTGCCTCACGAGAGCAGCCTTAAAGGGGAAGCCGGAGCAAATTTTAAAATACTGAAAAACCTGCAAGTTCCGGTCGTACATTTGAATCCGTCGCAACCGCTGGAGCCCGAATGGATGAAGGGCAGGCTTCTTGTGGATTGCATTTTCGGGACAGGATTCTCAAGACCTCTTACCGGCACATACAAGCTTGTTGTGGAATGCATGAACTCGAGTGGACGGCCGATAGTTTCGGTCGACATCCCATCGGGAATAAATGGGGATACGGGGGAAGCCATGGGAGATTCGGTTTCAGCTGAATCGACAGTTGCGCTTGGAACATATAAATTGGGACATTTCCAAAAGGATGGGTTCATTAAAAAGGGGAATCTTGTTCTTGCGGATATTGGGATTCCGGAAAAGGCCCATGAGGGTTTTGAAACATACGCATGGCTTTTCGAAGATTCGGATGTTGAAATGATGACAAAGAAAAAGGATGAAGCAGGCCATAAATACAACAGCGGAAAGGTTTTGTTTTTAGCTGGATCAAGGGACATGACAGGTGCTGCCCTTTTCAATGCGATGGGAGCATTGAGGAGCGGAGCCGGACTGGTCAAAATGGTTGTCGAGGAGCCTGTTTGGGCAGCAATAGCCGGAAAAGTTCCTGAGGCTGTTGCCTTGACCTATAATGGCGAAGCGGTCCAAAACGGAAATTTGACTGAAAATATGCTTTCGGCAATGGAAGGTTTCGATATTTTGGTTGCCGGTTCGGGTTGCGGAAAAACTCCATTGCTAAGGGAATATATCATCAAAGCAGTTGGGATGGAAAATAAAATTGTTGTTTTGGATGCCGATGCATTGAATATTCTATCCGAAGAGGTCAATCTTCTTGATAAAAAAGGGGCGGGAAGCAATGTCGTAATCACCCCGCACCTGGGGGAGTTTAAAAAATTGACTGGCGATAGGAAATCCGATGATCTTGTGGAATCGGCCAAAGCGTTTTCAAGACAGCATGAAGTTTTCACAGTGCTTAAGGGGCCTGTTACCATTGTTGCAGAGCCTGGAGGAGAAGCCTTTATTTGTGCCGGAGGGCACAGGGCAATGGCTACAGCTGGAAGCGGAGATGTTCTTACAGGGGCTTTGGCAGGTGTTCTGGCGCAGGTTCCGAGAATTGCCGCCGGCATATTGGAGGCTGTGAACATTCATCAAAAGGCGGGATGTTTGGCTGCTGAAAGAATCCATGAGCGTTCCGTATTGGCTTCGGACATAGCGGATTCATTATCTGCGGCTTTATCGAAAATGAATGAATAAATTTAATGAGGGGGAGAAAAATGGTAAAAAGAGCAAGACCCGCATGGGCGGAAATCGATTT
The DNA here is from genome assembly GCA_964512505.1 of uncultured Peptostreptococcaceae bacterium. Lineage (GTDB taxonomy): Bacteria > Bacillota > Clostridia > Peptostreptococcales > BM714 > BM714. Next base: position 6,985 of record CAZEHH010000006.1, read on the forward strand.
GGATGCATTTGAGGAGAATTTCAGAAAAATAAAGGCCTTGGTCAGGCCGGGAACAATGGTCACCGGAGTAATTAAAGCCGATGCCTATGGGCATGGAGCAGTTGAAATAGGCAAGGCGCTTTTGGAATTGGGAGTGGACAGATTTGCAGTTGCGACACTTTCAGAAGCGCTGCAGCTAAGAAAAGTGTTCAAAGAAGTCCCGATATTGATTTTAGGCTATACGCCAGCATATGCGGCTGATGATGTTATAGAGAACAACATAATACAAACCATGTACAATGTTGACGAAGCTGGGATTTTTTCGGAGCGTGCCGAGGAATTGGGAAAGAAACTGAAGGTGCACATAAAAATAGATTCGGGAATGAGCCGTTTGGGTTTCCAGGCAAACGAAGATTCTGTAGATAAGATAATGCAAATAAGCAAATTGCCTAATATTGAGATTGAAGGAATGTTCACTCACTTTGCTGTTGCCGATGAAGTTGACAAGTCATATACATACAGCCAATACGAGAAGTATAAGTTCATGGTTGATTCCTTAAAAGCCAGAGGTCTTGAAATACCGGTCAAACATGTCTCGAACAGTGCCGCAATCATGGATCTTCCGGAGATGAACATGGAAATGGTAAGAGCGGGAATCATACTTTATGGTCTTTACCCTTCCGATGAGGTCATAAAGGAAAGGCTTGCCCTGAAGCAGGTGATGTCGCTAAAGGCGGAAATTTCACATGTAAAAGAGCTGGAGGCTGGAAGAGGAGTAAGCTACGGCTTGAAATACGTGACTCCGGGAAAAAGGAAGATAGCAACCGTTCCGATAGGTTATGCGGATGGCTATACAAGAATGCTTTCAGGGAAAGCCGAGGTCCTGGTCAATGGAGAGAAAGTGCCTGTTGTGGGAAGGATATGCATGGATCAATGCCTTATTGACGTTACCGGGACAGATGTGAAAATAGGCGATGAAGTGATCCTGTTCGGAAGCGATGGGACAAATACAATATCAATTGATGAAGTGGCGTCAAAGTTGGGAACCATCAATTATGAAATAACCTGCATGATAAGCAAAAGGATACCGAGGGAATATACAAGAGGCGGAAAGACGGTCAAATCCGTGGATTACTTGGCGAGTCTGTAACCAGAAAAAGCGGAGGGGACATGGAACCATCTCTCCGCTTATTTGAAGTTTGATTAAATTTCCTCCAAGATATATAATGAATTGGAATACGATTATGAGGAGCGGCAATATGCAGCCAAATAAAAACACATATGAGCAGTTTTCTTCGATAGCTGAAGGATACAAGTATATGAATAAAATAAATTCGAAGATCTCAGAAGACGGTTTTGAAGCCGATATCATGGGCTTTTTCAATTATGAGGCGGATTTGGCGTTGGAGAGTGATGTCGAAATATGAACATAAAGCGCGGCGAAATTTATTATGCGGATTTGAATCCTGTTGTGGGCTCGGAACAGGGAGGCGTAAGGCCTGTATTGGTGGTTCAAAACGATATAGGAAACAGATACAGCTCGACAGTCATAGTGGCTGCCATAACATCAAGGATAAACAAGGCTAAACTTCCAACCCACATAGAGATACCTTCAGGCACCTATGGCTTGAATAAAAAGTCGGTAGTGCTTTTGGAACAGATAAGGACAATTGACAGAAAGAGAATCATGGAAAGGATAGGAATGTTCAGCGATGAAATGATGGAAAAGGTCGACAAGAGCATCACAATAAGCCTTGGCATCGGGAACAAGCTGAATGATTGAGCGGAAAGATTGACAATACATATGGATTGCCTCCGGAACAATTCGGGGGTTTTCTGAATTAAGAGCAAAACCCTTTATCCGGTTTTTGGCATTCCAAAACCGTATTTGGCTTGTGTGATGATATATAAACAGCCAAACTATTTGTGATAGAATGGATTGAATGTAAAAGAAGAATTAATTGGAGGGTTCACAATGGGTAAGAAAGGCAAAAGGAAATTCGCAGTTACGGTCATCTCCATCCTTGTTTTGGCGGCTATGACTTTGGGGGCATTGGCTATGACATACGAGCCGGGTTCGGAAAACGACCCGGTAGTGACTTTGTCCTATGTTGAAAGCCGTCTGTCGGAAATTGTGTCGGATTTTCAGGAGAAGCTGGATACAATGGAAACAGGCTCTGAAAATTCCGTTTCGCAGCAAGCAACTCCGGGTGATGACGCAGCCTTCGAGCCGATTTTGATAAAGGCAGGAAGCGTAGTCTATTTTGGAGGCAATACGCAGGTCATATTGAGAAGCGGTGCAATGAAAGCAATAGCAAATGCGGCAGGCAACGGATTGGCGGATTTGACATACGGAAAAGACCTCAAGACAGGAGAACAGATACAAATGAACCATTTGATCCTGGTTCCAAGAAACGACGGGAGAGGGGCGGATGTATCCGAGGATTCTTGGGTCATGGTAAAAGGAGAGTATACTCTCAATTAGAATGCTTATAATTAAGGGCTTTAAGAAGTTATGAGGAGTTTAAATATCACGGATGAAAGGGAAGCAAATGAGAAACAGCATCGAAATATTCGGGATACCGATTGACAATTTGAATATGGAAGAGGCAATGGACAGATTCAAGGAATTGTTGAAGAAGGATAGGATGTCCAGCATATATACACCGAACACTGAAATAATCATGTTGTCGGAAACAGACGAAAAACTAAAGGATGCATTGCTCGATTCACAGTTGAATGTGCCGGACGGCTTCGGCATAGTGCTCGCTTCCCGCATACATGGTATGGGAATCAAGGGCAAAGTTGCAGGAATCGATATGATGGAGCAAATTCTCAAGTACTTGAATTACACAAAAAAATCAATATATATACTGGGAGCAAAACCTGAAATACTTGCCGGATCAATTTCGAGGATTCAAAACGATTATCCTTGCATATCGGTAAAGGACAGTCATCACGGCTATTTCAACGAGGAACAGGAAAAGGAAATAATAAAGAGGATCAACGAATTGAAGCCGGATGTTCTTTTTGTGGCATTGGGCGCTCCCAAACAGGAAAAATGGATTCATGAGCATAAGCACCAGCTCAATGCAAAAGTTGCAATGGGTGTCGGAGGTTCTTTGGATGTGATGTCCGGAGCGGCTAAAAGGGCGCCGAAAGCAATGGTCGACATGGGTCTCGAATGGCTTTACAGGTTGGTAAAGGAACCTTGGCGCTTCAATAGAATGCTTGTAATTCCAAAGTTTTTGTTGAAAGTAGTGCTGACAAGAGATATCTCAAAGTAGTGCAAGCAGATATAAATGCACCTTTGCAATTTAAAGCAGACTTAAAGTTTCAGAAAATAATTCAAAAATAAAAAAATAAATGTTGACATTCAGCCCTTATGTGGGTATTATCAAAATATACAGAAAATTATGACACATGAAAACAAATTGCGATGACGGAGAGAAAGATTTTCGGATTTCAAAAGAGAGCATGCACCCCGCTGAAAGCATGCGTTATTCCGAAAGTGAAATGATCACTCCTTAGCAGATGAATCGAAAGATTTTTCGAGTAGATGATTCCGGTTGCCCCCGTTACAGGGCTAGGGCTCGATGCGGCCTGAACAGAGGCGGGAATGGTTCCGTGAAATAGGGTGGTACAGCGAGAGATGCTCGCCCCTAGGATTTTTATAATCCGGGGGGCGGGTTTTTTAATTGCTTGTAAATGAAAGGAGGCGGTTTGATGAGTTTTATCAATGTTATGATCGCAAGCGCTAAAGAAGAGAAGAAGCGCAAAAAGAAAAAATAATATGCAATCAATTTAATTCTATACAGCCTATGGCTTATGCCATAGGCACTTGTTTGCAAATTAAAAAAATATAATTAGGGGGAAGAGCAATGAATGAATCGTATGTTTATTTCAACGGCAAAATCGTAAAAGAGGAAGAGGCTTCAATAGGTATAAGATCAAAGGCTTTCAACTATGGCCTGGGATGCTTCGAAGGAATAAGGGCCTATTGGGATGAAGAAGAGGGTCAGTTGTATGGTTTCAGACTTTACGAGCACTACGAGCGTTTGCTTAATTCATGCAAAACACTCAGCATAAACATAGATTACACGGTGCAGGACTTGGTGGACATAACTGTCGAACTGCTCAAGAAGAACAATTTCAAATCGACAACCTATATAAGGCCTGTGGCATACAAGGGTTCCGATCAACTGTCTCCGACTCTTATGGATGACGATGACAGGCTTCTTATGTATTGTCAGCCGTTGGGGAATTTTGCGGGCAAGGAATCCTTCAAGGTTTGCATCTCGTCATGGAGAAGAATGACCGACAACATGATTCCGCCAAGAGTAAAACCGACTGGAGGATATATAAATTCGGCATTGGCGTCTTTGGAAGCTTTGCAAAATGGATATGACGAAGCGATTCTATTGACCGATTCCGGAAATATTTGCGAGGGTCCGGGAGAGAACCTCTTCATTGTAAAAAAAGGCAAATTGATAACTCCTCCTCCGTCAGACAACATATTGGAAGGAATAACAAGGGACACAGTGATGCTCTTGGCAAAAGAGGAATTTGGAATAGAAGTGGAACAGAGAAGTTTTTCGAGAGTTGATTTGTATACGGCGGACGAGGCTTTTTTCAGCGGCACGGCCATGGAAGTCACGCCTGTTGTTGAAGTTGACAACAGAGTGATAGGAAAAGGCGAACCCGGAGAAGTATGCATGAAGATCAAGAGCAAGTTTTTTGAAATTACTTGCGGGAAAGTGGAAAAATACAAAAAGTTCTGCACACCGGTTTATTAGGGAATTGCATGCGGCCGGTCCGGGATTTGATTGCCGGATCGGTTTTTCCTGTTTTTGGATTGAAAATCAAGGGTATAGAAAGGATGAATAAAATATTTTTCAGGGGAGTGAATATATTGAAAAAATATGAATTGTCTCCAGACCAATTGAAATTCAACATAAAACATGACGTTTACGACTTTGAAACAACAGCTGAACTGATGCCTCTCAAAGGCATAATAGGCCAGGAAAGAGCGTCAAAATCACTTGATTTCGGACTTTCCATAGGAAAACCGGGATACAACATTTATGTTTCGGGGCAAAGCGGAACGGGAAGAAGCAGCTATGTACGCCTTCTTGCTGAAAAGAAAGCCCAGGACAACCCTGTTCCGGATGACTGGGTCTATGTATATAATTTCAAGAATCCGAATGCCCCAATTGCATTGGGCATGAAGCCCGGACTGGGCAAGGTATTTGTCGAAGAAATGGACCAGACAATAAAAATAATACGCAAGGAGATGGGGGGAGCTTTTGCCACCAAATCATATGAAGACAAGAAGAATCGAATAATATTGGAATTTCAAAACAAATCGAAAGAAATGCTAAAGAAAATAAATGAAATTTCACAAAGATACGATTTCATTTTCAGCCAGACTGAACATGGACTGATCAGCATGCCTTTGAAAGAGGGAAGGCCGATGACTGAAGAAGAGTACAAAAAGCTCGATGCAAAAGAAGCGGAAGCTTTGAGGGAAAGATCGAATGAACTGAATATAGAGACTGTTGACATTTTCAATTCGATGAAGGGAAACGAAGAGCTTCTCAGGAATAAATTGAAGGAGTTGGACGAAGAAACAGGGCGAAAAGTCGTGGTTTTCCATATGACAAATCTTAAGAGGATATTTGCAGAAAATGAAGATGTCACTTGTCATCTCGAAAAGGTTGTAAACGATATTGTATCCAACATCGAGAATTTTAAAAAGAATGACACATCTGAAACAACGAATCCGTTTGCGATGATGCAAATGCGTTCCATTGAAGTGTTCTTTGAAAGATACAGGATCAACCTTTTTATCGACAACAGTGAAATCGGGCATGCTCCGGTAATAGAGGAATCAAACCCTTCTTATTACAATCTCATGGGAAGCGTGGAATACAAAAATGAGATGGGAGTGATGAAAACGGATTTCATGCAAATAAAACCGGGGGCAATCCATCAGGCAAATGGTGGTTATTTGATACTCAAGGCGAGAGATTTGCTGATTTCCCCGTATTCGTGGGTTGCGCTCAAGAGGGCTCTAAGCACAAAAAAAGCAGTTATTGAAAGCTTGGGCAAGGAATTGGGTTTTGTGGCGACGACATCCATAAAACCCAAATGCATACCTGTTGATCTTAAGGTGATACTGATAGGGGATCCCTACACATATTATTTGCTGTATGCCTACGACGAGGAATTCAACAAGCTGTTCAAGGTTATGGCCGATTTCGACATCGAAATGAGCAGGGACAACGACAACATGCTTAAGATGGCGCGTTTCATAGCAACCCATACGGAAAAGGAAAACCTCAGGCATTTTGACAGGCGAGCCGTGCAAAGAGTTGTAGAATACAGCTCAAGACTTGCCGACAACCAGAAAAAGCTGAGTTCAAGATTCAACAAGATTGTAGAAATACTGTACGAAGCCGACAGCTGGGCTGAAGTGGCTGGAGCCGAAGTGGTTGGAATAGCCCACATCAAGAAAGCCATAATGGAGAAAAACTACAGAAGCAACAAGTATGAAGAAAAGGTAATGGAAATGTTTGAAGACGGAATATACCTTTTGGATGTCGAAGGTGAAAAAATCGGAGAAATCAACGGGCTTGCAATCGTCGGTATGGGCGATTACAGTTTTGGCAAACCCAACAAGATAACAGTTGCCACATACAAAGGAAAGTCGGGGATAATAAGCATAGACAGGGAAGTGCGTGCCACAGGGAAAATCCACGACAAGGGCGTTTTGATCCTAAACGGCTATATCGGCCACAAGTATGCGCAGGAGAAACGTCTCAGCCTTTCCGCAAGCATAGTTTTCGAGCAACTCTATTCGGGTCTTGAAGGAGACAGCGCTTCCAGCACCGAACTTTATGCGCTTTTGTCCAGTCTGGCTCAAGTCCCCATAAAGCAGTGCATAGCCGTTACGGGGTCAGTGAACCAGAGAGGCGAAATCCAACCCATAGGAGGAGTCAACGAGAAAATAGAAGGATTCTATAAAGTATGCAAAATGAAAGGGCTGACAGGAGGGCAGGGCGTCATGATCCCACACCAAAACGTACCCAACCTGATGCTTATGGACGAGGTCGTTCAGGCGGTGGAAAAAGGGCTCTTCCATATATACGGCGTAGAGACCATAGACCAGGGAATAGAAATACTGACGGGTGTAGCAGCTGGAGAACCCGATGGAAAAGGGGAATATCCGGAAGGCACCATTCATAATCTTGTGCACAAGAGATTTGTAGAGCTTGCCTCAGTGGAGAACGGCGACGAAAAAAGCGGCGCCGGAGAAAAGAAGGAAGACGACTGACTGATTCAAATAAATTGCCATAAAGGAAAAAGCGCAGCAGCTTAAGGCATTTAGCCTTCAAGCGGCTGCGCTTTTGTTTTTATCATCCTTTTTTCAGTCAAGACTATATCTACAGGAATGTCATGCTTTTCAGGCTCGATTGAAGACACAATCTGAAAATCGAAACAAAGGCCCAAAGACAATGCGTCCTTTCTGATTTTAGGAAGGAATTTATCGTAATATCCCCCGCCGTACCCTATTCGATAGCCTTTGAGGTTGAAACACGCTCCCGGCACCAAGACCAGGTCGATATCTTCAGGGGAAGCTTCTCTAAAAGAGGAAGGTGAGGGCTCCGGTATTCCGTAGGCCCCGGGGACAAGATCGCCGATGCTATTGACATAAGACAGCTTTAGGGATTTTGTCTTGATGTCAACAGCAGGGACCACAAGGCGTTTTCCTCTGTCAAGTATGTTTTTTATTATGATGCCGGTATCCACTTCGCTTCGAAAGCTTACAAAACACATGATTGTTTTTGACGATTCGTAAGCGGAAAGTGCAATCAGGCTTCTGCAGATCGTACCGCTGAGCCTCTTGTTGTCGGCAGCGTCCATGCTGTCTCTTTTAGATAAAATTGTTTTGCGCAAATCTTCTTTCATCAAATCACCTTCTATAAATTAAATTTAAGTTACATTGAAGCTTAATGGATATAAATCGTGCATGATAATTATATAATATATATGTAGTCTTGTGTCAATTTGTTGCTTATACATATAAATAACAGGCAGGAGTAGAGTTTATGATAAAAATAATAAATCTAAGCAAAACCTACAACAACGGGGTAAAGGCGTTGTCCAACATCAGCTTGCATATCGATAAAGGGGAGTTCGTATTCATAGTCGGTCCGAGTGGAGCCGGAAAATCAACATTCGTAAAAGTGCTTTTGCTGGAAGAGGAACCGACGGACGGCAAGATAATAATAGCAAATCAAAACATCACGAATCTGCACAGGAGGCAAGTGCCTTACCTGAGAAGGAAAATGGGAGTCGTCTTTCAGGATTTCAGACTGCTTCCAAACAAGACGGTCTATGAAAATGTGGGCTTTTCCATGGAAATTGTGGGAGCAACGCCCAGGGAAATCCGCAGGAGGGTCCCGACTGTACTTTCGATGGTGGGCTTAAGCAAAAGGGCCAACATGTATCCTGATGAATTGTCGGGAGGGGAGATGCAGCGCGTATCGGTGGCAAGGGCTGTAATCAACAATCCGCCCATATTGATAGCCGATGAACCAACAGGAAATCTGGACCCCGAGAATTCATGGGAAATAATGAAGCTTTTGAATTACATAAACCGAAGAGGCACTACGGTTATTATGGCGACACACGCAAACGACATCGTTGACACAATGAAAAAACGTGTAATAGCCCTTGAAAACGGCGGAATTGCAAGAGACGAGATTCGGGGGTGCTACGGTTATGAAGATTAGAGCGGTTTTTTATCTGATTAAAGAGGGCTTTGTAAACATAAGAAGGAACAGGATGATGAGCATTGCTTCAATAGGTTCGGTTGCCGCCGCCCTCATGATACTTGGAATGGTTTTTCTTTTGATTATAAACATGAACCACATGGTGGAGGATGTAAAGCAGCAGTTCGACTCAATTCAATTGTATTTGCGCGACGATGTGGAAAACGGGCAGATACTCGCAATAAAGTCCCGACTGGAAGGTGTTGAGGGAATTCGCCAACTCGAATTCGAATCCAAGGAGACGGCACTGGAAAAAATGAGGGAAAAATGGGGCGACCAGGCATTCTTGCTGGAGGGGCTTGAGAGCAATCCCCTGCCGAATTCAATAATCATTTATGTGAAGGACATCGCCTACAGTGATTCAATCGTTGAGGAAATTTCCGGAATAGGAGGAATAGAGGAAGTCAAATACTACAATGACATAGTTCAAAAGCTCCTTTCAATAGCAAATTTCATAAGGCTTCTTGGGCTGGTAGTCATAGCCATTCTTGTGTTCCTGTCAATTTTTATAATAGGCAATACCATAAAGCTCACTGTTGCCGCGCGCAAGAGGGAAATAAACATAATGAAATATGTTGGTGCAACCAATTGGTTCATAAGATGGCCCTTCTTTATAGAGGGAATGGTTTTGGGTTTGCTTGGAGCGATTTTGTCGCTTGCAATTGTCTACTTTGGATATTCTTATATTTATAATGCCGTTTCAAATCAGATATACATGTTGCTGACAACGTACATTGTTCCAATGAATGCGATAATCAAGGACATGATGGTCATATTTGCGGTTCTTGGAATGGGAATAGGAGCCTTGGGCAGCATACTTTCAATGAGAAAATACTTGAAGGTGTAATCGGGAGGTGTCGGAATGAAAGATAGAAAACTTTTATGGTTTGTTGTGTTTCTGTTGGTTTTTGCATTTTGCCTTGAAGCTTTTGCCGGCAGCATAAGCGACGACAATGCAAAGCTTGAAGACGTCAACAATCAAATTGAAAGCATCCAGGCCAAGATAAACGAAAACACTGCCAAAGGCAAGGGCTTGACGGAAAGAATCGGTGACTTGAACAAATCCATCAACCTGCTTGAAGAAGCCATGAGATTGTTGGAAAAGGATATCAAGAACACCATGGAAGACATCGCTCAGAAGGAAGAGGAGCTTTCGGAAGCAGAAAGAAACATTGAAGGAAAGACGGAAGTGATGAATTCCAGGCTGAGGGTCATGTACAAGAACAAGGAAATCGGGTATATAGAGGTTTTGCTTGCATCCGAGAATTTCAGCGATTTGATAACACGCCTGGACATGGTGAAAAAGATTTTCACACATGATGTAAATTTGCTTAAATACATGGAAGAACAAAAGGAAATTATTTTTATAAGAAAGCAGGAGCTTGAAGCGAACAGGCTAAGGCTTGTGAATTCGAAAAATGAAAAAGACGACAAAGCGCAAAGTTTGCAGTTAAACAGGGGCAAACTGGAAAGAGACAAGGAAGATTTGGTCAAAAACACTGCCGAACTTGAAAAAGCTGAAAATGAATTGCTCGATTTGGCAAAAAAAATAGAAGATGAAATAAGACGAAAACAATCGGACGCCGCCTATATCGGAGGAATAATGACATGGCCGGCTCCCGGATACACCCGAATAACTTCCGAATTCGGATACAGGATTCATCCAATACTCAAGACGAGAAAGCTTCATACGGGAATTGACATAGGAGTGCCTTCAAATTCGACAATTGTTGCGGCGCAAAGCGGAACGGTAATCGCGTCAGGCTACAACGGGGGCTATGGAAAGATTGTAATGATCGACCATGGAGGTGGAATAGTCACATTGTATGCCCACAACAACACATTGCTTGTCAGCGAAGGCGACAAAGTAGAAAAAGGACAAGCCATTTCAAAGTCGGGAAGCACAGGTTTGTCCACGGGACCTCATCTCCATTTTGAAGTCAGGGAAAACGGCGAATACGTCAATCCGCTTCCTTGGGTGAAAGGGAACTGATTGAAAGGATGCATAGATGAAAAAAACGAAGTTGATTATTATAATATTCATAACAGCGGCAATTTCTGCTTTGGGGACGGTGGCATTGGATAATTTCCTTGGAATAAGATTCGGCACCCGAGTTGTATTGCCGGCGGAAGAACTGCAGGCTTACAGGGACACACAGGAAAAGTATTCCAAATTGGAATACATAATGGACATGGCCGAAACGGAGTTTTTCAAAGAAATAGACAGGCAATCATTGCTCGAAGGCGCCTACAAGGGTGTTTTGGAAGCGTTGGATGATCCATATTCGGTATATTATTCGTCGGACGACTACGAATATATAAAGGAAATAAACACAGGAAGCTACGGAGGCATAGGAGTGGTTGTGACGCCTGGGAAAGACGGCAGGATAACCGTAATATCGCCAATTGAGGACACTCCCGGCGAAAGGTCCGGCATTTTGCCTGGAGACAGTATCGTTTCCGTAGACGGAGTTGCTGTTTTTGCCGATGAAATAGACAACGCAGTAGGCAGAATAAAAGGCGAACCGGGAGAGAAAGTGGTTCTTGAGATAGAGCGGGAAGGATATGAAGGCCTTATCACGATAGAAATAATAAGGGAAGAAATAATATTGAAGGTTGCCAAGTCCGAAATAATGGATGAAAACATAGGATATCTGAGGCTCACAATGTTTGATTCGAAATCGTATTCGGAATTCAAGGAAAACCTGGACGACCTTACAAAACAGGGCGTCGACGGTTTGATACTCGACCTTAGAAACAATCCCGGAGGGGACGTCGATGAATGCATAGAGATCGCCGACGAAATATTGGGTGGGCAAACTATTGTCGCAATAGACTATGGCGATGGAAAAATTGAAGTCGAGACTTCCGACGAGGAGACCAAATTGAATATGCCGCTGGTGGTGCTTGCGAATGAAAACAGTGCAAGTTCGTCTGAAATATTGATAGGAGCCATTCAGGACAGCGGATCCGGAACGATAGTGGGAGAAACTACTTTCGGAAAAGGGCTTGTTCAGGTGCTCGATCCGTTGAATGACGGCTCGGCGGTAAAACTCACCATTGCAACATACAAGACGCCAAGCGGACGGAACATACACGAAACGGGAATAGAGCCCGACATAATTGTTAGTCTGCCGGAAGAATTGCCTTATGACAATGACGGAAATGCAATAGATGTGCAGCTTGAAAAAGCCCTTGAAGTCATTCGCGGGCTTGTAGAACAATAGAAAACCCATTATGGGAAAGGTTATGCCCGGTTTTAAGCCGGGCATTTAATTGGAGTGTGGAGGGTTGTATTTGTGTATGATTTGTATGAAATATTGAAATTGACAGTTGCGTCTTTGTCGGACGTTTTCATGGAGCCTATATTTTTGATGGTCATATTGGTAGTTTATTTTCAATACAGAAAGCTCGAGCGGATGGAAATATCGCTTTATGGGAAAACCGTAACACCCATCAGGAAAAAAACGGCTTACTCAGTCGTTTTTGGAATTGCAGGAGGTTATTTGGGGACTGCTTTGATGACCGTCTTGGGAATCACAATATCCATAGGCGATTTTTCCTATGTGCTGCCATTGGCGATTTTCTTGATGATGGTACGATCCAGATACATCTGTTTTTCGTATGCGGGAGGAATAATTTCCATATTTAGCCTGTTGACAGGTTGGCCAGACATCAATGTTTCGAGCATGATGGCGGTAGTGGCAGTATTGCATATGATAGAAAGCATATTGATTTATATAGACGGGCATAGCTTTTCAACTCCAATAATTACAAGGGCGGAAGACAACAAAATTTGCGGAGGTTTTTATCTGCAGAAATTTTGGCCCATACCCATGATTGTAATTGTAGCTGTCCTGGGAAGGGATGTTCCGATCAATACAGGAACGCTGCCTGCCTGGTGGCCCGCTTTCATTCCTGAAGGGCAGAGCATTCAAACTGTAATTCTCAGGCTTACAGGCTTGGTTGCCGTTTTAGGGTATGGAGACATGACGCTTTCAAGAATGCCCAAGGAAAAGACTAAAATTGCAGCAGGGCGATTAGCTCTTTACAGCTTTGCCTTGCTTGTTCTTTCATTGCTTTCATCGGAGATTTATGCTTTCAAGTTTGTGGCGGCAATTTTCGCGCCGCTTGCCCATGAGGGTCTTATTCTTTACAGCCAAAGGGAAGAAAAGTCAAGAAAACGCTTGTTTGAAGCTGGTGATGCCGGAAACATGGTGATTTTTGTCAAAAAAGACGGTGTGGGATATAAAATCGGACTCAAGCCTGGCGACAGGATAATCAAAATAAACAACATTCCCCTTTTGGGAGACAAAGATCTCGATTCGTTTCTTCAGAAAAGGCCGTCGGTCATATGGCTGGAAGTGATGCATGCGGGAGGGAGTGTGGATATAAAGGAATACAGCAATTATGAAAGCGGAACAGCAAGCCTTGAGTGCATTTATGTTGAAAGGCATCCAAGAACAGTATACAGATTCAATGCCAAGGAAAGCAGCAGATTCAAAAGGCTTTTCAATTATTTGAAAAGACATTGACCATAGAGAATATGTTATAATCGAGGTATGGAAAATCAGGGGGGATGACATGTCTAACAATAAAAAAATAAGGTACTTGAATCTTTTGCCTGTTTTGCTTATTTCATTCATAATGTACAGGATAGTAAACAATTCGGAAATACTTGTAAAAGGTGCCGACTTCATTATTTCAATGATAGCTCCCTTCATTTGGGCCTTCGCTTTTGCGTATCTGCTGAATCCCCTGATGGTGAAACTGGAAACGGGAACAGGAATAAGGCGTGGCTATGCCATACTTGCAATCTATACTGTAATAATAGGAATTGTAATTGTTATATTAACATTTGTCACTCCTAAAATAATGAACAGCATAGGGGAGATAATAGAAAAGATGCCTGATTATCTGCAAGCTACTGAAAATTATTTTAGGGATAAAATTCAGAATTTCGGCATACTGAAAAAATACAATGTCGATTCCTATCTCGAGGAAAACCTCAATGCCATACTTGGGCAGATAAACGGAATATTCAACCTTGAAAATGGAACGGCATTTACAATAGCCGCCTTTTCAAAGGCTTTGAGCGTTACATCAGCTTTGTTGAGTTTTCTGATGGGACTCATAATTTCTGTATACATGCTGCTTGACAAGGAGAGCTTTGTCAGGGGAACCAAAAAAGTAGTCTATGCGGTCTTGAAGAAAAATATGGCGGATGAAGTAATCGAATTCGGGAATACCGTAAATACCATATTCGGCAGATATTTCAACGGCAAATTGCTTGATTCGATTATCATAGGAATAATTTGCATGCTTGGCCTTTCAATCATGAAAGTCGAGTTCGCTCTTCTTCTCAGCATAATCATAGGTTTGACCAACATGATTCCATACTTCGGGCCTTTCTTCGGAGCCATACCGGCGGTTCTTATAACATTGTTCAGCAGTCCTTTGCAGGCACTTTGGGTTTTGCTCTTCATATTGGTCCTTCAGCAATTTGACGGTCTTTATCTCGGCCCCAAAATACTTGGAGAGAAGGTCGGATTGAAGCCGTTTTGGATAATTCTGGCGATCATTGTCGGTGGGAAGTTGTTTGGCGTGATGGGCATGCTTTTGGGAGCGCCTTTCGCGGCTGTCATAATAGAGTTTTTCAATCGATTCGTAAACAAGCGCCTTAAGGCGAAGGAATTGGAAATCCAATAATTATGAAGACTTTGCGGCAGAAGGTGTCCCGGGGATTGAGACATTTTCTGTCGGTTTTTTATAGGAGGTAAATGAATGGATCGCTTCAAGATAGTATCGGACTATTCTCCCAAGGGGGATCAGCCAAAGGCTATAAGCGGATTGGTGGAAAGCCTTTCCTCAAAAGAAAAATACAGGACTCTTCTGGGTGTGACAGGTTCCGGAAAGACATTCACCATGGCCAATGTGATAGAAAAAATTCAAAGGCCCACCTTGGTCATTGCACACAATAAGACATTGGCGGCCCAGCTATGCAGCGAGTTCAAGGAATTCTTTCCGGAAAACGCTGTAGAGTTTTTTGTCAGTTACTACGACTACTATCAGCCGGAAGCATATGTTGCCCACAGCGACACATACATCGAGAAGGATGCAGACATAAACGACGAAATAGACAAGCTGAGGCATTCGGCAACAGCCTCGCTTTCCGAGAGGCGCGACGTAATAATAGTTGCAAGCGTTTCATGCATATATGGACTTGGGGACCCGATCGACTACAACAATATGGTTCTGTCTGTAAGACCCGGAATGGAGAAGAGCCGGGATGAAATTGTCAGGAAGCTTGTCGATATACAATACGACAGAAACGACCTGAGCTTCGAAAGGAACACATTCAGGGTCAGGGGAGACACGGTAGAAATTTTTCCGGCTTCGTCTGGCGAAAAAGCAATCAGGATAGAGCTTTTCGGAGATGAAATCGACAGGATTACCGAAGTCAGCGCCTTGACGGGGGAAATTTTGGGGATTCGCCAACATGCCGCAATATTTCCTGCTTCCCACCATGTGACCAGCAGAGAAAAAATCGAAAAGGCGATTACAAGGATTGAAGCTGAATTGGAAAAGCGGCATGAATATTTTATAAGCAGAGAGAAATTCGTCGAGGCGCAAAGAATTCGTCAGAGAACCATGTATGACATGGAAATGCTTAGGGAAATAGGATTCTGCAACGGCATCGAAAATTATTCAAGGCATCTTTCCGGCAGGGGGGAGGGCGAGAGGCCGTACACACTGATGGATTATTTTCCGGAGGACATGCTGGTTGTGGTCGATGAATCGCATGTAACGCTGCCGCAGATAAGGGCAATGTATGCGGGCGACCGTTCAAGAAAGCAGAACCTTGTCGATTACGGTTTTCGCTTGCCTTCCGCTCTGGACAACAGGCCTCTTGATTTCGGCGAATTCGAAAAGTTGGCAAAGCAGATTGTTTGTGTAAGCGCCACTCCGGGGCCCTACGAAAGAGAGAAAAGCTGCACCATAGTGAATCAGATAATCAGGCCGACAGGCCTTCTTGATCCCGAAATAAGCGTGAGGCCGGTAAAAGGGCAAATAGACGATTTGATAAGCGAAATAAACAAAAGAGCGGCAAAGAAACAAAGGACACTGGTTACAACGCTTACAAAAAAAATGGCCGAGAGGCTCACCGAATACCTGGCTGAAACGGGTATCAAGGTAAGATACATGCATTCGGACATAGACACTCTCGAGCGCATTGAGATAATACGCGAATTGCGGATCGGCAGTTTTGACGTTCTTGTGGGTATAAACCTTCTCAGGGAGGGGCTGGACCTTCCGGAGGTCACGCTTGTAGCCATTCTCGATGCCGACAAGGAAGGATTCCTAAGGTCTGAGACATCGCTCATACAAACAATTGGGCGTGCTTCGAGGAATGTTGACGGTTCTGTAATCATGTATGCTGATAAAATAACAAGGTCCATGGACCTGGCAATAAAAGAAACTGAAAAGAGGAGAAAGATACAGTCCGATTACAATGAAAAGCACGGCATAACGCCAAGCACCATCAGAAAGAATGTGCGGGAGTTGATCGGTGCCACCAAAGTGGCTGACCAGGAAACCGTGTTTGAAATGGAAGCCAAGATAAACAAGGATGAGTTGGATTCCATGATAGGCCATTTGAAAAAGGAAATGCAATCGGCTGCCAAAGCGCTCGAATTCGAGAGGGCTGCTGAAATAAGGGATCGCGTGGTTGAACTTGAAAAGAAACTGAAGAAATAGAGGGATGGCAATGTCAAAGGATTATATTGAAATAAAAGGCGCAAAAGAACATAACCTGAAAAACATAGACGTAAAAATACCGAGGGACAAGTTGATAGTCATAACAGGCTTAAGCGGTTCGGGAAAATCTTCTCTTGCTTTTGACACAATATATGCAGAAGGGCAGAGAAGGTACGTGGAGAGTCTTTCCGCGTACGCAAGGCAGTTCCTGGGGCAAATGGAGAAACCCGATGTCGAGTATATAGAGGGATTGTCTCCGGCGATTTCGATCGACCAAAAGACAACATCAAGGAATCCGAGATCCACCGTCGGTACGGTCACAGAAATCTACGACTATTTGAGGTTGCTTTATGCAAGAATAGGAATCCCGCATTGTCCCGTATGCGGAATTGAGATTTCGCAACAAACCGTCGACCAAATAGTTGACAAGATTATGACGCTGGAGGCAGAAACTCGAATACAGATACTTTCGCCTGTTGTAAGGGGCAAAAAGGGAGAGCACAGGAAAGAAATCGAGAAAATCAAAAAAGAAGGTTATGTTCGGGTAAGGATAGACGGCGAGATATTTGAAATTTCCGAGGAAATAGAGCTCGACAAGAACAAAAAGCATTCAATAGACATAATAATAGACCGCTTGGTAATAAGGGAAGGAATCGAATCAAGGCTGAGCGATTCTTTGGAAACGGCATTGGGCTTCGCCGATGGAATAGTTGCAGTCAATTTGCTGGATGGCGACGACATGACATTCAACACCAAATTTTCATGTCCCGAGCATGGACAGGGAATTGCCGAGATGGAGCCCAGAATGTTCTCCTTCAACAGCCCATATGGAGCCTGCAGCAAATGCAAGGGAATCGGATACGAACTCAAGGTAGATCCCGATCTTGTGGTTCCAAACAAAAAGCTTTCAATAAAAGAAGGCGCGGTCGACCCCATTTCAACAAGCGGGGAAGGCACATACTATGTTCAAATGATAGAAAGTCTTGCAAAAGACCATTCGGTTGACATGGACATGCCTTTTTACAAGCTTCCGGACAAGTTTGTACAGGAACTGCTCTATGGAAGCGGATCACGAAACATCGAATTCACATATGAAAGCCGTTATGGAGGATTCAGAAAATACAGAGCGCCTTTTGAGGGTATGGTAAGAAATCTTGAAAGGCGATACAGAGAAACCAATTCGGATTACATGCGAAAGAAAATTGAGGAATACATGAGCATGATAAAGTGCGACATGTGCAATGGCGACAGATTGAAAAAAGAATCGCTTTCGGTTTCTGTAGGAGGTTTCAACATTTCCGAAGTCACCCGCTTTTCGATAAGAGAGGCTGTGGATTTTTTCAAAGGATTGAAGCTTGACCAAAAAAAAGGCAAAATAGCAGAGCAGATACTGAAGGAAATCCTTGACCGGCTTGAGTTTCTGGAAAATGTGGGGCTTGATTACCTTACGCTCTCAAGGGCCGCCGGGACACTTTCGGGAGGGGAATCCCAGAGGATTCGCCTGGCTACACAGATAGGCTCCGGGTTGGTGGGAGTGCTTTACATTTTGGACGAACCAAGCATAGGGCTTCATCAGAAGGACAATGGAATGCTGCTGAAGACACTTCGGGATTTGACCGATATAGGCAACACGCTTATCGTAGTCGAGCATGATGAAGAAACAATAAGATTTGCCGACCATGTCATAGACATAGGCCCGGGAGCGGGAGAGCATGGCGGATACATCATGGCTGAGGGCACTCCGGAAGAGATAATAAAAAATGAAGATTCCATAACCGGTCAATATCTGAGCGGAGCCAAGAAAATCGACATCCCAAAAGAAAGGCGCCTGGCAGACGGGCATTTCATAGAAATCAAGGGAGCGGAAGAAAACAATCTTAAGAACGTCGATGTCAAATTCCCTCTGAAAGTCTTCACATGCGTAACGGGTGTATCGGGCTCAGGCAAAAGCAGCCTCATAAACGAAATATTGTACAAGAGCGCAGCGGCAAAGATACACAGGGCCAAAAAGAAGCCTGGGAAACACGAAGGAATATCGGGATTGGAGTTCATAGACAAGGTTATAGACATCGACCAGTCTCCAATAGGTAGGACACCGAGGTCGAACCCGGCTACTTATACAGGGGTATTCGATCCTATACGCGACATATTCGCCAGCTTGCCGGATTCTAAAATGCGGGGGTACAAGAAAGGCAGGTTCAGCTTCAATGTAAAAGGCGGCAGATGCGAAGCATGCAAGGGCGACGGCATCATAAAGATAGAGATGCACTTTCTTCCCGATGTGTACGTAGAGTGCGATGTATGCAAGGGAAAGAGGTACAACAGGGAGACTCTTGAAATCAAGTACAAGGGCAAGAACATTTCGGAAGTTCTCGACATGACCGTTGAAGAAGCTTTTCG
This sequence comes from uncultured Peptostreptococcaceae bacterium, assembly GCA_964512505.1. Taxonomy (GTDB): domain Bacteria; phylum Bacillota; class Clostridia; order Peptostreptococcales; family BM714; genus BM714. Next base: position 25,959 of record CAZEHH010000006.1, read on the forward strand.
ATTTTTTGAAAACATACCCAAGATTCAAAGGAAACTGAAAACATTGAATGATGTGGGGCTCGGCTATATCAGGCTTGGGCAGCCTTCGACCCAGCTTTCGGGGGGAGAGGCGCAAAGGATAAAGCTTGCGTCGGAATTGAGCAAGCGCGCAACAGGAAGAACCCTTTATATACTTGACGAACCAACTACCGGTTTGCACATGGCAGATGTTCAAAAATTGATAAGCGTAATCGAAAAATTGGTAAAGTCCGGAAATACAGTCATAATAATCGAGCATAATTTCGATGTGATAAAATCCGCCGATTATATTATAGACCTTGGTCCGGAGGGCGGATACAGGGGTGGAAGAGTCATAGCCCAGGGAACGCCTGAAGAGATAGCCCTCTGCGAGCATTCCTACACCGGGCAGTATTTGAGTAAAGTATTGCAGGAAAAATAAAAAGAACCCTTAAAGGGTTCGGGAGTGATTGGAATTCTATAGACGCAACGAAACAAATTGCAAAAGAAGACTATTGCCGCCCATAAGAACCTTTGAAGTGATCAATTGTAAAAAATAAACGATTAGCAATACTAATATGCTGGCCCCAAAGGCCTTAAGCCTCGGTAAAGGGGGCTTGTCGCTGGTCATAGCCTAAATCACTCTCCTAAGTAATAATAGTTTAGGTAATTCTAACACATAATTGAATTAATTGAAAGCAAAGCGGTGATTAATGTGGAAACTTTGAAAACAATTGCAAATAAAGCTCCCCTTGAGCCCGGCGTTTACTTGATGAAAAACTCAAATGGAAGAATCATATATGTTGGGAAAGCGAAATCGCTCAAAAAGCGCCTGAAACAGTATGTCAACGGTGGACGCACCCTTGAGCCCAAGGTAAAGGCCATGATGGGACACGTAAGAGACATAGAGTACATCATAACCGACAGCGAGGTTGAAGCTCTTGTGCTTGAACTCAACTTCATAAAGGAGGAAAAGCCTCCATACAATATAATGCTGCGGGATGACAAGTCATACCCTTATATAAAAGTGACACTGGATGAAGAATATCCCAGGGTAATAAAAACGAGGAATGTGAAAAAAGACGGTGCCAGGTACTTTGGGCCTTATCCCAATACAGGCTATGTAAATCTTATGGTCAATTTGATAAACGACAGCTTTCCTATAAAAAAATGTGCGAAAAAGCTTGGCAAGGAAGGGCAGAGGCCATGTCTCAATTACCATATAAACAGGTGCATGGGACCCTGCCGAAAGAATGCCGACACAGATGGTTACAAGGATATGATCAAGAGCATAATAGCGATAATAGAGGGAAGGTCGGAAGAGCTTCTAAAGGAATTGAAATCGAAAATGGCGGAGCATGCCGAAAACATGGAGTTTGAAAAAGCCGCTAAAAAAAGAGACCAGATAAAAGCAGTGGATTATATTCATGAAAACCAAAAAGTGATTTTTGAAAAACCCTTGGACCAGGATTATATAGCCATGGCAAGGAAGGAAGAAAAAGTTTCTTTCATGATTTTCTATATTAGGGAAGGAAGATTGGTGGGTAAAGACAACTACATAATTGAAGATCTCCTTGAAACTGATGGAGGAGAGATTATTATGATGTTCATTTCACAATATTATTCAGGGTCCTCCTATATACCCAAGGAGATTGTCGCGAAGGAATTGCCTTCCGACAAGCAGCTGCTCGAAAAGTGGCTGTCGGACAAAAGGGGAGGGAAAACTTCATTCCTGTGCCCGAAACGCGGAGACAAGGCAAAACTTCTTAAGATGGCTGAAAAAAATGCAATTGAAATATTGGAGAAACAGGCTGAGAAGGAAAAGGAAAAAGCTGCTAAAAGGAAACTTGTGGCGGGCAAGCTGAAAAAAGCATTGAAAATGGAAGGAAAAATAGAACGCATCGAATCCTACGACATTTCAAACATATCAGGAGTGTATTCGGTCGGTTCCATGGTTGTTTTCGAGGATTCCGAGCCTGTAAAGCGGGCATATAGACGGTTCCGCATTAGAACAGTCGATCAGGCGGACGATTACAAAAGCATGCAGGAAATATTGTACAGGCGCTTTAAAAACGGTTTGAATGAAAAGGAAGCCATCGAAAAAGGGGACCTGCACCTTGGAGGCAAGTTTTCAGATTTTCCCGACATGCTTTTGATAGACGGAGGATTGGGTCATGTGCATGCGGCTGCCGAAGTTCTTGAGGCTTTGGGATTGGACATTCCAGTAATAGGCATGAAAAAGGATGCAAAACACAGAACGGAGAGTCTGGTTTACAAAGAAAAGACAATAGAAATAAAACAGGACAGGGAGCTTTTCAAGTTCATATCGCGAATTCAGGACGAGACCCATAGATTCGCAATCGAATACCACAAGAAGCTAAGGAGCCAGGCTCTAAGCAAATCCGTTCTCGATGACATAAAAGGAGTGGGAGAAAAAAGGAAAAACGCGCTTTTCAAAGCGTTTGGCACCATAGACGCAATCAAGGAAGCGGACGCGGAGACCCTTTCCAAGCTCAAGGAAATAGACCGCAGAACGGCTGAGGCAATAGTGGATCATTTCAATAAATAAGGACACTTGAGGCGCATGCGCCTTAGAAGTGTCCTTGTTCTATTTCCTTTATGAGTGAAGGTATATGAACCCCCAATGTTTTGTTTCGAACCAAAATGGAACATTTTGGATTTGCCGCTGGCCGTTTGAGATTGATTTGGCGGATTTCCTTTTCCTCATTTTGAATGCTTGAGTTGCCGAAAAGTATTCTTCCTCGCGTTGCTTCGAAAGAAGTAGTGTAAGTCTGGCTTTCGATAATATGGGGCAGGTTGCTGATTTTTCGGATGGATTCATGTAAATTAGGGTAGTTGAAATAATTGAGAAACTCCATTTTCAATTTTTCAATCACCGAGGCCATTCGTCCATAAAAGGGATCGAGATGGTTTATTGCTTTGTTTTTCCATTTGTTGTATTTGATTTCAGCTTCTTTTCTGTTCTCTGATTCATATATCTGTTTAAGCTCCATGAGCATACTGTACGACTGAAAAAGGGGAGAACTTCCAAGCCTGAAAAAAGCATGCTCGAATTTTGTATTTTCATACGGCAAATTGTTTATAAAATCGTATTGTATTTCATTCAAGAGGCTGATGTTTTTTATTTTCCTGAACCAAAGCGTTTTTCTTATTTTGCACTTGAATATTCTGTTTATGAATTTTTCGACTTGAAATCGGTCGAGCACAAAAGTGGCATACGGGTAACGGTTGTGGAGAAGTCTGCATTGCATATAAAAAGGATCTGCAAGTATTATATTTCTGAAATCGGGATCCATTATATCCAGGAACGACGTGTTTCTGGAATCGCATATATCCCTGTTTATGTCAATGAGAAGTTCATTCTCGGGATCGCAGAAAAGAGTGACAAGCTCCCTGTTGATGAAAAGCCTGTTGATGGCGAGTATGTCAGGCGCATATATTTTTCTGTTCAAATCAAGGGAATGCATGGATTCGTCGAATACACGCATCACAGTTGTGTGGGAAACATCGCAATCCCTGGCGACCTGAAGGAAGGGCTTGCGGAAACATTCATTTGTGATGTTGTTTTTAAAACGATTTGTTATTTTCGAGAATCCGTCGGTGCATTCGATTGTTTCATAAAAGGTTTTACCGCAGTATTTGCATCTGTATCGGCCATGAAGAATGAGCAAATCCACCGGATGGCCGTCTATTGATATGTCCCTTACGTATCTCTCCCGTTTTCCATGCTTTACAATGGACTCTTCACCCGACATGCAGTGGGGGCATACGGTAGGGGCATGGTTCTTTTCGACAACAAAAAGAAAAGTTCCTTCCCTTTCTTTTTTCTCCAACACATTAAATTCATCGAGATCAAGTCTTGTCATTTTATCAGCCCCTAAAATTGACACGAAGAATCCATACTTCAGTCAAGTCAATAATATGTTATATACATAACATTGATTTGCAATCCTTTAATGTATTTTATCATTAACCACCATCAAAGTTCAATAGAGGCAGGGGCTAATCCCATTGTAAATACAATCTGTAGATGTTATTATTTCAATAGGGATTGTTTAATTTATAACGAAAATTTGTGAAAATTTAAACAATTGCCTGCCAGCAAAGACTAAATGTGGATTTGTTGATTTAAAATCGGTAAATCCATATGTGAGAAAAGGGGAGGTAAAATGGAAAACCAAGTCATGAAAGAAATTTTGAACGAAAAGAATTTTGCCGCGTTGGATCAAGCAATTGAAGCCAACAAGGACCGAAAAGGTGCTTTGATGCCTATTTTGCATGAAGCGCAAAAGATTTTTGGGGCGCTTCCAATCGAAGTGCAGACAGTCATTTCCGAAAAGCTTGATATTTCGCTTGCGGAGATATACGGAGTTGTGACATTTTATTCACAGTTTTCATTGGTGCCAAAGGGAGAATTTGTAATCGGATTGTGTTTGGGAACTGCTTGTTATGTAAAAGGCGCGCAGAATATTCTTGATCGTCTCGAAACTGAACTTGGAATCAAAGTCGGTGAAACATCGAAAGACGGCAAGTTTACGCTTGAAGCCACAAGGTGCCTCGGATGCTGCGGTTTGGCTCCTGTTATGGTTATCAACGAAAAGGTTTATGGAAGATTGGAGCCGGGACAAATCACCGGCATTTTGAAGCAATACAAATAAAGACGCCTTTACTAGGAGGAAAAAAATGAAAACTTTAGCTGAATTGGCAAAGATAAGAGATGAAGCAAAAGGAAAAATCGATCTCAGAGGGAAAAAGGGGACAAGGATTGTAGTAGGAATGGCAACGTGCGGAATCGCAGCCGGTGCAAGACCTGTACTTCTTTCATTGGTTGAAGAAGTCAAGAAAAGAAATTTAAACGATGTTGAAGTGGTTCAAACCGGATGCATCGGTGTTTGCAGGCTTGAGCCGATAGTGGAAATTTATGAAGAAAATGGAGAAAAGGTTACATACGTTGAAATGACACCGGAAAAAGCGCGTAAGGTTATTGCCGACCATATCGTAAACGGTAAAGTGGTCAGTGAGTATACAATCGGAGCAAACGCATAAACCGGACAAAAATTTACGATATTGGGAGGTAAGGAAATGGAATTGTATAGATCGCATGTATTGATTTGCGGTGGAACGGGTTGCACTTCTTCCGGATCGGATCTTGTGGAAGAACGTTTTAACGAAGAAATCAAGAAAAACGGATTGGAAAAAGAAGTTAAAATAATAAGGACTGGCTGTTTCGGACTCTGCGAAGTGGGTCCTGTCGTTGTGGTTTATCCGGAAGGCTCTTTTTACGCACACGTTAAGCCTGAGGATGCAAAAACTATAACCGAAGAACATTTGCTCAAGGGCAGAATAGTAAGAGACCTTCTTTACTATGAATCGCTTGAGGAAGCTTCCGACCAGGTTAAATCCATAAATGAAGTTGATTTCTACCAAAAGCAAATGCGTGTAGCACTCAGGAACTGCGGAGTCATCGACCCGGAGAACATAGAAGAGTATATCGCAATGGATGGATATGCCGCTCTTGGCAAGGTTTTGACGGAAATGTCGCCGGCAGACGTAATAAACCATATAAAGCAGTCAGGTCTAAGAGGCCGTGGCGGCGGCGGATTCCCGACAGGAGTAAAGTGGAGCTTTGCCGCAGGCGCGAAAAACGATCAGAAATACATGATATGCAACGCCGATGAGGGAGACCCGGGCGCATTCATGGACAGGAGCGTATTGGAAGGCGATCCTCATGCTATAATCGAAGCAATGGCAATTGCAGGATACGCAATAGGCGCTTCACAAGGTTTCGTATATATAAGGGCTGAATACCCGATTGCTGTTCAGCGTCTTGAAATCGCAATTGCACAAGCCAAAGAAAACGGACTTCTCGGCAAAGACATTTTCGGGACAGGGTTTGATTTCGATTTGGAAATCCGTCTTGGAGCCGGAGCTTTTGTTTGCGGCGAAGAGACCGCGCTTCTGCAGTCGATTGAAGGATACAGGGGAATGCCAAGACCCAAGCCGCCCTTCCCTGCCAATAAAGGCTTGTGGCAGAAACCGACAATCATAAACAACGTTGAGACCTTGGCCAACATACCTCAAATAATACTCAAGGGAGCTGAATGGTTCTCTTCAATCGGAACTGAAAAATCAAAAGGAACAAAAGTGTTCGCATTGGGCGGAAAAATAAACAACACGGGACTCATCGAGATTCCAATGGGGACTACACTTAGAGAAGTAATTTATGACATCGGCGGAGGAATCCCCAACGGCAAAAAGTTCAAAGCCGTTCAGACTGGCGGACCTTCAGGCGGATGCATAACATATGAGCATCTTGACCAGCCAATCGACTATGACAACCTGATAGCACTCGGATCAATGATGGGTTCGGGTGGAATGATCGTTATGGATGAAGACAACTGCATGGTTGACATCGCGAGATTCTTCCTTGATTTCACAGTTGACGAGTCTTGCGGAAAATGTACTCCTTGCCGTGAAGGAACCAAGAGAATGCTTGAAATGCTTGAGAAAATAACAAGCGGTCGAGGCGAGGAAGGCGACATCGAGAAACTCGAAAAACTCGCATACACCATCAAGGATTCAGCGCTTTGCGGTTTGGGCCAAACTGCTCCAAACCCTGTAATTTCGACTATAAGATATTTCAGGGACGAGTATGAAGCCCATATCAATGACAAGAAGTGTCCGGCCGGAGTCTGCAAGAATCTTTTGACTTACTATATAACGGATGCTTGCATAGGATGTACCAAGTGCGCCAGAAACTGCCCTGTAGACTGCATAAGCGGAGAGGTCAAGAAGCTTCATGTCATTGACGCCGAAAAATGCATCAAGTGCGGTGCGTGCATGGAAGCTTGTCCTGTAAACGCAATCATCAAGAAATAGAATTCGTCTAAACCCATAAACTAAAAGAGAGGTGTAAATGGTGGAAAAAGTTACTTTAACTATAAATGGTATCCAGGTGCAAGCACCTAAAGACTATACTATTCTTAAAGCAGCCAGAGAGATTGGAATCCATATTCCGACCCTTTGCTATCTGGAAGGCGTCAACGAGATAGGTGCCTGCCGGGTTTGCGTGGTGGAAGTTGAAAGGGCAAGAGCTCTATTGACTGCATGTACTACTCCGGTTTCAGAAGGAATGGTTGTAAAAACCAATTCGAAGCGTGTCAGAGAAGCAAGAAAAATGGTCGTAGAGCTTATTCTTGCAAACCACAACCAGGAATGCCTGGTTTGCGATCGAAACGGATCATGCGAGCTTCAGAAGCTGACAGAAGAGCTTGGAATCAAGGAAGTTTCATATGAAGGAGTAAAAAGAACTCCAACAATTGACAATTTTTCTCCTTCAATAGTACGTGATACAAGCAAATGCATACTTTGCGGAAGGTGTATCGCAACCTGCAAGAACGTACAGGAAATAGGAATACTTGAATTCACAAATAGAGGATTCAATACCGAGGTAAGCCCGGCATTCAATTCAAGCATGACGGAAATGCCTTGCATTTATTGCGGCCAATGCGTAAACGCGTGTCCGGTTGCGGCGCTTAGGGAAAAATCAAACATCGACGATGTTTGGGAAGCAATCGACAATCCCGATCTGCATGTCATAGTTCAGTCGGCTCCGGCAGTAAGAGCCGCATTGGGCGAGTGCTTCGACAATCCGATTGGAACAAACGTGACAGGCAAAATGGCAACAGCTCTTCACATGATGGGCTTTGACAAGGTGTTCGACACAAACTTCGCGGCAGACCTTACAATACTTGAGGAAGGCACGGAGCTCATAGGAAGAATCACGAACGGTGGAGTTCTTCCCATGATCACTTCATGTTCTCCAGGCTGGATAAACTTCGCTGAACTCAACTATCCTGAACTCTTGCCGCATCTTTCAAGCTGCAAGTCCCCTCACCAGATGTTCGGGGCTGTAATGAAGACCCATTACGCAAAAATGAACAACATAGACCCGAAAAAAATATATGTTGTATCTGTAATGCCTTGCACAGCAAAAAAATACGAGTGCAAGCGCGAGGAAATGGGACGCGACGGATATCTTGACGTTGATACCGTAATCACAACAAGAGAGCTTGGAAAGATGATCAAGCAGGCGTCGATAGATTTCAACGAACTTGCTGAAGGCAAATTCGACGAGTACTACGGCGACTATTCGGGCGCAGCTGTAATATTCGGCGCAACCGGAGGCGTCATGGAAGCCGCCCTCAGAACTGTCGCAGATGTTTTGACAGGAAAAGACCTTGAGGCCATCGAATACAAAGCGGTTCGCGGAGAAGAAAGAATTCGTGAAGCTGAAGTTCAAATCGGAGATCTTACAGTCAAGGCTGCAGTAACTCACAGCGCTGCAGGAGCAAGAAAAATAATGGAAATGATAAAGGCAGGCGAGGCGGATTACCACTTCATCGAAATCATGGGTTGCGACGGCGGTTGTGTCAACGGCGGCGGACAGCCTCATGTTTCGGCTACAAACAGAGTGGGAATCGACATACGTCTTGAAAGAGCCAAGGCGCTTTACAGTGAAGACGAATCCCTTGAAATAAGGAAGTCTCATAAGAATCCTTCGATAACGAGACTTTACGAAGAATTCCTGGGAGAACCAAACAGCCATGTTGCGCATGAAGTTCTTCATAC
>CAZEHH010000007.1:0-29379 GCA_964512505.1 uncultured Peptostreptococcaceae bacterium
GGAATCGTTGTGATAGGCGGAATATACAGCTTCACGATGGCTGAAGCGGCAGAAAGCAGGAAAAGCGAAGGCGTCAATTTGAAAGAGATGGGATAAGAAAAATTGCATTTGAGTTTATTGCCTTCCCAACTCCCGCTTACATATATTCCATTTTTATCGAACTTCCGGATACTCCCGGCTCGGCTGGATCCACGACAAGCTTCACCGGAACTCTGTCTTTGAGTGCTTCAACATGGCTTATGAGTCCGACCGTGAGATCTTTCTCCCTTATTCGCTCAAGCGAGTCCATTACTACATCAAGCACATCCTTGTCCAGTGTTCCAAAGCCCTCGTCGAGAAAAAAGAATTCCAGATTGTTGACACTGTTCATTTGTATCTTGGCTGAGAGAGCCAAAGCAAGCACAAGAGAAACAATGAAGGTTTCACCTCCCGATAAAGTATCGCAACCTCTTCTCGACCCTCCGCTGAAATTGTCGCTGATTACAAATTCACCCCGGCTGTCTATTTCAAGCCGATATCTTCCTCCCGTTATGTCCAGCAACCTTACGGATGCATCCCTTACTATATATCTCAAGTGTCTCATTGCAACAAATCCAACGAATGCATTCCCTCTTAGCAATGCCGTTATTTCATCCAGCAAATCGCCATCCTTTTCCATTTTCTTTTTCTTTTTTTCAAGGTCTGCGACTTTTTCGAGATTCTTCTCCATTTGTTCCGTGCGTTCCTTAAGCCTTATGGATTTTTCATTTGAATCCTCGATGGATTTTTGAATTTGGATGTGCTTTTCTTTGCTTTTTTCAAAATCTTCACGGCTTCCGGCAACGTCCATGACTTTTAGTTCCGCCAACACATCTTCCTTTTGGACATTGAGCCTTATTCTTTTATCGTTCCATTTTCTGTAAAGGTCTTCCATTGATTTCAATTCCACATCGCTGCAAATGAAACTGGAAATATCCTCTTCATTCACAATGCCTGCCTTTTGCATCTCTTTTTCCAGGGTCTTTAAGGCAATACGCCTGCGCTCAATGTTTCTATCCAATGACCTGTTGTATTCACTTATTTTTTTGCTTGCTTCTTCAATTTCTTTTTTGACTGATGCAAGCTTTTCCTCAGCATCTTTTTTTGCGCTTGCCAGCTTTTCGATTTCTTTTTTAACTCCAAGCAAAGCCGTTTCGGGATTTTTCTTCATGAAAACAGTTTCCACTTTATCCTTGAGCCTTTTCTCTTCCACTCTGTCTTCAGAAACCTGTTTTTTCATATTTTTAATTTCGTACTCGAGTCTTATGGCTGTTTCTTTTTCTGTTTCCATTTTCTTTTCTTCACTATCGAAAGACTTTTCGAGTCCTGACAATTCGTTTTCAATGCGGTACATGCTTTCTTTGGCTTCATCTGCATCGCCATTCTCAAGAAAAACGAATTGTTTTATTTCATTTCCGCAGATTGGGCAGGAGTCTCCCACGGACAGCTTTTTTCCTACTTTGAAAAGCAAGTTTTCACGTTCCAAAAGCTCAAGTTCATTTTCTTTTGCTTCGAGATCACGACTGGTTTTTTTTATTCTTTCCATTCTGGCCGACATTGAAATTCCGACTTCAGCCATTTGTTTTGAACCTTTTTCTATCAAATCCTCTTGAAGACGGATTTTTCTTTCAAGGACTTCAAGGCTTTTAGTCTCATTTTCAATCATGTGCTTCATTGCAAGACTTTTCACCATCAAAGGCTCGTAGTCTTTTTCTTTTTTTTCTGCAGCAATCTTGAGTTGTTTTTCGAACAGCTCTTTCGTTTTTTCACTTTGCTCAATTTTTTCCGCAATTTCTTTTATATTTATTTCTATTTCGGCTATCTCTTTCCCGGCTTCTCTTTTTTCTTTCAGGCAAGGCCCCATTTCCATTACTCTTTTCGCCATCTCGCATTTTTTCAGAAGCGCGTTCATTGCTTCTTTTTCCGCCTCAGACGATTCAATCATTATATCTATCGATTCCAAACGGTCTTTCTTTTGCCAAAATTCTTCGGAAATCCTCAATTCAGCCCTCATATTTTTTTCACATTCCGACAATTCTTCAATGTTGCGTTGAAGCAAAAGGAGCTCATCCCTGAATTCGTCAAGCCTTTCAATTTCAAGTCCTTCGTATGCCTTCAAGGCTTCTTTTGCTCCATGGAGCCGCTTTTCGTTTTCTTCCTTTTTCCTTTTGACGCGCATAGTCAAAAGTTCCCCGAATTCCTGCAATTTCAATATGCGCTCAAGCATTTTTTTCCTGTTTGCTCCTGCAAGCTTAAGAAAGTCGCTGAATTTTCCCTGCGGAATCACAACCGACCTTGTAAAATCATCCATTGTAAGACCCAGTAAATTCACAATGGTCCTGTTGACCTGCCCGCTCCCCTCGATTATTTCACCTGTGCCGCCTTTTTTATACAGCCTGTCTATCGTACTCTTTATTTTTCCGTCTTTGTCCCTTTTTTTTCCTCTCTCCACCACATAAGCGGCTCGGCCCGTATCGGTTCCGACTTCGAATTCGAACGAAACAAACAAATCTTTGCTGTCGAGGTTCAGGTACTCTTTGCTTTTCCTGGCGGTTTCATTGTAAAGAGCCAAAGTCATGGCATCCAAAATTGTAGATTTTCCGCTCCCCGTTGGTCCGAAAATTCCAAAAATCCCTCTTTGGGAAAGCTTGGAAAAATCCACCGACTGAATTTCCCTAAAACTGTTTATGCCCCTCATTTCAAGCCTTATCGGTTTCATCGGCAGCCTCCCATTCACGCTCTCCCAATATTTCACCAAGCAGTTCGACAAGTTCTGTCCTAGGCGGCATGCCCTTCCTGTTCTCGTAGAATTCGGCGAAAAGTTCCTTTATGCCCCGTTCTTCCATTTTGAGGCTTTCATCATGCTCTTTTTCGTCATGGCCTTCCATTATCGGGGTTATTGCCAATATGTCCGGCCTTATTGATTTCATTTCCCTTATTTCTTCCATGGGAATTATTCTGTCGATTTCTATGTCGATGTAAACCCAAGCCGAACGTCCCCTGTTTTCTTCCAGCTTCCTCATTGCCTCACCAATGCCTGAAACCCTCCATACTTCGAGAGGCTTCGACTGTTTCAAATATATCTCCCTTATTTCGGGCTGTTTGCCTTTTTCAAGTTCAACGGAAAAAACCGCTTTGCTGTACCCTATCTCACTCTTGCTGTATTGAAGTGGCGAACCGGAGTATACAACATTCGGTTTGATTCTTTGAGGACGGTGAAGATGCCCAAGAGCGACATAATCCATGAAATCCGGTATCGAATCCAAAGACACGCTATATCCTCCGCCTATCTGTATAGGCCGCTCGGAATCGGTTGTTTCACCTCCAAGTGTAAAGAAATGCCCCAGCGCGATATTCCATCCGCACTCAAGCGCAATGTCGCCTCCAACCGAAAACAATTTTCCCACGCGTTCCGAGTAAGAGTCCCTTATGCTTTCCTCCGAATCCCCTTTTTCGAACAATTCATTGAGTCTGCGTTCGGACGGAAAAGGAATTGCGGTGAGATTAACCTTTTCTCCGTTTACAATCAGCTGCACAAAACCCTCGCGGACCTCGATTGCCTCATGATTCCCTATTGACCCTCTTGCTATAAGCTGTTTTGGATATGAAAGCACAAGAACGCCATGTTCCTTCATGAAGCAGTCCGGCGCAGCAAGCCTCTCGGGGCTGTCATGGTTTCCGGCAACAACCGCAATCAGCCTTTTGCCGTCTTCCGACAGACGCTTCATGCAATCGTAATACAACTCTTCAGCAGCTGCGGAAGGATTTCCGCTGTCAAAAATATCGCCCGCAACCAGAACCATGTCGGGATTCTCTTCTTTCACAATTTCCACGAATTCGTCTATGAACATTCTCTGCTCCGGCAAACGGGAGTGGCCCTCGAGGCTTTTTCCCAAATGCCAATCCGATGTATGAATCAGTTTCAAAGGACCCTTACCTCCTCGACGGCATCAATAAAGAACAAGTACGCTTCTTTGACTGTTTTGCCGGTGATTTTTTCCAATGCTTCCCTATAAACGCTCAATTGTGTCCTATATGTTTCAGATGCAATTTCCAAGCCCTTTTTCCATGCGCTTCCCGTCTTGTAGTCAACAAGAACCCATTCTCCGTCCTCTTCGAAATAACAGTCGATTATGCCCTGTATCAAAAGATTGTCCTTTCCATGCAGCGGTTTTGCCACTTCGACGATTTCCTCCACTCCCTTGCTCAATACAAACGGCACTTCCCTGTTGACATTTTCTGACGCGATCATGCGACGCCCCAATGGAGAATCCAGGAATCCCCTTATTTTTCCAAAATCGACGTATTCTTTCGCGGCTGCCGCCAGGATGTCTTTTTCAATCATTCCATCAATCTGTTTTTCAATTTTTTCGTCGCTTTCAGTCAATTCCATGTCAAGAACCAGATTGCGCATTGCAACATGATACATATCCCCTATTTCCGCCGCAGTAGCTTCCCTGTTGCCTGAAAGACCTTCGGGCGCCTTGGAAAGTGATGGGATTGAAAATCCAAACTTGGAATTTTTATTTATCGAGTCAAGCCGATTGAGCAGGGTGACCGTCATTTTCGAAGGCATTTCCACCAAAGGAGCGTATGCATATCGCCATGACAATGTCTCATCAAGCCTCTCAAGCAATTCCCGGTCAGCCTCAAAGTCAAGGTTTTCGACCCTTTCCTTCACTGAATTGTCGAATGCTTCAGGAAGGCCTTTCGAAAGAGTTGTTCTGTCGTGGAGCATGATTCGCCAGTTGTGCCCTTCTCCGGAAAGCCTCACTTCCCTTCCGCTTCGTGCGGCCAGCTTGTCTGTTTCGGTCATCATTGTCGATACGGGTCCCATTATCCAGTCGAAAAACGAATTGGAATCAAGTATGGAATAATCGGTCATTGTTTCCGACCACTTGGCCATTTCCTTTTCGGCGTTTCTGACGGATCCAACGAGCAGCAGTCTGTCGGAAGCCCTTGTCATTGCAACATACAATATGCGCATTTCCTCCGCCACAGACTCCCTGAACGACCGAAGTTTGATTGCGGATTGGGGAACGCTTTCCCTGAACACCCTTTTGCCAATGTCGTAATATTTGGGTCCTACGCCCAAGTCACGGTGCATGAGCAAATCATTTTTCGTTCCGTTTCTCTTGATCCTTTTCCCCAAGCCTGAAAGAATTACAACCGGAAACTCAAGCCCTTTGCTTTTATGGACCGTCATCATTCGGACGACATTGTCCTTCTCGCCCAAAACAGCAGCAGTATCCATGTCCCCTTTGCTTTTCAAAACATCCTCGATGAACCTGATGAACTCAAAAAGGCTTCCACATGTCCCTTTTGAAAGCGCCGATGCGCGATCCATAAGAACTTTCAGGTTTTCACGGCGCCTTATTCCTCCCGGCATTGCCGATATGTAAGCCATGTAGCCCGATTCAACCGAAAGCGACCAAATAAAATCGTCAAGTTTCATGTATTTCGACATTTTGGTCCATCTTCCCAGTTTTGCGTAAAATTCATTCAGCTTAATTGAAAGCTTGTCTGTCTTTTCCATCATGTATGAATTTACGGCTTCATGATAGGTTCCCTTTTGATAAACCAGCCGTATTTGCGTCATTTCCTCTATGGAAAACCCGCCTGTGGGGGAACGGAGCACCGACATGAGCGGCAGGTCCTGCCTCCTGTTGTCAATCAGCTTGAGCAGGTCGACGAGAAGCTTTATCTCGAGAGTGTCGAAATAACCACCGCTGTCTTCAGTATAGACAGGTATCCCCTCTTCGCTTAGGACCTCATAAAAGACATCGGCCCAGTTTTTCACAGCCCGTGAAAGTATCACAATGTCCCTGTACTCTATTGGCCGGTAGGCCTTTATTTGCGGATCATAGGTTTCTTCGTTCATAAGCCTTTTTATGAGCCTGGCGGTCAATACGGCCTCGGCCTGCGAATGGTTGAGCTCGGCCATTTCTTCATCGAGCATGCCGCTGTCTGATTCGAAAAGTTTTTCAAGCATATGAATTTCAACCGCTTCCGCACGTTCCGAAAGAAAATCCTTTCCTTCATTCAGTTTGGCATCGGTGTCATATTGAATTTCTCCTGTAGTCTCATTCATTATGTTTTCGAAAACAAAATTGATGGCTTCCAGTATTGTTTTTCGGCTTCTGAAATTCTTGTTGAGAACAATCCTTTTACCTTCGTTTTTCTCTTCCCCGTACTTCATGTATTTGGAAATGAATATGCCCGGTTCCGCCAGGCGAAACCTGTATATGCTCTGTTTGACATCCCCGACCATGAAAATATTGCCCGAAGAAGCAATCATTCCGATTATTGCCTCCTGCATCCTATTGTTGTCCTGGTACTCGTCAATGAATATTTGACGGTACTTGCCCTTGAACCTGTCCGCCATCCGTTCATCACTCAATATGGCCAGGGCGAAATGCTCGAGGTCGTTGAAATCCATGAGCCGTCTTTCAGCTTTTTTATGCAGGTACCTTTCATCGAGATTTTGAGCAAGGCTTGCCAGGCACTCGATGTCCGGCTTCAATTTCCCCATATGTCCGTAGGCTGTTTTTACATTGCAGTCAATGTATTTCGCCTGAAGGCCAACTATGCGCTTCTTCAGCTTGTCCCTTCCATTCTTCACTTTTTCTATTTTTTCAATGTCCATAAATTCCTTGTCCGCTTTCCTTATCGGCTTGAGCTTTTCAAAAACCGGGCCTGGCTTGTCCGCGACTTCCTTTGAATAGGCATCAAAATAATCCTCAATGCCTTTTTCCGCCGACAAAACGAGTTTTTCAACCAAATCGCAATCCGACGCCAAGGCCTCCAGATAAGGCAAAGGACCGTCAGGTGTTTCGGCTGTTTTCACAAGTTCGCCATACTCTTTTGAAATGTCGTCTATCTCCATTGCAAGCTGTACCTTTATTTCCTTAATCCACTCTCCATTTTTGAATTCCTCATACGACTGCCCGAATAAAGAGATGGAATCCTTCATCCATTTCCAAGGCTCCGGCATGCTTTTAGCGAAAGAATGGAATTTTATTATGGTATTTTTGAAAGCCTCGTCGTCCTTGTTGCTGCTGAAAGCCTCTATGAGATTCAAGAATTCAGGAACTCTTTTGGCATAATTTTCTTCCATTATTTCCTCAAGCGCCTGGTCCCTGAGCATGTTCCTCTCGAGGTCGTCCGCTATTCTGAATTCGGGATCTATGTCAATAACATGGAATCCCGCTCTTATGACTTCGATGCAAAAACCGTGCAATGTTTGGATTGACGCCCTGTTGAGCCGGTTGGTCTGCCTTCTGAGAAATTCCGCAGTTTCCCGGTCTGTTTTGACATCGTCCAAAAGCGCTGTCAGAGCGCCCAGTATCTTCTCGCGCATTTCGGCAGCCGCCGCATGTGTGAATGTGACTATTAGCATTTGGTCGATGTCTATTCTTTCTTTCATCATGATGTCGATTATCCTTGCAACAAGAACAGCCGTCTTTCCCGATCCGGCAGCCGCAGATACAAGAAGGTGGCTTCCCCTGGTTTCTATAGCATCTTTTTGCTGTCTGGTCCAATCAACCACGGTTTCCGCCTCCTTCTTCTTTTCCGCCTTTTGATATTTTCAAATCCTTTTCGATCCTCTCAATCGCCTCTTTTTCAGACAATGGCTTCAGGTTTCTGTATGTGTTTCCGCTCAAATCCTTGTCAAACTGGCAGATGGATGAAAAATCGCAAAAATTGCACGCCTTGTCATCGCCCTTCCTGAACGGGGCGGCTTCCATTCTTCCGTCAAGAATTCTTTCCGCGGCATCTCCAACGGCTTTTAGAACAAATTCCAGCAGATTGTCAAATTCTTCCCTTTCGAGCGAGCCCCTGCCCTTTGCCGGGCTTGCGTCCCTCTTGAGCTTAACCGGAATTATCTCGGATGCTTGACCTTGATCAAGCTCCATGTCCATGAGCTTTATGACTTTCTCATCCCGAAGCACAATCCCCTTCATCTTGAACCTGCTTCTGAATTCGGCTTCCATGCCTCTTTCATCCAAACCCGTGTCCTCGACCATCGGATCGTCAATCTTGAAATAGAAAGCTCCTGCCGGAACAGTTTTCCTGACCTTGGCTTTCGAGTCCATCAAAGCCGCATTCAGATAAACCGGCAATTGTATCTGCAGTCCGTAGAAGGTGTCTCCTATTTTAAAAGGCTTTTCATATGACTTGTAGTCTATGACCTTTATATAACGGTTTCCCCCGCTTTCACAAATATCCATGCGGTCTATTCTTCCTTCGAGGTTGATTTTTTGTCCTCCCGCCGTTTCTATTACAATCGGAGGCATCTCTTTGTCTATTCCAAAACCGATCTCGGATGCGACTGGAACAAATTCACCTTTTTTGACATGTTCAACTGCCATTTCGGCTGTTTTTTTAGCTACTCTTTCGATTCTGTCTGCAAAATACTTGTATCTCTCGGTGCTTTCAAGAAGCTTCCCATTGAATCCCCCAATTGTCTCACGGGCCGCTTGGCCCATTATGCCGTCAACTTCTTCCTTTGAAAGCTTGTGCCAATCCTTTCCGCTTTCGGCAATTTTTTTAGTGAACGACTCCACCGATTCATGAAAAATGCTCCCTACGTCCGGGCTCTTCAGTTCATATACCTTTCTTTCGGAAGGCCTGAGCCCATATGTGACAAAATGCTGAAACGGACACCTGTAGTATCTTTCTATTCGGCTGCTGCTTGAACGGAGGGGCGTGCCGTAAAGCCTGGCCGCGACTTCCCTGCCCAGTTTCCATTCCTTGTTGTCGTGAAACAGCGCTTTGCTTGTGGTTTTGAATTCGGATTCGAAATATTTCGACTCCCTTATCCAACACGCCATTGCCTTTTCTGTTTCAGTCATTGGCCGGTGTTCTTCAATATACCGCCTCATGGCCTCCACAAAATGCCCGTAAGCCGCTTTTGGAGCCCTGAAAGTCCTTTCCGGCCTAGGCCCCATATTGTCACCCATTTGGCCCATTTCGGGGAAAAGCTGTTTCAGCCTGCCCGCCAGTATTGACGGCCTCAGGCTTTGCCCCTCCGCATCTGAAAGCGCATAGCTGAACCATATGAAATCCGTCGGCTTTGCCATTGCGTTGTACAAAGCGAAACGCTCCTCGTCAACCCTTGTGTCCCCGTCCATTGTAAGCGGCAAACCCTTTGACTGCATTACCCTTATCTCTTCGTCAAGCATTATTCCAGCATCTTCGATTACGGACGGTATGACACGGTCGTTTATTCCAAGAACAAACAAGGCCTTGACCCTGTGGGACCTGGTGCGCTTGAGTCCGCCTACAAGCACCTGGTCTATGGTGGACGGTATTATTCCGACTTCATGGCTCTCTATCCCCGATTTCAATATTTCGACAAATGTCGAAATATCGGTCTTTTCATTGCCGCCGACTTCTATGAGCTGGCCGAAGATTTCCATGAGTATATTCCATATCTGCGAATACTCGCTTGCATATTCAAAATCCCCTTCTTGCATCAGGATTTCCACAAAGCTTTCAGTCCTGCTTGCGACTCCCCCCGAATCAAGAAATTCATATAGGGCTTCAACAAAGCCCCTTATGTTTTCGGCTTTCTCCATTTCCGCCTTAAGCTTGCTGAACCTGGCCCACAATTCGATGCGGGCTTCCTCCAGAGCATGTCCGGATTCAAGATTTTCGACGTCGAACGGCTTGCCCCAGAGGCTTCCCCTTATTCCTCTTTCCAAGACATGGTTCTCAAGTTTCTCTACGGTTTCACTGTCTATGCCTGACAAGCCTGTCTTCAGGCAGGAAAAGACATCCTCATATCTCATGTTCCTTTTTATTGTCTCAAGGGCCGACAGTACGTATCGAACCGTCGCACTGCCTGATATTGCCCTCTTTTGGTCTATGAAGCATGGTATTTGGTAATCTGCAAAAATCCTTCTTATGTCTTCGCCGTAGATCGACATGTCGCATATTATTCCAATGTCCCTGTAGCGGTATTTTTTTTCGTCTGCCAGCCGAAGTATTTCACCGGCGGCATTTTCTATTTCCGAAAATCGATTTTTTGCTGCAAAAAGCACTATTTTTTCAGGTTTGCCCTTATATGAAACAGTAGGATAGCTGTAGAAATGGTCTCTTAAAAAAGAAAGTTCCCCATTGTCGCTTGACGGTTGGCAAACTTCAAGCTCAAATGTACCCCCTGCTTCATTTGACAATGCCTTTAACTCTTCGAGGGTTCTCAATGTGTTGGAAAACACATATGAGTCTCCACGCTCCCCCATGTCGCACGCAAGAGTAATTACAACCCCTTCCGTTTTTTTCAAAAGAGTCTTGACAAGGCTTTTTTCACGTCCTGTGAATCCGGCAAAACCGTCCACATAAAATACCGTGTCTTTATAGTGCTCCGATTCCATGAGTTTTTCTTCTGCAAGTTCATAAAGATCCCATGTATCGGAATATTTTTCTTTCAGTGCATTCTCCACATATTCATATGCGAAGGCTATGTCCCTCAATTTGCCTTTAAGCAATTCGAGTCCGCGTATTTCATCGGCCGTTGAAAGCAGTTCATAGGGTATTATTCCATTTTTTTTGAGTTCATTTAGAAAATCATTCAGTTGGCTTATGAATCCCTGTTTCCTGAATGAGCCCTTGAATATACCGAAAGCCTCCCCGTTTTCCTCAAATGCCTTGCGGAGAAGCATTGTTTTTCCCAAGTCGCTTATGTGATTTGCCCCGAGTCCGCCTTCCGTCTCCAAAATTCTGTGCACCAGTCGGCTGAAGCTTAAAACTTCCGCACCAAGAAGGCCCGGTTTGTCGAGTCTTTCCACCAGGTCTCGCTCCGCCTGAAAGCTGTATTGCTCAGGCACTATCAAAACCGTATCCATGCCCTGGCCTATTCTGTTTTTTATCAGTCCGTACAAGGCATCAGTCTTTCCGCTGCCCGCTCTTCCGGCGATTATTTTCATTCCCATTGCGAACCCCTTTTTCAATTATTGTCCTTCATGTAGTATTTCGATAAGCCAAAGCTGTTTCCCTTCACAATGGAACATAAAAAGGCACCCTCCATCGTTTCGCGGGAAACCTTGCATGAAATCAGTTTCATTGCATTTTAAAAAATGCAGTATATGTTTTCTGACAGCCTTTCTTTGTAGTATAGTATAGAGGAATAACATTGACGGGAGGATGCTTGATGAACCTTTTACACATTATTATAATTCTGCTTGTTGGAATCTGCGCCGGATTCTTGAATACCCTGGCAGGAGGGGGCTCCCTCTTGACAATGCCAGCATTGATTTTCATGGGGTTGCCGTCTGCAGTTGCCAATGGAACAAACAGGGTTGCGCTCCTTTTTCAAAATGCAACCGCAACAGCAAACTTCAAACGCAAGGGGTATTTCGACTGGCGGCTCGTTCTTATGCTGGCGGCTCCCGCAGTGCTTGGAGCTGCGCTGGGTTCGTCCATAGCAGTGGAAATACCCGACCATATATTCAACCGCCTGCTTGCCGGCGTAATGATAATGGTCCTTATGCTTATTCTGTTCAAACCCAAAGCAAAACAAAAAGAGCTGAAGTCTCCGATGACATTCAAGCAAAAGCTTGCAGCAACAGCAGCATTTTTCTTCGTCGGACTCTACGGCGGGATTGTCCAAGCAGGGGTCGGTTTCATCATTATTGCCTCACTGACATGGATAACCGGATACGACCTTGTACGAATCAACAGCATAAAGGTATTCATAGTAGCCATTTATACATTTTTCGCACTCGTCGTGTTCGCTACAAACGGCAAGGTCGATTTGATTCTGGGCCTTACATTGGCAGTGGGCAACAGTGCCGGCGCATGGATTGGAAGCAATTTCGCGGTCAAAAAAGGCGACCGCTGGATAAAAATAATCCTGGCGTTCGCCGTCGTAGCAATGGCAATAAAACTTGTCTTTACTTCATGATTCTTTTTGACCGCCAGATTGCGGTGAATGTAAAACCCAAAACCAATGCGTATTGTATGACAAACGCATAGACTGTTCTTTTGACCGCCGCAACAAAAAACTCAAGAGGCAGCATCTGTATCAATACGTCCGTTTCAGGATTTAAAATCCACAAGTCGTTTGTAAAAAAAACATTGTGAAAACCGATGAAGTACTTTTGAAAATCGGTGGAAACCATTACGGCAAAGGCGGTTGCCGCTAAAACCACAGTTAAGCCCGATGCAAATATTGCCTTGGCGGGCTTTTTAATTTTCCTGCCGTCAATGGCATAAAGTATGAAAAGACCCAAGACCACAAAGGCCAAAAAAACATTTCTCAAATAGAAGCCGGCCATAAAAAGCTTCTTTACATCCACCATGTGCAGTTTTTCCCTTTCTCCGAAAACCTCGACGCTTTCTCCGCCGATTACTGCCTTCATATCAAGCGAATCCGTCCGGTTTCTTAGATAGGCGATTATGCCTGCGCTTATCTCAGATAATTCCTTCGAATCTGTCCCTACAACTTCAGTTATATTCGATTCTTCATGCATTTGTGCGTAAAAATTTTCATCGAAAGCAACCATTTCAAGGCTTGTGAGCAATAAAACCACCGGAAGCAAAATCGCCACCATAATCATCAGGCTTCTTTCAAATATTCTCTCCACTTGAATCTCCTTCTTCCGAAACCTTTAATTTTAGGTTTCTTCTTTGGTCTGTCGCCTGTCTTCAAGTGCCATCATCAACCTTATTATCTGTCTGACCGAAAAAAGCAAATTTTCATTTGTCCTTTGAATGGCCGTTTTCAAGTCCGTCGCTTCCCTTTGTATGGAAAATGCGGCGGTGACTCCGCTTTTCTTCAATTGCGTGGAGTCGGCTGTAACCGCTCCCGCCAATGCTACAACAGGTACATTCTTTCTTTTGCATCTGGATGCAATTCCCGATATCGCTTTACCCATGAGGCTTTGCCCGTCGATGCTCCCTTCTCCTGTAATGACCAAATCGGCTTCATCGAGCTTGGAGTCGAAATCTGCGGCTTCAAGAATCAAATCGATTCCGCTCTCGAGTTTTGCATCGAAAAGCGCCATCAGGCCATAACCCAGTCCTCCAGCCGCTCCCGCTCCAGGAATGTCCTTGAAGCTTTTGCCTGTCGCCTTGGAAACCACCGAAGAAAATTTCTCCAGATTTTTATCCAATGTCTCTACGATGCAGCGGTCCGCCCCCTTTTGAGGCCCGTATATGAAAGCTGCGCCCATTTCCCCCAAAAGAGGATTGTTGACGTCACAGGCAACCATTATGCGTGAATCCTTCAAACGGGAATCCATATTCGCCAAATCGATGCTTTCTATTTTTCCGAGTCCTTCTCCCGTAGGCCTGACCTGCGCTCCGCTTTCATCAAGAAACAAGGCTCCAAGCGATGCCGCCATCCCTGTCCCTCCATCGTTGGTTGCACTTCCGCCTATCCCTATTATGAATTTTCGGCAGCCTTTTTCCAGCGCATCCCATAGAAGCTCACCCGTTCCAAATGTTGTTGTATGAAGAGGGTTTTTTATTTTTGTAAGTGAAAGCCCCGAAGCCTGCGCCATCTCGATTACTGCGGTTCCATCCGGCAAAATCGCATAAAATGCTTCAACCGGTTCGAAATCCGGACCTGTCACTGTGCATTGTATTTTTTGGCCTCCGGCGGCCGCAAGATATGCGTCAACCGTTCCTTCTCCTCCGTCAGCCAAAGGGGTTTTGACAACACGCACCCCCCTTTCATCGGAGGCGGCTTTTTCAATCAAGTCGCAAATTGCAATCGACTCCATGCTTCCCTTGAAAGAATCAGGCGCGGCTAAAACAACATATTCCTTCATAAAATCGCCTCCATTTCAAACCTTATATTCTGGCAACCCCCGAAGCCCTTGCAGCTTCCATTACTGCCTCCGATACCGACTTCATGATTCTCTTGTCGAATGGTTTGGGCAAAATATTGTCTTCATTGATTTCGGAATCGTCTATTACCGATGCTATTGCTCTTGCCGCAGCTATTTTCATGGCCTCATTTATGTCCGAAGCCCGCACATCCAAAGTCCCTCTGAAAATGGCCGGAAAAGCCAAAACATTATTGACCTGATTCGGGAAATCGCTTCTTCCCGTTCCTATTACTCTTGCTCCGCCTTCCTTGGCAAGATCGGGCATTATTTCCGGAACGGGATTTGCCATGGCAAATACTATGGCATTCTCTTTCATTGATGAAATCATTTCTTTTGTGACGATGCCGGGAGCCGAAACTCCAATGAATATGTCCGAATCCTCCATTGCCTTTGCCAAGTCGCCTTTCATGCCGGAAAGATTTGTGATTTCGGCAATTTCTTTTTTCGCCCAGTTGAGGCGCTCGTCGCCTTTGCATATTATTCCCTTGCTGTCGCACATGACAAGGTCTTTGAATCCAAAGTCCAATAGAAGCTTGGTTATTGCAGTTCCTGCAGCTCCAGCCCCGTTTACGACAACCCTCATGTCATTTTCGTTTTTGCCGACTATTTTCAATGCGTTTATTATACCTGCAAGCACAACAATGGCGGTGCCATGCTGATCGTCATGAAAAACGGGTATGTCCATAATTTCCTTGAGCTTTCTTTCAATTTCAAAACATCTGGGAGCAGAAATATCCTCCAGGTTTATGCCGCCGAAAACCGGCTCAAGCAGGGCCACCGTCCTTACTATTTCATCTACCTCATTGCTTTTTATGCAGACCGGGAAGGCGTCCACACCCCCGAATTCCTTGAACAATACGGCCTTTCCCTCCATTACCGGCAAAGCCGCGTCCGCGCCTATGTCGCCCAAACCGAGAACTGCCGAGCCGTCTGTCACAACGGCAACCATGTTCCCCTTGCTTGTATATGTATAAATGGAATCCGGATTTTCATGTATCTTTCTGCAAGGTTCAGCCACTCCCGGTGTATAAGCCGTTGAAAGGGCGTCCTTGTCCTCAACCTTGACTTTCGAAACTACCGTAATCTTCCCTTTGTGCTTTTCGTGCATTTCAATCGCCATCTTGTTGTAGTCCTTCATTTTAATCCTCCCCTTATCTTTTGTATTTTTCTCTTTCTGTATCGTATATGTTGCCCCCGTATGAATCTATGGCCACTACGGCTGGAAAGCCTTCCACTTTAAGTCTTCTTACGGCTTCGGTACCCAAATCTCCATAAGCTACGACTTCCGCTTCCTTTATCGAATTCGCAATCAGAGCGCCGGCTCCTCCAATGGCGGCAAAATAAACGGCTCCATGCCTAACCATTGAATCTATGACTTTTTTCGAGCGCGTACCCTTTCCTATCATCCCCCTCAACCCTGTCTCGATAAGCGGAATTGTCAAATCATCCATCCTATAGCTTGTTGTCGGGCCAGCCGAACCTATGACCGCCCCTGGCTTTGCGGGAGCCGGGCCAACGTAGTAGATTACTGAATCTTCAAGTTCGAAGGGCATTTGATCGCCTTTTTGCAGGGCTTGCACCATCCTTTTGTGCGCTAAGTCCCTGCCCGTATATATGATTCCTGTAATCTCAACCATGTCTCCCGCTTTAAGCTCCTTGACCTTCTCATAAGTCAAGGGCATCTCGATTTTCTTTATGGAATGCATAAATTCCTCCTTAAAGTATTCTTTCCTCATGACGCGTAGCGTGGCAATTAATAGCCACCGCCGCCGGAAGTCCGGCAATATGGGTCGGGTATGTTTCCACCTTGACGGCGATAGCAGTAGTTCTTCCGCCAAGACCCTGAGGTCCTATTCCCAAATCGTTTATTTTAAGCAAAAGCCGTTTTTCCATTTCCGCCAAAGAGGAATCGGGATTACAATCATCCACGCTTCTCAAAAGGGCTCTTTTAGCCGTCTCCGCCACTTTTTCGAATGTCCCCCCTATTCCAACTCCAACAAAAATTGGAGGGCATGGATTTGGTCCCGCTTCCGAAACCGCCTGAATCACGAAATCCTCAACACCCTTCATTCCGTCCGATGGTTTAAGCATTTTGATCCTGCTCATGTTTTCACTCCCAAACCCTTTCGGAGCAACTACAATCTTCACCCTGTCCCCCGGTACTATTTTAAGATGAATCACTGCAGGCGTGTTGTCCCCGGTATTGTCTCTAAGTAGCGGGTCCCTTACTATCGACTTCCTCAGATAGCCCTCTTCGTATCCTTTCCTTACTCCTTCGTTGACAGCCTCTTCGAAATCTCCTCCAGTCAAAAATACTTCCTGCCCAAGTTCTATAAAAAGTGTCGCCATTCCAGTGTCCTGGCAAATTGGCACTCTGTTTTCCTTTGCCAAATCGGCATTCTTGATTATGTTTTCAAGAATATCTCTGCCTATTTCAGACTCCTCGGTGTTTTTCGATTCAGAAAGCTTTTTATAAACATCTTCCGGAAGATTGTAATTTGAACTTATGCACATTTCCCTTACTGCATCCTCTATTTCCTTCACATGAAGTTCTCTCATCTGAGCATTCCTTTCGCCGCTCTAAAAAAAACAGAAAAGCGCTTGGGCTTTTCTGTACCAACGGCCTTTTTATGTTATAAATATACACTAAAAGCCTATATAATTCAACTTTGGAAAGCTCTATTTGTTTTCAAAAATATGCTCGTATTCTCCATATCCTTCGTCTGACAATTTATCCTTTGGGATGAATCTAAGCGATGCCGAATTCATGCAATACCTGAGTCCTGTAGGCTCGGGCCCGTCTGTGAAGACATGCCCCAGATGTGAATCGGCATTCCTGCTCCTTATTTCAATCCTTTTGCCAAAAAGCTTTGTGTCGATTTTTTCGACAATGTTGCCGGGTTCCAAAGGCTTGGTGAAGCTTGGCCATCCAGTCCCGGACTTGTACTTGTCAGTTGAGCTGAAAAGCGGTTCACCCGATACGATGTCCACATATATGCCTTGCTCTCTGTTGTTCCAATACCTGTTGTTGAATGGCGGCTCGGTCGCCTCGTTTTGAGTGACTCCGTATTCAAGCTCGGTAAGCTCTTTCAGTCTTTCGGTCTTGTCGAATTCAGAATTCCAGGTTTTTTCCATGGTGTCTTCCTTCCTTTCTATCGTCGAAAATACGCCGTTTGATTGTTGGCCGTCCGAATTTGAAGCGCAGCATTCGGAATCCGCCTCTTTTTTGCTGTAATAATCCTGATGGTACTCCTCTGCATAGTAGAATGTTTCCAATGGCAACACCTTCACAGCAATCGGTTCTTCGAATCGTTCCGACAGCTCCAGTTTCTCCAATGCGAATTCAGCAAGATCCTTTTCTTCTTCGCTTGCATAAAATATCGCCGGGGCGTATTGCCGCCCCATATCCGGAAACTGCCCTCCCCCGCTTGTGGGATTTATCGACTGCAGATAGGCATCCAAAAGCATTGAATAACTTATTTCATCCGAATCGTAGAAAACTTCGACAGCCTCGTAATGACCGGTTTTGCCTGACGAAACCTCCTTGTATGTGGGATTCTCGGTGTCCCCGCCGGTATAACCCGAAGCAGCCTCCGCAACTCCTTCGAGCCCTTCAAACATTGATTCAATTCGCCAGAAGCACCCTCCTGCAAAAACCGCCTTGTCATATTCTTGGTAGCTGCTGAAATCCGGAAATTCATCCTGCTGCTCAGGCGCCCCGTTGCTTCCCCACATCGATATCAGTGCGCCGACTATAATGATCAAGACCATTCCCGGTATAATAAAGCGTTTCATTGTCATCACATCCTTATATTCGTATATACCCACAATCTTCAATTCATACCCCCTATGAGTATAAAAACAAACAAAAAGAGGCGCCCAATAGACAGGCGCCTCTTTCCCTAATCCGTTCCCGATTTTTTAAAGGAGAAAACAGAAAGCGAGTATCTTCACTTCCTGTTTTCAGTTTAACCCATGCGTCTCAACAAGTCTTAAACAAACGGTTACATAATAATTAAAAATTTGTAATTTTTAATCCAAAACCGCATTCTTGAATTTTGTTACGGTTTCAAAATAATAGTCCGATTCTTTTTTCATGAAATTATGGATTTGAGGGATCTCATATGCCCACCCTGCAGCGGCAAAATCAACCCCTGCTTTCCTTGCCATTTGCAAACCCGGCTTCAAATCATCAACCATAAGAAGCTGTGACGGCTTAAGACTGAAGGCTTTCATTATTTCATCAAGCGGATACGGATTGGGCTTCCTCTTTTGCGGATTGCTGTCCCATCCGAAGACCATATCCGGGTCAGGCGCTCCATGAAAACTGTAATCCCTCAAAATGCGCTCTTTTTCAGAATGGGAAACGACAGTCAATATGCCCCCCTCCTCCTTGAATTTCCAAAGCATTTCTATAAATCCCTCGAAAAAATCCGGTATTGTCTTTTCCGTGTGCTTTCTCCATATTCCGTATTGTGTCTGTATCTCGTCTTCATTCATCTTGAGTATGTCGGTGCAGAAGGATCCGAAACCGGGTTCAAAGCACGCGAGTATGAACCCCTCCAAAGTATGAAGCGGCATATCCTTTCTGAGTATCCCCATTGTTTCGACGAAAGAAGGATAATGTACCTGGGGCGTGCTGTCTACTGCCGTATCGTCGTGGTCAAGCACAAGGCATTTATAACGCATTTGATCACCTTTCCCGTAAATTGATATTTTTTGCAATTCCGAGTGCACTACATTCTTTCCATGCGTTCGTAAAGCTTCTCTATTTCCGAATCCGGCGTCATCAAGTCGAGAATCCACGCCATAATCATTATGCCCGGAATATTTACAAGAAGCCTTGTAAGGGCGAATGGCGCTCCCATTGAGGATATTTCAAAAAGAAGCATTGGTATCTTTGTGGTCGACCATGCCCCTATGAAAATCATTATGTTTGAAAATTTGACACCTTTTTTCATGAATACGGCGGCTACCGGAAATGCTCCGTAAAGGGGACCGACTGTCGCAGACCCAAAAAAGAAAGCCAGCAGAACTCCTCTTGCCCCTGATTCTTTCCCCATAAGCTTCATCATTGTCTCCCTTGAAATCCAAACATCAAGAAGCCCAAGCAGTATGAAGATGGGAGGTATTATCGACAGCATTTCTGTCAATGCAAATCCTGATATGTTTATGGCTTCGAGGCCTTTTCCCGCATCCCACGCAAACAAGAGTCCCAAAAGGATTCCAGAGATGAGGGCACCCTTGAATTTCTTGATCAGAACCATAGGCCGCCCACCACCTTTCCGATGACATAAGCCACTATGAATGAAAAAACAAAACCCATCAAATTCCGTATTAGCGTAAGGCGCTTGCCGAAATATTCAGCTTCCATGGGAGCGGTAACCATCCCCACCATCATGAGTGAAGATATGAAAGCCCCTATCTGCATGTATCCTGCCCCATTGTCGATAAGGACCGAAGCTGTGGGAAAAGCTATGAATCCCGGAATAAGAGTTATCGCGCCGACTACCGCAGACAAGACCACTCCAATCCACCCTGATTCATCACCTATTATCCTGCTTATGAAATCGGCGTCGAAAACCGCGAGAAGCACCCCTACCAATATCAATATCCCCAGTAAAGCGGGGAATATCTTGCTGAAGGACTTCCATGCCTTCTTCAAGGCTTTTTTTGTTTTTTCCCTGCTTTTATGAAAAGACAGAGCCAAAAGCAATGCAGACACTCCATATAAATAAATGATTCTCATATTATCCTCCGAAACGTTTCTTACATAATAATATAAAACAAGCGAAACCGCCATCGATTCCGCTTATTCTGATTACTATTTTCTTACTCTCGCAACAACCCCGCCGTTGGCGGAAAGCAATTCGGCTGTATTTATTTTTACAAGGGAATTCGGGGAACCCCCTCCGGTATATACAAAGTCTTTCTCCATAACTCTTTCATCCACCACGAAAACAGCCTCGTATCCGAATGAAGGCACTCCTCCAACAGGATATCCCGTTTTTTGTAGAATATTTTCAGGCAGCGCCGTCTTAGGCCTTTCAATCCCCAAAGCTTTTGCAACCCTTTTTGATCCGACTCTGTCTTCGCCTTTCACTATAGCAACAATTATGTTGCCTTCGGAATCGGACATGCAGATATTTTTAACGAAATCTTCGGGACTGGCACCTGCCGTCTCCGCAGCTTCCTCGACGCTGTGGCAGGATTTTTCAAACACCAAATGCTCGCAGTCAACATTGTTTTCATCTATATGCATCTTTAGCTTTTTCTCATATTCATTCATTGATCCGCTCCCCTTATGACATTCTTGATTATTCCGCCTCCCAAAACTTCTCCGTCCCTGTAGAAGACCGCCCATTGGCCCGGAGCCGGCGCCCTTTCGGGCTTGTCGAAAACCACTCTCGCCTCTTTACCCTTTGCCGGGAATATGCTTGCCTCAAGAAACCATCCCCATTGGCAAACCCTGACCTTTGCCTTTATTGGCAAGAGCAATTCATCAAACGGTATGAAATTTACTTTTCCCACATGGATTTCGCTTGCATAGGTTTCGGCATCGTCGCCCAGCACTACGCGATTTCTTCGGGAATCGATTGAAACAACATAGTAACGGCGGTCGAATGTATGGCCTAGCCCTTTCCTTTGACCGATCGTGTAACGCGATATGCCTTTATGCGTTCCAAGCACATTTCCGTCCGAATCAACAAATTCTCCCGGAATTGCCGCGTTTGGGAAGCTCGCCTCGACAAAATCGATGTATCTTTTGCCGGGCACAAAACAAATATCCTTGCTTTCCCTTTTGCCGGCTGAATAAATGCCCATCTCCAAAGCAGTTTCCCTTACCTGTTCTTTTGACAATACATCTCCCAGCGGAAGCAAAAGATGCGAAAGCTGGCCTTGCCCCAAGCCATTCAATAAATATGACTGGTCTTTGTTTTCAGCCTTTGCGCGGTAAAGCCTGTACCTGCCCAATTCCTGGTCGAATTCTACCGACGCGTAATGGCCGGTAGCCAAATAATATGCTCCGATTTCCATCGCGTATTCCAATAGTTTGCCGTATTTAATCTGCCTGTTGCATTCCATGCACGGGTTTGGGGTCCTGCCCTCCGAATAAGCCTTGGCAAAGGGGCTCTTGACCACCCAATCGAAAACCGGCCTGAAATCCGCCACGTGGTGCGAAATTCCCAGGCTTTCCGCCGCCTTGCGCGCCTGGAACACTTCCTTTTGGGGCCTTGGCAAGCCGTCATCGCCTATTTCGTCATAAAGATGCATTGTGACCCCGACAACCTCGTAGCCTATTCTTTTTAATAAAAAAGCCGTCACTGAGCTGTCAATACCTCCGCTCATGGCAACGGCCACTTTGTTTTGATTTGGCATCATATGCATTATCCCTCTTGATCTTTTTTACAATCATATCATCAAAGAACGGCTTTGTTAAGCATATCCCTCAATGCAAGGGCTTCTTCTTTCGTAAGGGTTATTCCCTTTCCCATTTTTTCATGTGCGGGATCCCAATCCCTTATATCGTATTTTGGGTTTCTGTCATTCCAGCTTACCAGATTCAATTCCTTCTTCCACCCGCTTGCCGACTCCGATAAAACGCCTATTTCTTCTGTGATTTCAAACTTCAACGCCATAAAAACCTCCCATATCTTTTACAAGGCACATGAATCTTCTATTCTCAGCAATAAAACCGATAAGCTTTTTTAGCTTATTCGCCCATTGCAGCCTCGATTCCCTTCGAATCGAAACCCTCGATTATACTGTTGCCGATTACAAATGTCGGAAAACCGCTTACATACATATCCCGCATTTCCTGGCGAACCGCTTTATCTGTTCTGACATCTCTTTCTACAAACTTGTAGCCTTTTTCTTCAAGAAACTTCTTCGCCTCTTTGCAACGGGGGCAAACATCGCTTGAGTACATTGTTATAGTTTTCATAAAAGCTCCTTTCGCAGCCTTAGCCGCAAACAAATTGAAAATCGTATAATAACAACTCTCCATATATTATGATACCCTTTGATTTTCCATTTACTCAAAGATGCAGTCGGCTCATGTCCCCGCAACCTAACTTGATGTTTAGCCTTATTTCTTTTTCATGTGGTTGTTTCGAATTTTTTGCCGCATTTGGGACATTCTATGCGTATTTTGCCTTTGCTCTTTGGAATCCTGCTCCTTTGACTGCAATGCGGACATTTTTCAACCTTGTAGTCCAAAGCCGCTTCTATCCGCCGCGCATCAAAACCTTCAATTATTTCATTCCCGATAATGAAAGCCGGCACTCCGCGTATGTACATGTCCCGTAGTTCCTCTTGCGCCTTCATGTCCTTCTGAACATCTTTTTCTATGTATTTGTAACCTTTTTCTCCAAGAAACTTCTTGGCTGCGCGGCAATGGGGTCACATGTCGCTTGTATACATCGTAATTGTCTTCATCATAATCCTTTCCCGGCAATGCCGTCAATAATTCAGGAATTTGTCCATGATTTTCCTTGCATCCGAATCTTCTTCACCCAGTTTTTCCAGTACGTCCGAATAGCCGTTTCCATCCGCGTATTTCAAGTAATTATTTACAAACATAATTGTCCGTTCAATGTCGCTTTCTTCCATGCACTTCAGGCTCAACACAAACCTCTCGGGATCCTTTAGGAACAATTCTCCCACTATGACCTCATAGTATTCCGAATATGCGCCATCGAGACCATCGATCAATAAAATGTAGGGAAGGCGTTTGAGTTTCTTTTCATCATCAAGCTCGTAGAGCCAGTCCAGCAAATCAATAACAGGCTCTTGGCCCAAAGCCGAAAATTCCGCCCAGTCGACAAACTGCAATTGATGCAAAGCCTCTATCTCTTCAGCAGATGTCATTGCTCCATTAATCTTTCCGTAAATAAAGCTTTCCACATTATCCATTTCAACGGCCTCTGATGGAGCTCCGTCAGGTTCTTCAACCCAGCTGAGACAAAATTCGCCGCCATGTTTTTCACCTTGGGCAAAAATCCGATATGAACCGGCTTCGGGCACTTCAAATATGAATCCGTTTTCTATTTCAGCGATCCTTTTGCCTTCCCCGTCTTCGAGTCCGAACGACAAATTTCCGCAGGATGTCTTTTCATCAAGGCAAAATCTTATTATTTCGCCTTTTTCAAGTTCAAGCTCCTTATAAAAATGCCCCGAGAAAGATTTATACTCTCCATCCATGAAGTCGTTGTATATGTTTATGCTTCCGCTTCTAATCGCATAGCTTCCCCCGTTGCACCCTGTAAGAAGGACGGCTGCGAAAATAATCACAATCATGCAACAACTTGTTTTACTAAACTTCACGGTCATCACTCCTTTGGCGACTCGGCGTTTAAATCTCTCCCGGGTTTTGTTTCAATCAACCTTTTCTGTCTGCATATTTTTAAACTTCAGAAATGCATTCAACTGGACAAGCATCAGCGCAAGCTCCACAACTAATGCAGGCGTCCTCGTCAATCAAACGTTTGCCG
Organism: uncultured Peptostreptococcaceae bacterium; assembly: GCA_964512505.1. Classification (GTDB taxonomy): domain Bacteria; phylum Bacillota; class Clostridia; order Peptostreptococcales; family BM714; genus BM714. The sequence continues at coordinate 23,351 of CAZEHH010000007.1, forward strand.
TCCTCGACCTCGCTTATGCAGCTGACCGGGCAAACGTCTTCGCAGGCACCACACGCTATGCAGTTTTCCTTGTCGATTCTATATGCCATTTCCATCCCTCCTTTGAAATATATGCGTTTCAGAAAATACACCAATTATTGCCTATACTTCTACAAAACTTTTATAACTCCTTTTTTTAATTGACGAACATCTCACTTTTTTTCCATTTAATTACATAATATTCGTGCTTTATACATGGATTATGCATCTTTCAAACAATTCAGCATGTAAAAATCCCGCCGTCATATCCTGACGGCGGGATTGAATGTTTTTCATTCGTCGATTTGGCTGCCGGGAATTTCAACCCAAAACAGAACGCCTCCATTGATGTTTTCCGCTCCGCATGCGCCTCCATGCAAATCCACGATTGCCCTGACTATTGCAAGCCCGAGCCCCGTTCCGGCTGCAGGATCCGATCCCGTATTTCTGATCTTGTAAAAGCTTGTCCATATGTTCTCAAGCTCTTTCTCATTTATAGCTTCCCCTGTGTTGTGTACGCAAAGCCTTTTCCCTTCTTTGGCATCTTCAATGTAAACACTCACCTTCCCTCCTTCATCCGAATGCCTCAATGCGTTTGCGAGGAAGTTTGACAGAATCTGCTCCATGCGCAATGCATCGCCATAAATCATGGCTTTTTCAGGCAGGCGTGTTTCAAGGTTTACGCCCTTTTCATCAAAAAGTTTTTTCTGCCTTTCCGACGACTCTTTCACCATAGAAGCAAAATCAAACCATGCCTTGTTTATTGTAAATGTGCCCGATTCATAAGCCGAAAGGTCAAGCAAATCCTTTATAAGGGAAGCCATCTTGTCCGACTCGTCGGAGATTATTTCAGCATACTCCGTCATTGCTTCCGGATTTTTTGCAATGTTGTGCCTGAGTCCGTCTGCATATGCCTGAATCATGCTAATGGGATTCTTCAGTTCATGAGACACGCTGGAGACAAACCTCCTGCGCATCTTCTCGAGCCTTCTCTCACGCTCAATGTCTTCTGTAAGCTTGGCGTTGGCTTCCCTCAGTCCATTTAGGGCTCCGTCAAGCTCATCCGATATTTGGTTTATGCTTCTTGCAAGGTCACCCAATTCGTCATCACCGTTGTAATCTACCTTTTCATTGAAATCCTGCTTTGCTATGGCTTTTGCGGTTTTTGTCATATTTACCACCGGCTTGGTTATTCTGCCTGAAACAATGAAAATTGCGGCTGAACCAAGAATCAGCGTCAAGAGGCCGGAAATCATTATGAAGCGGCGCGCAATCATAGTGTTTTGGTCAATGAGGGCAAGAGGCTTTTCTATGATGATATAGCTGCCTTTTTCAATTCTGCCAATGAAATATATGGATTTCCGCGCAGATTCAAAATTTCGCGTTTCGACAAACAAGGTGTCCTGACCGGATGTTCCCTCAAGGGCCCTAATGTGGCTCGCAACGAAAGGTATAATTCTGAACTGCTGGTTTGATCGCTTGTCGAATGAAGATGTCACCGTAACACTCCCATCCTCTATCACTGTAATTGTCACCCCGTTGTCCCTGGAGAGCTCCATTATTGCATTTTCAAAATCAATTCCTTCTTCAATCTGTATTTTATACTTTTCATAAACTTCCTCCATGCTGCGCTTTGTGCTGCTTACATAGATGTCGTCAAGAAAATAGTTGTTAACTACAAGGAAAGCGGCTTGAAAAGCGACAATCAAAAGCGCAAAAGTTATGAATATCTTGAACCGTATTGATTTCTTCATTGCGTCACCTCGAACTTGTAGCCTATCCCTCGAACGGTTTTTATGCATTTTCCGGCTTTTCCGATCTTGGCCCTGAGATTCTTTATATGTGTATCGACCGTTCTCGGGTCGCCATAAAAGTCATATCCCCAAACAGCATCGAGAATCGCGTCCCTTTCGAGGGCAATGTTCCTGTTCTCCATAAGATATATCAGCAAATCGAATTCTTTCGGGCTGAGATCAATCTTGTTTTCGTTGATACTGGCAGAATGCATGTCAGGATCTATGGACAAATCAAAGACTTTATACTTTGCCTCTTGATTTTTCCCTGCACGCCTAAGCGCCGATCTGACTCTTGCCATGAAACGCTCGTATCCGAAAGGCTTGGGTATGTAGTCGTCGGCTCCCAGATCAAGCCCCTTTATCTCGTCGTGGGTTTCACCCAGAGCGGTAAGAAAAATCACAGGAACATCCGATTCTTCACGAATCTCTTCACATACCTCCCACCCGTTTTTTTCAGGCATCATTACATCCAGAATCACCAGGTCTATGTCGTCGTTCATGTAGAAGGCTTCAAGCGCCTTTTTACCGTTTTCCGCCTGAATTGTCTCATAGCCCTCATTTTCAAGATAGTCGCCAATTATTTTCCTTATTCTCGATTCGTCATCCGCAACCAATATTTTTATTGCCATCTGTTCCCCCGGTTCATATGTCGTATGAATATATATTCTTTATAAAAAACACAATCCCTGCATGATGCAGGAATTGCGCATTTTACCGACAAATTTTATTATAGTTCCTCTGCATCCATAAGCGGAGTGAATCTGTCACATGTTCTGTTACTGAAAGGCACTCCATTTTTTTCGCCTCTCTCCATATTGGGTTTGAAGCCGTTTCTTCCATCCCTGAAATCCCTTTGCCCGTTCCTTGGCATAAGGTCCCTTATTGCATCGGCTTGATCGTCTGATATCAATCCCTCTTCGACCATTTCTTCAAAAGGTCCCTGGAAGTCTTCCTTGTGCTCCTCGAAGTATTCCCTTCTTTCGGTTCTTGTCATTTCTGACAACTCTTCCCTCATTTCTTCCCTTGCTTCTTCTCTTTCTTCCTTGCAGTCCTCCATGAATTCGAGAACATCTTCCATTTCATCCTCTGCAAGAATCTTCTCGTCGATTATGCTTTGTACAAATTCTTCTCTTCTATCTTCCCTGAGAACCTCCAGACCTGCCTTGATGTCATCCGCTGTCTCTTGGGAAATCACTTTCTCTCCCACAAGGAATTCAAGCGGGCCCTCTCCATCTTCCGGATGCAGGCGTTCATCTGGTGAAAGTTCTCTTTGTTCTTCAAGGTAACTCTCGATCGCCTCGACATCGCTTTCTTCGATTGTGCCGTTTTCAACCATTTCATCAAGCAGTCTGTCGCCTATAGCGAGCCTGGCCCCGGGAGCTTTCATCGCTCCTCTTTCGGTTCCCGTCCTGCCTCTCATTTCGGATGCTTGCCTGTAATACCCTTTTGGGTTTTCGTTTGTGCCTGTTTCTGTTGTTTCTGTCGCAAAAGCCGTAACACCCATAGCCAAAAGCATTGACGCCGCCAATACTACGCTTAAAATTTTCTTGCCATTGTTTTTCATTTCAATTCCCCTTTCGTTTTTTATGTATCTCCTTGTCTGACTACATATTACCCGGGGAATGTGACGGTTTTGTGACGTTTAAAGAAAAGGTATGAAGGCATTTGTTGTTCGCCATTTTCTTTTTCTGCCTTCCGACAAAACCAACCAAGATAATCTATTCAGATACCCTGCCTGCGAATTGGTTTAAAAAACACCAAGGCAGGTCAAGAAATAATGCAGGCTTAATGGTTCTTCCTTTACTATTGCCTTATGACCATTTCCAGAATTTTTCAAGCGCTACGTTTTGCCGTATTATTTATTCCCTTTCAAATTTTCTATCATTGTATTCTTCATTGCGGACATATATGGTCACAATTGAATTATTCTCATAAAAAACCCTTCGATAATCCTCTAAGCGGACATATCGAAGGGTATTCAATAATAAGTCATATTCTTTTATGCAAAGCTTACTATTTTTATGCCGTTCTTGCTGAACGCCTTTTTTATCTCTTCTATTCTTTCCTTCGAGGGTCTACGGAGCTCTTCTGCAAAAGCCTTGTTAAGCGATTCGTATTTGTCCCTGGCAAGATTATGATAGGGAAGAAGCTCCACCCCCTTTACCGAGAGATTGTCCTTGATGAAATCCACTGTATCCTGAATGTTTTTATCCGTATCGTTCACGCCCTCTACAAGGGGAATTCTTATCACTATTTCCTTCCCCAGGGCGCTTGCCCTTTTCAGGTTTTCAAGTATGGCCTCGTTCCCTACTCCTGTCCATTTTTCATGCTGTGCCGAATCCATGTGCTTTATATCGGCAAATATCATGTCGACTTTTCCAAGCATGGGCTTAACGTCTTCCCATCTGAAATGCATGGCAGTTTCGATTGCTGTATCAATCCCCATAGCTTGGCATTCATCCAGAAGGCTTTCCATGAATTCCCTTTGAATGGTCGGTTCCCCTCCCGAAAATGTCACGCCTCCTCCTGATACCCTGTAAAAGACAAAATCCTTTTCAATAATATCCATGACTTCCTCTGTCGTCATTATTCTTCCGGTTATTGAAAGAGCTTTGCTCTTGCAGCCCTCCACGCATACGCCGCAAGCATCGCAAAAGCTTCGGTCTACCAAAACTCCCTTGTCTGAAAGCCTCAAGGCGTTTTGGGGACAGACCTCCACGCATACGCCGCAAGATACGCACGCATTTCTTTTATATGTCAGTTCGGGATTCATGGCATGTGTTTCGGGATTGTGGCACCACGCACATCTAAGGGGACACCCCTTCAGGAAAACCGTAGTCCGTATTCCATCACCGTCGTTCAAAGACCATCGCTGTATTTCGGTTACGATTCCCCTAGAATCCTTCATAGGTAGTCCTTTCGATTATTGCGTCCTGCATTTCCCGTGAAAGATTCACGAACTGGGTGCTGTATCCCGCGACCCTTACCAGAAGGTCCTTGTGCATTTCGGGATGTGTCTGCGCTTCCTTGAGCTTCTCGACATCTATTACATTAAACTGCACATGAAAGGCTCCCAAAGAAAAATATCCTCGAATCAGCGATGCCAGATTCGCAAGGCCACGCTTGTCCTTGACCATGTCCGGGGCCAACTTGATATTCAAAAGAGTCCCTCCGGAATGCACGTCGTGATTTATTTTTGCCGCCGAACGCATGGCCGCTGTCGGACTCGTGACATCTGTTCCCGCATGCGGGGAAACCCCTTCCGTGAGAGGCGAACCCGATTTTCTGCCCTCCGGCGTAGCGCCAATCACGCTTCCGGTTGGAACATAATTGGATATCCCCATAAAAGCCGAATTGAATGCCGATCCGAAATAATCTTTGTATTTCTTTATTTCACTGTTGTAGAAATCCGTAATCTCAATTGCCAAATCATCTACAACATCGTCGTCATTTCCGTATTTGGGACATTCAAGCGCATGCCCTCTCAACGACCCGCTATTTTCCCAATCCGAATCAAGAACTTCACTTAAGTTCTTCATGGTTACAATCTTCTTCTCGAAAACCATTTCTCTTATTGCCGCAAGCCCGTTTGCCGCATCGGCGACCCCAATTCCGGTCAGTACAGGACCCACATTGTAGAAAGCTCCTCCCTTGCTGAGGTCTACGCCCTTGTCCATGCATCCGTCAACCAAAAGCGATATGAAGGGCCTCGGAACCGATTCAGCATGTATCCTCTGGGCTGTTACGGTAGATACTACTGAATGCCTGACCAGGTTGGCAAGCTGCCTGAAATATTCAAATTTGACCGCATCAAAGCAATCCAAGGGCTTTTCGGGTTCCAAACCCATTTTTTCACCGGTAATTCTGCTTTTCCCTTCATTAATTGCATACTCAAGAGGCGCCGCCAGATTTATATTCACAGCCGCTGTCCATTCCCCTATTTTTCTGAAATGGGGAACAACGCAACCACAATTGCTCCAGTCACGCGCATCCTCGGGAGAAAGTCCTGCAGCCATAAGCATTTCGGAACCAACCCTGTCATTGTGAACCGCAGGAAATCCGGTTCCCTCTTTTATCAGGTCGCATACAGCCATCAAAAATTTCTGCGGAGAATCGGGATGTATTCTTACGCTCAAGCCCGGCTGATGGGTTTTTATTTCTTTAGTTGCCTTAAGGCAAAGGTATGAAACCCCGTTTGTCGCGTCCCTTCCGTTC
>CAZEHH010000008.1:0-27647 GCA_964512505.1 uncultured Peptostreptococcaceae bacterium
AAAAAGGTTCGGAGTTTGATTCTCCGGGCCTTTTTTTGTTTGTAAAATTGTTTGCCATATTTGGAGTTGACAAAAGTGTCTTTCCGCTTTATATTTAGACATATAGACAAACATCTAAATAACAAGGAGGGTAAAAGCATGAACAAGACCTTCAAGGCTTTGTCGGATCCTACGAGAAGGAGGATTTTGGAGCTATTGGACGAGAGGGACATGACAGCCGGGCAAATTGCGGATCAGTTCGAAATGAGCCAACCATCTGTCAGCCACCATCTTAGTGTTCTGAAAAATGCAAACCTCATTCTTTGGATAAAGGACGGGCAAAGCATAATATACTCGCTTAACACCACTGTTTTTCAAGAAATGACAAAATGGTTTTACAATTTCAAGGAGAGGAGCTGAATTTTATGAAAATGAATCCATTCATACTAGCTTTGCTGCTTTTGTCTTTTGCGGGAGTGCTGCTTGCATACCCGGGCCTTCCTTCTGAAATACCCACGCATTGGGACATGAGTGGCAATATAAACGACTATTCTCCCAAGTGGGCGATACTGCTGCTTGCAGCTTTGCCTGTTGCTATTTATCTTATGATGGTATTTTTGCCAAGAATCGACCCCAAGAAAAAATCGTACGATTTACATAAGAGGGCCTATGAAATCGTCAAGGTTTTCATAACCTTGATCATGTCGATTCTGGTTTGGATATCCATATTGGTTTCAAAAGGCGTTGATTTGGATGTTGGGCTCATAGTTTCGCTGATGGTGGGCGTTCTCTTCATAACATTGGGCAATTACATGGGCCAGATAAGGCATAATTATTTTTTCGGCATTAGGACCCCGTGGACATTGGCCAGCGAGACGGTCTGGAAGAGGACTCATCGAGTTGGAGGATACTGTTTCATGGGAATGGGCATATTCATGATAATTGCAAATATTTTGAGGGACCATATGCCTTCATGGATAATGATTCCAATCATAATTTTAGGAGCGGGGATACCGATTGTGTACTCCTATTTAGAATACAAAAGAACAGCCGGGGACAATTGAAAAAGATCATGGATTTAAAAAAAGACGCCATCGGCGTCTTTTTTGATTGTTTTTAAGCAAGCAACTCCAGAAATTTCTTGTTTTCCTCTATCATGCGCATCACGTTTTCATGGGAGGTGCCTCCCGCCGAAATTTTGGAATCGGCGCAGTTTTCTATCTTTGCGACATCGATCAAATCCTCGTGTATGTCTTCATGGAAAGACTGCAATTCATTGATGCTCATGTCTTCAATGTTGCAATTTCTTTCCGTGCAATACAGCACCATGCGTCCCACAACTTCATGGGCGCTCCTGAAAGGAAGTCCTTTCTTTACAAGATAGTCGGCAATGTCCGTGGCGTTTAAAAATCCCATTTTTGTCGCCTGCATCATATTGTTGGTGTTGAAGGTAAGTGTTGCAAGCATTTCATTGAATATGGGTATTACGGACTTTAGAGTCTCGACAGTGTCGAAGAGTCCCTCCTTGTCCTCCTGCATGTCTTTGTTGTATGCGAGGGGCAGGCTTTTCATGACCGTCAGTATTCCCATCAGGTTTCCGTAGACCCTTCCGGTCTTTCCTCTTATGAGTTCTGCAACATCGGGATTCTTCTTTTGCGGCATTATGGAGCTTCCGGTTGAGTATGCATCGTCCATTTCTACAAAACCGAATTCGGAAGTGTTCCAAATGATGAGTTCTTCGCAGAATCTGCTGAAATGCATCATCAATATCGATGCGTTCGACTGGAATTCGATAAGATAGTCCCGGTCGCTTACAGAGTCCATGGCGTTTAGTGAAACCTTTGCAAAGCCCAGCTCCTCGGCCAGAAAATCGCGGTCAGTCGGGTAGGTTGTGCCCGAAAGCGCTCCGGATCCCAATGGAAGGACGTCCATGCGATCAAGGCAATCGGTCAAACGCTGGTGGTCTCTCTTGAACATCTCGAAATATGCCATGAGATGGAAAGAAAGCCTCACAGGCTGGGCGTGCTGAAGATGCGTGAAGCCTGGAAGAATGACGTCGATGTTGTTTTCGGACAAAAGGATTATTGTTTTCAACAATTCCTCGATCAATCCACAGATTTCTTCTATCCTTGCCTTCAAATAGAGCCGGTTGTCCACAGCGACCTGGTCGTTTCTGCTTCTTGCAGTATGAATTTTCTTGCCGGGATAGCCAATTCGCTCAGTCAAAAGGCTTTCGATGTTCATGTGTATGTCCTCGAATTCCTCCATGAAAGAAATGCTGCCTTTTTCGATAGAGGATTCGATTTCATCAAGGGCCGCAAGGATTGCGCCAAGCTCCTCATCGGAAAGGACATCAATTTTTGCAAGCATTTTTGCATGCGCGCGGCTTCCGGCTATATCCTCTTTATAGAGTTTTTGGTCGAAACCGATAGATGCTCCGAATTCGTCCACGGTTTTCGCGGTGCCTTTTGAAAATCGTCCGCCCCATAGCTTCATATTATTTGTTTTCCTTTCCTTCTGCAGCCTTTTTCTCGTGTGCCAAAATTGCTTTTATTGTCAATGGAAGCGCGAAAAGATTGATGAATCCGTCCGCATCCCTTTGGTTGTATACATCGTCTTCTCCGAAAGTCACAAAATCCTCGCTGTAAAGCGTGTTCGGAGACTTGCTTGCCACAACCATGCAATTGCCTTTGTAAAGCTTGAGCTTTACCGTTCCGTCCATTTCCTTTTGGGTGACATCTATGAAACCGTCCAGGGCTTCCCTGAGAGGGCAGAACCACATTCCGTTGTATACGAGCTCTGCATATTTTTCAGACAGACCCTGCTTGAAATGCATTGTAGCCTTGTCGAGGACAATTTTCTCGAGAGCCTTGTGGGCCTTGAAAAGGATGGTCCCTCCCGGAGTTTCGTAAACGCCCCTCGATTTCATTCCCACAAGCCTGTTTTCAACTATGTCTATTACTCCAACCCCATGTTTTCCACCCAGCTCGTTTAGCTTTTCAACCATTTCCGCAGGGCTTAGGGTCTCTCCATTGACCTTGACCGGTGTGCCCTTTTCGAATCCGATTTCCACGAATTCCGCTTTGTCGGGAGCCTCCTCGGGTGTTGCGCACATCTGATACATGCCCGTGTCGTGCATGTTCCATGTGTTTTCCAAGTTGCCGCCTTCATGGCTGAGGTGCCAAAGATTCTGGTCCATGCTGTAAATTTTTTCTTTGGTCACTTCAATCGGAATCTGGTGCTTTTCGGCGTAATCGATGCAGTCTTCCCTCGACTTAAGGTCCCACATGCGCCATGGAGCAATTATTTCCAAATACGGATTCAAGGCCTTGACGGTGACTTCGAAACGAACCTGGTCGTTTCCTTTTCCTGTAGCTCCGTGTGCAATCGCAAAGGCTCCCTCTTCTTCCGCCAGTTCAACCAGTTTTTTCGCAATCAGCGGACGGGCGAAGGAAGTTCCCAAAAGGTAGTCGTCCTCATAGATTGCGCCGGCCTTCAAGGTGGGGAATACAAAGTCGGAAATGAATTCATCCTTTACGTCTATTACATAGACCTTGGATGCGCCTGTCGCTATTGCCTTCTTCTTGACGGATTCGAAATCGTCCTGCTGGCCCACATCCACGCATGCAGCAATGACCTCGTAACCGAATTCCTTTTTGAGCCATGTGAGTATTACGGATGTATCCAAGCCGCCCGAATAGGCGAGTATTACTTTCTTATTCATTTTGATGTCCTCCAATGTCTTTTTTTAGCTTCATTCATTATAACAGTAAAAGAAACACGAATCAACATAAATATGCAACAATATTAATAATAATACATATTTATGCAATGCTGAAGGTCTTTTTAACTCCCGAAAAACAGAAAAACGAAGATTGCCGGGAAAAATAAACACAGAAAATTCAGACGAATGAAATCTTTCCTACAAAATCAAGGGAAGGCTATAAAAATAATTTAAAAAATATGCGTCAAATATTTGAAAGCTTTGCGATTGCAGTCATTCAAAATCGTCTATTATTTCTGAAAATTGAATTATAAATCTCAAAAAGCCGATATTATTTGCAGGAATCAATCAATAATCCTGCATAAAGGGGCAAATATGCAATTAAATGGGTTTTTGGATACGTTGACACAGCATGTATTTTAGTATAGAATTTCTATGGATGATACAAAAAAACAATGAATAATCGGAGGACGGCATGAGCGTTTTATTTGAAGATAAAACCGAGAATAAATCTCTGACAACAGTTATATTTGAAAGAATAAGGGACGACATACTGTATGGCAAATACGAAAAGGGAGAAAAAATCGTAGAGGCGAAACTGGCGGAAGAGTTCAACGTCAGCCGTACGCCTGTGCGGGAGGCTCTAAAACAGCTCGAGTTGGACGACCTGGTCGAGAACATCCCAAACCGGGGAGTGGTGGTAAAAGGCATATCCAAACAGGACATAGTCGATATTTTCACCATACGCCTGGCCATAGAGGGCATAGCGGTCGAGTGGGCCATAGAAAGAATGGACCAGGAAGACATGCAGAAAATCAAGGAAATATACGAGCTGATGGAGTTTTACACATTCAAGAAGGACGTTAAAAAATTCGCCGAACTGAATACAAAATTCCATGAAGCGATATACAAGGCGACAAAAAGCAGGTATCTCGAAAATGTGCTCAAGAACTATCAGGTGTTCATGAAGGTGGTCAGGTACAAGTCCCTTGAAAAGCCTGGAAGGCTTGAAGGAGCCTTAAATGAGCATAAGCGGATAGTGGACGCCCTTATGGAGAAAGATGTCGACCGTGCAAAGGATGTTGTAATAGAGCATGTGAAACACTCCAAGGAAACTGCAGAGGAAGAATGATTCCCCAAAAGGAAAATTTCCGCCGGCATATGCCGGCGGCTTTATTTTGATATGGAATGTTTGGTATACTGTATTTAAACAGGCGGAAAAGCATGTTTCAAGCCTCAATCAAAGGATGTGTCCAAATGACTGAAAAAAGAAGGGAAGACCTGTTGAAAATCCTTCAGGATTCCAGGTCTCCGGTAAAGGGTTCCAGCCTCGCGGAAAAATTCAAAGTGAGCAGACAGGTGATAGTTCAGGACATCGCCATACTTCGGGCGCGAAACATGCATATCATGGCAAATTCAAACGGCTATTACATACAGAAGCCTTCCAGCGCGGAAAGAAACATAAAAACCATTTTCGTAAAGCACGGAGGTTTCGATGAAATAGAAAAAGAACTGCAGATAATAGTGGACATGGGGGCCAAGATATTGGATGTCATTGTGATGCACCCCATATACGGCGAAATAAGATGCCCTTTGGAGATCAACAGCAGATACGAATTGAACACTTTCCTTGAGGAAAGCAGCAAAAGCAGAGCCGCGCCCCTGGCATCGCTCACAAACGGGGAACACATCCACACGCTTGAGGTTCCAAGCGACGAAATTTTCGAAAAGATAACAGAAGCCCTTGACGAAATGGGGATACTTGTCGAAGCGGATTGATTAAATTGCTTGAAATCCGCTTTTTCTTTATGTATAATGGTGACAATACAGCTGACTATACAGGAGGGCGAAATGAAGGGAAAAGGATTCAGGGGATACATAACGAAAACATTGAATGGAATGGCGCTTGGCTTGTTCGCATCACTCATAATAGGACTCATACTCAAGCAGATAGGTGAAATGAGCGGAATTGAGGCCTTGGTTTCCTTCGGCAAGGTTGCACAATTCATGATGGGACCTGCAATCGGAGCGGCTGTGGCTTACAGCGTCGAGGCTCCGCCTTTGGGGATATTCGCATCCATAATTGCGGGGGCGATAGGAGCCGGGACCATATCGCAGGGCGACGGGGGAGCTTTCATAGTTCACATAGGGGAACCCGCCGGGTCTTTTGTTTCAGCTCTGGCGGCAGCCGAGTTTTCCAAATTCATAAGCGGACGAACAAAGGTCGACATAGTGCTGGTGCCGGCCGCAACAATAATAGCTGGAGGGCTAATAGGCTTTTTCGTGAGCCCGGTCATTGCGGAATTCATGAAAGGCGTGGGTTTTGTGATAAACAGGGCGACCGAACTGAAGCCGATTCCAATGGGCATAGCCGTATCCACATTGATGGGGATGATCCTGACGCTTCCCATCAGCAGCGCCGCTCTTGCGATAGCATTGGGCCTTGGGGGCCTGGCGGCCGGAGCTGCAACCGTCGGATGTTCGGCACAGATGGTCGGCTTTGCGGTTGCCAGCTACAGGGAGAATGGAATGGGCGGCTTCCTGGCCCAGGGCCTAGGCACGTCAATGCTCCAGGTTCCAAACATAATAAGGAATCCATACATTTGGATACCGCCTACCCTTGCAAGCGCAATACTGGGGCCCATAGCGACATACGTGCTGAAAATGCAGAACAACTCCATAGGCGCGGGAATGGGAACGAGCGGCCTTGTGGGGCAATTCGGGACCATAGCTGTCATGAAAGACCAAATGCCCATGGGGCAGCTGGTGCTTTTGGTAGGGCTAATGCATTTTGTTCTTCCCGCCGTATTGACATTGTTCTTTTCGGAGCTTATGAGAAAGCAGGGCTGGATAAAATTCGGAGACATGAAACTCAAGCAAAATTAAAAAATGCAAGCCCGCCGTTGGAATGGCGGGCTTTTTTCATGCAAAAAAAAGGAAAACAGGCAATTATGCAAGGGTTTCAAATCCACATGCATGGTATAATAAAAAATAGTGTGAAGGGTCTCGTGCAAATGGGTATAAATAATCTGCACGGCAATTCCACTTGACGACCGAATCAATAATCAGAACATTAAACATAAAATGGGAGTGATGACGTGAGAACATTCAGGAGCGACAGGAAAGGGAAAAGGATGAGCAACTCAAGGAAGGCGGTTTGGGCGGCGGTAATTGTAGTTCTAAGCGTTTTCATAGGCTCATTCAATACAATAATAAATTTTGTCACCGACTACAAATGGTTCAAGTCATTGGGATACGAGAAGGTGTTCCTTACAAAGCTTTTGACCCAACTGAAGGTCGGCATACCCGTATTTGTAATAGGAACAATCCTAATATACTTCTACCTCATGACCATAAAAAAGGATTACTATAAAAAAGTCAACACGGTATATTCGGGGGTAAGCGAGAAGAAAGTCAACCAGATAGCCCTCGGAGGGGCGCTTCTGGTAAGCTTTGTTTCCAGTGCTTCGGTCGCGGGCAACCTTTGGTTCGACATACTGAGATTCTTCAATTCAACGAATTTCAATCTTCAGGAACCGATCTTCGGAAGGGACATATCTTTCTATATATTCAAGTATCCTCTTATAAACGAGGTCTACATGATGATGACGACGCTCCTTGTCATGCTTGCAATCCTCACGGTGGCCTTCTATTTCATAATGATGTCGATCCGGAGGCCGACCCTGTTTGACACAAGTGATGCGGAAAGGCCCTTCGATCCGAGAACGATAGATGCCGGAAACCTGAAGAGGGTTTTTTCCATAGCCGCAAGGCAATTGCTTGTAATAGGCGTAATATTCTTTGTAGTGCAAGGGCTGGGCTATTTCCTCAGGGCGTATGAGTTGCTCTACTCTTCAAGAGGGGTGGTATACGGAGCGAGCTACACGGACATAAATGTCACACTTTTGATGTACAGGATACTGATGGTCGTATCATTCCTGGCGGCCGTAATGCTAATTGCAGGGTTCAAAAAGAAAAGCCTCAAGCTTGCGCTTACGGGTCCGGTGATCATACTGGTCATTTCAATAGCGGGGAATTTGACTTCGGCAGGAGTCCAAAGCTATATCGTTTCACCGGATGAAATCTCAAAGGAAACGGAATTCATCGAATATAACATAAAGCATACGCAGGCCGCATACAATCTCGACAACATAGAAGAAAAAACCTTCGAGGCTGAAACGAATCTTACAATAGGCGACATAGCCGCAAACGACGAAACCATAAGCAACATAAGGATAAACGATTCAAGGCCTGCCGAGCTTGTTTACAACCAGAAGCAGGGAATCAGAAGGTATTACGAGTTCAACGACGTTGACGTGGACAGGTACGACATAGAAGGGAAATACACCCAATTGTTCGTATCCGGCCGTGAAATGAACCAGAACAAATTCGACAATCTCACATTCATAAACAAACATCTCAAGTATACGCATGGATACGGGGTCGCGGTATCCCCGGTCAATGTGGTCACTTCGGAAGGCCTTCCGGAGCTCATGGTCAAGAACATACCTCCCGAAACGGATATAGACATATTGAGGGTGGACAGGCCGGAAATATATTTCGGGGAGCTGACCGACGACTATATAATCGTAAACACTCTCGAAAAGGAATTCGACTATCCCGAGGGGAATGAAAATGCCGAAACGCTGTACGAGGGCGATGCCGGAGTAGAGCTTGGAGGCATAAACAAGCTGCTTTTCGCATACAAGCAAAAAAGCCTCAAGATGCTTCTTTCAGGAAACATAACTGCCGAAAGCAGGATTGTAATCTACCGAAACATAGCTGAGAGAATCCGCAAGATTGCACCCTACATCGAGTACGACACAGATCCATACATGGTCATTTCCGAGGGAAGCCTCTATTGGATAGTGGACGGATATACCGTAAGCACCAACTATCCGTATTCCGAGCCCTACTCTGAAAACAAAATCAACTATATAAGGAATTCCGTAAAGGTTGTAGTCGACGCCTACAACGGGTCCGTCAAGTTCTATGTCGCCGACAAGGAAGATCCCATCGTTCAAACGCTTGGAAAGATATTCCCGACCCTGTTCACAGACATGGACCAAATGCCCCAGGGATTGAAATCCCACATCAGGTATCCGCAGGTCCTTTTCAACATACAGGCCGATGTCTTCAGGATGTACCACATGAACGACCCTCGCGTCTTTTACAACAAGGAGGACGAGTGGGACATCGCCAGCGAAAAGTATGAAACCACAGAGCAGCAGATAAAAGGCACATATCTTGTCATGAAGCTTCCGGGAGAGGAAAAGGAGGAGTTTGTGCTCTCCCTTCCCTACAACCCGAAGACAAAGCAGAACATGACTGCTCTTTTCGTCGCCAGGAACGACGGCGAGGATTACGGCAAGCTGATAATATACAAGCTGCCCAAGAACAAAAATATTTACGGTCCGATTCAAATAGAGAACAGGATCGACCAGGATGACGAGATTTCGCAGCAGTTCACACTTTGGGGCCAGGTCGGTTCAAATGTAATACGTGGAAATCTTTTGACCATACCCATAAACCAGTCGCTCCTCTATGTCGAACCCATATACCTCCAGGCCGACACGGAAAACAGCATTCCCGAAGTAAAACGTGTAATAGTTGCCTATGGGGACCAGGTTGTTATGGAACAGACCCTTGAAGAGTCGCTCGAAAAGATTTTCGGATCCTCCAATGGAGGAGCCGACGAGGATGGAGTGGAAGCGGGCGATACAACTTCCGACCTCATAATAAGAGCGACCGAGCTCTTTGAAAAGGCTCAGGAGGCACAGCAAAGCGGAAACTGGAGCATGTACGGAGTGTATTTGAACCAGCTTGAAAATGTATTGTACAGATTGAACGAAATAAACGGGATAGTTCCGGAAGAGGAACCGCTTCTCGAGAACGAAGAGGCTTTGGAACAGTAGCCTTGAAAGAAACATAAGGGCAAGAAGTCAAGGCGCCGAATGCGGCGACTTGGCTTCTTGCCGTTTTTCTTGATTATTCTCCTGATAAGGAATAAAATAATATGCATAATAGATTCTTTGCGGGCAGGTGAATGCATGAATACGGACAATACAAAAAGGCCCATAGGAGTTTTTGACTCCGGTATGGGAGGCATAAGCGTTTTGGCGGAACTGATGGAATGGATGCCGAATGAAAGTTTCGTATATTTCGGAGACACC
The DNA here is from genome assembly GCA_964512505.1 of uncultured Peptostreptococcaceae bacterium. Classification (GTDB taxonomy): domain Bacteria; phylum Bacillota; class Clostridia; order Peptostreptococcales; family BM714; genus BM714. The sequence continues at coordinate 9,877 of CAZEHH010000008.1, forward strand.
ATGAACGCTCCATATGGTGTGCGCTCGAAAAAGGAAGTAAGGGATTTGGCTTTCGAGGCATGCGAATATCTTTCGGAAAAAAAAGTCAAAGCCATAGTTGTGGCGTGCAATACCGCAACCAGTGCGGCTATATCCGACCTTAGAAAAAAATTCCCTATTCCAATAGTGGGAATGGAGCCGGCCCTGAAAGTGGCTGTCGATTCCCGTCCCCAGGGAGCCGTTCTCGTAATGGCGACACCGATGACCTTGAAAGAAAAAAAATTCCATGATTTGATGGAATGTTTTTCGGAAGAATGCCGAATAGAGAAACTTCCTGCTCCAGGGCTTGTCGATCTGGTTGAAAGAGGGGTTTTGGAAGGCGATGAAGTCGAGGAAGAATTGCGCGGATGCCTTGGTGATTTGGCAGAAAAAGGCGTTTCGACAATAGTATTGGGCTGCACCCATTTTGTGTTTCTTGACGAGGCGATCAGCAAGATATACGGGGATGTGAGTCTGGTTGACGGAAACAAGGGCACGGCCAGACACCTCATGAATCTGTTGACTGGAAGAGATTTGCTCAACAGGGATACGCTCGACGAGACAAGGGTAGATTTGTGTTCATCTTCCGAAGATCCTGAAACAATAGATATGTTTAAAAGGCTGCTTAAGAATCGGATTGAAAAGATCATGAACAGCCGCAAAAAAATGGAGACTGAGAAAGAACTCGAAAAAAGGATAATCGAAGAAATTCGTCTCGTGATAAGAGAAAACAAGAAATTGTCCGAAGTGGAAAAGAAGCTGATCTCCTACAGATACGGAATCAACAGAGACAAATTGACGGAAAGCGAAAAAATTGCAAGGAAGCTGAATATGCCGAAGGCCAAAGTTGAAATACTGATGGAGAATGCGGAGAGAAAACTATTCAATATAATAAAGGACCGCATTTGAAAACGGGCCTTGCAGGAAAAGGAGAAAAAAATGACATCCGACATGTTGCCGAGGTATATGATAATAGCGCTTGACATAGCAAAGCGCATATATGAAGGAGAATTGACAGAAGGACAAAAAATCAGCGGACGGACAACGCTTGCCGCAGAATACAATGTTTCCCCTGAAACAATCCGCAAATCGGTCAAGCTTTTGAGAGACATGAAAATAGTGGAGATAATGCCAAAAAGCGGCATATTCATTAAGTCGAGGGAGCACGCGTCCTCCTTCATGGGAACATACAAGGAAAAGGGGAGCATATCCGAGGTCAAGACCGACCTCAAAAAGCTTCTGAAGCAAAAGAGCGATATTGAAAACAGAATACAAAAGGACATTGAGTATCTTATAGAGAACACCACCCGAATAAAAAAAATAAACGAATTGAACTTCAATAAAATAATTGTCGAACCAGGCAGCGCAATAATAGGAAAGTCTCTAAGGGAACTGGCTTTCTGGCAAAGCACGGGAGCGACGGTTGCAGGAGTGAGCAGGAGCGGAGACATCCACATATCGCTCGGTCCGGATTTTGTTATCGAAGAGGGGGACCTGCTTCTCTACATCGGGGGAGAGGAAACCGTCGAAAAAGTCAAGGATATCGTCAAAAAAGGAGAGCTTGACTTATAGCGCTTGCATATAAACGAAACATATGGTAAAATTCATAAAACGTTAATAGATGGCTGTGAAGGAAATAGTACGGATGCTTAAAAGCAAAGAGAGCCGGTGGTTGGTGTGAACCGGCGAAAGAGCATCAGGAATCCGTTCCGGAGCCCGTCGGCTGAAAACAAGTAGGCCGATGCGTCTGGCAGGCGTTATTCTGCTTCAAGAGGACAGGCCGTCGGCCTGTCAATCAGGGTGGCAACGCGGGAAACTTCTCGTCCCTTCAGGGGGATTCGGGAGGTTTTTTTAATTTCAAAAGGAGGCAATGACATGTTGGACATCAAAAGAATCAGAAACGATTTCGATGAGGTTAAAAGGCTTTTGGAGATCCGGGGAAAAGGCGATTACGGACTGGGCAAGGTCGTCGAATTGGACGAAAGAAGAAGAGAAATAATCGGAGAGGTTGAAACCCTCAAAAACAAGCAGAACACGGCTTCCCGCGAGATACCCAAATTGAAGAAGGCGGGTGGCGACACATCCGGAATTTTCAAGGAACTTAAAATACTATCCGGCAAAATAAAGGAAATGGATGTAGAACTCAAGGAAATCGAAGGCAAGATGGAAGAAATGCTTTTGACCATACCAAACACTCCCAGACCGGAAACCCCGGTGGGAGATGACGACAGGGCAAACATTGAAATCAGAAAATGGGGAACCCCCAGGGTTTTTGATTTCGAAGAAAAAGCCCATTGGGATGTCGGCACCGACTTGGGCATATTGGATTTTGAAAGGGCTTCTAAGATTTCAGGCGCCAGATTCAGCGTATACAAAGGGTCGGGAGCCAGGCTGGAGAGGGCAATAATCAATTTCATGCTCGACCTTCATACGGGAGAGCACGGTTTCGTGGAGATACTGCCTCCCTTCATGGTCAACAGGGATGCGATGAAGGGCACAGGCCAGCTTCCCAAGTTTGAGGACGACATGTTCCACGTGCCGGCAAAGGACTTTTTCCTTGTTCCCACGGCTGAAGTTCCGGTGACAAACCTTTACATGCAGGAGATACTCCCGGGAGAAAGCCTTCCCATTTACCATACCGCATACACCCCCTGCTTCAGGAAGGAAGCCGGCTCGGCAGGCAGGGACACCAGGGGGCTCATAAGGCAGCACCAGTTCAACAAGGTGGAAATGGTGAAATTCGTAAAACCCGAAGGGTCCTACGACGAGTTGGAAACACTCACGGCGGCCGCCGAAGAAGTGCTGAGGCGCCTCGAAATACCCTACAGGGTCGTATGCCTTTGCGGAGGGGACCTGGGATTTTCGTCGGCATGCACTTACGACATTGAAGTATGGATGCCAAGCTACGGCAGATATGTCGAAATATCCTCGTGTTCCAATTTCGAGGACTACCAGGCGAGAAGGGCCAACATAAGATACAGGGACGAAAACGGAAAGGTTTCCCATATACACACCCTGAACGGATCGGGACTTGCAGTAGGAAGAACCTTCGCCGCTATTTTGGAAAACTATCAGAACGCAGACGGAAGCGTTGAGATTCCGGAAGCTCTAAGGCCTTACATGGGAGGCAAGAGCCGCATAGAAACGGAGGAGAACAGTGGAAAAATTTAAGATATTGGTGGCTGAAAGAATATCCGAAGAAGGTCTGGCCGTCTTCGAAGCCGCCCCCGAAATGGAATTCGATGTCGAGCTCAAACTTGACAGGAAAGAGCTTCTCGAGAGAATGCCTTTCTACGATGCGCTTGTGGTAAGGAGCAAAACAAAGGTCGACGGCGAGCTGATAGAAAAGGCCGGCAGGCTCAAGATAATCGGCCGCGCAGGAAACGGAATAGACAACATAGACATAGAAGAGGCAACCAAGAAAGGCGTGCTGGTGGCAAATACGCCCGAGAGCAACACCATGTCGGCCGCGGAGCTTGCCATAGGGCTTATGCTTGCCCAGTCGAGAAACATTCCCCAGGCCACAGCCCATCTTAAGAGCGGCAAATGGGACAGGAACCTTTTCAAGGGAACAGAACTGTTCGGCAAGACTCTCGGAATAATCGGGCTGGGCAGGATAGGTTCGCTTGTAGCAAAGAGGATGAGGGCTTTCGGGATGAAGATTGTCGCATACGATCCCTATATAAGCGACGAGCGTTTCGAAAAGTACCATGCCGAAAAGAAAGAAAAAATCGAAGATCTGATAAAGGTTGCAGATTTCATAACCGTCCACACCCCAAAGACCGAGGAAACCATCGGCATGATCGGGGAAAAGGAAATTGCCTTGATGAAAAAGGGCGTGAGGCTGGTAAATGACGCCAGGGGCGGAATAATCGAAGAAAAGGCACTCTTAAATGCCTTGAAGAGCGGACATGTGGCGAGCGCCGGGATAGACGTCTTTGAAAAAGAGCCCGGAATCGACAACCCTCTCTTCGAACTCGACAACATCGTTGTTACGCCTCATCTGGGCGCGAGCACTCATGAAGCCCAGCAGAATGTGGGAGAAACCATAGCCGGCCAGGTTATTGGAGGCCTAAGGGGAGAAGTCGTTCCCAATGCGGTCAACTTGCCTGCTCTCAACCGTGAAAACATTGAAATGGTAAAGCCATACCTAAAGCTTGCCGAGCAGATGGGCAAACTTTACTATCAGCTCGACAGGGATCCGGCAGAATCCGTTTCCGTAAGCTACTATGGAGACATAGCAGGACAGGACGTGGACCTGGTTACATTGGCCTTCCTCAAGGGCCTGCTCGAGCCGGTGGTCAAGGAAGGCGTCAATTACGTCAACGCAAGGAAGCTTGCGGAGGAGAGGGGAATCCATGTAAGGCAGAAGAAGGATTCCGCAGAAAAGCACCAATACAGGGAATTGATGAGCGTAAAAGTCAAGAACGGCCGCGACACCTTCGAGATTGCCGGAAATCTGTCGGCGAAAAAGGAAGGCAGAATAGTCTACATCCTCGGATACGAGGTTGACGTAAACCCGACAGAGTACATGATGTTCATACAAAACATGGACGTTCCGGGCGTAATAGGAAGAATAGGGACAATACTCGGCAAATTCGGGGTCAACATAGCCACCATGCAGGTCGGACGAAACAGTCCGGGAGAAAAAGCCCTCATGGTTTTGAACGTCGACGGACCGGTTTCCCTGCCGGTGATCGAAGAGATAACAAAGAAGGAAGAAATAATGTGGGCGGAATCGGTTGGACTTTAACACTGTACGCTGATTGCGGACAACCATACTGCTGATGCAACGTACTAATGCAATAAAGCGACCTTCGCCCGAAAAAGCATAAAGGGCGGAGGTCGTTTCAATAACCGTCATAAAGGGCGAAAGCCCAAGTATTCCCACCTCTTGGCGAAAAAGAACAAATTTAAAAAAATGTCTTTGTCACAGAAACGAAAACGCTTCTTTTTATTGTATTAAAGGAGCGTTTATTATAAAATTTTAGTGCAGGGACTTTTCTATTAATTTTAATCTCAAACACAAGAGGAGGAAAACGCATGCATAAAAAATTGTTCATCCCCGGACCGGTAGATGTCAGGGAGGATGTTCTCGAAAAAATGGCGACGCCTATGATAGGACACAGGACCAAAGAGGCGTCTGAGTTGCAGCGAAACATTTCCGAAAAATTGATGAAGCTAATGTATACAGAAAATCAGATCATGCTTTCCACAAGTTCCGGAACAGGGCTGATGGAGGGAGCGGTCAGGTCGTGCACAAGAAACAAGGCCGCCATTTTTTCGGTGGGGGCATTCGGGAAACGGTGGCATGAAATAGCCCTTGCCAATGGTGTGGACGCGGACCTGTTTGAATCCGAATGGGGCAAGCCGACAACTCCGGAAATGGTTGAGGAAGCCCTGTCCACAGGATTGTACGACCTGGTTACAATAACCCACAACGAAACATCCACTGGAATAATGAATCCTCTGGAAGAGATTTCCGCAGTGATAAAAAACTATCCCGACGTTGTATTTTGCATGGATACAGTAAGCTCCCTTGGAGGAGCCAAGATAGAGGTGGACAAGTGGGGAGTCGACATATGCATAGCGTCAACCCAAAAATGTCTGGGACTTCCTGCAGGAATGGCTGTCTGCTCGATTTCGGAAAAGGCTGTAAATGCCGCAAAAGAAGTGAAAAACAGAGGCTTCTATTTTGACCTTTTGAAGCTTTACAACACCATAAAGAAAAAGGACCATCAATATCCCTCGACACCGTCCATTTCGCACATGTTCGCGCTGGATTACCAGCTGGACAGAATAATGGAAGAGGGGATCGAGAACAGGTACGAGAGGCATCTGCAAATGGCCGAGCTTGTTAGAAACTGGGCCAAAAAGAACTTCGAGCTTTTTGCCGACGAAAGATACGCTTCCAATTCGCTGACCACGGTAAAGAACACAAGGGGAATTTCGGTTGCGGATTTGAACAAGGAACTGGGAAAGCGGGGCTTCATGATATCAAACGGTTATGGAGACCTCAAGGAAAAAACTTTCAGAATCGCCCACATGGCGGATACTCCAATGGAAGACCTTTCGGCGCTGCTTGAGAATATCGAAGATATTCTCGGATTGTAGGTGCTGCGGCCATGGTGAGAATACTTGTAACAGACGGGATGGACCAGTCGGCGCTCGAAGAAATAGAATCGTTCGGCTGCGAAGTGATAAACGAGCATTATGAAAAGGAAGAATTGAAAGAAGCGGTCAAATCAGTCGATGCAATCGTCGTCAGAAGCGCTACAAAAGTAAGGAAAGAAACAATAGACAGCGCTCTGGGCGGAGGGCGTCTGAAACTCATCGTAAGAGGCGGAGTCGGTCTTGACAGCATAGATGTGGACTACGCCGAAGCAAAAGGAATAGCTGTCCGCAACACCCCAATGGCAAGCAGCCGATCGGTTGCCGAGCTTGCGCTTGGACACATGTTCTCCCTTGCCAGGAACATAGGGATTTCCAACGTGACAATGAGGGGCGGCGAGTGGAACAAGAAGAAATACAAGGGCGTCGAGCTCTACGGAAAAACCCTGGGCCTGATAGGCTTCGGACGAATATCGAGGGAGCTTGCCCAAAAGGCAAAAGCCATTGGAATGAAAGTGCTGTACACAAACAGAAGAGGGCCGCTTGAAGATGCCAAGGGATGCATGTACCGCGAAATGGACGACTTGCTCAGGCAGAGCGATTTCATTTCCATACACATACCTTTCGACAAGAAAAACGGACCATTGATTGCAGGCGCCGAATTCGAAAAAATCAAGGAAGGCGCATTTCTGGTCAACACATCCCGCGGAGGGGTTGTGGACGAAAAAGCGCTTCTTGACGCACTCGATTCCGGAAGGATTGCAGGAGCGGCGCTTGATGTTTATGAAAACGAACCGGACTACAACATCGAACTGGCGAGCCACCCCAAAGTATCGTGCACTCCGCATATAGGAGCCTACACATGGGAGGCCCAAAGGCGGGTCGGGGAGGAAGTGGTTTTGGTGATTGACAAGTTTTTCAACTTAAGGAGGTAGCTATGGCAACAGTAAGACCATTCATGGGAATAAGGCCAAAGAAGGAACTGGCAAGCGTAGTCGCGTCTTTGCCATACGATGTCATGGACAGGGAAGAAGCCAAAAAAATGGCCCAAGGCAACCCCAGGTCATTCCTTCACATCGTTCGTTCAGAGATAGACATGGAGGATTCCGTAGACATACATCATGACAGCGTTTATGACAAGGCGAGAGAAAACCTCGACAGGTTCATAGATGAAAAGACAATAGTTCAGGACCAGGAGCCGCGGCTTTACATATACAGGCAAATCATGAACGGAAGAGTTCAGACAGGAATCGTAGGATGCACATCAATCGACGAATACGAGAGCGGAATAATCAAGAGGCATGAATTCACAAGGCCTGAAAAGGAATTGGACAGAATAAACAATTTCGACAGGACGGATGCCAACACAGCGCCCATTTTCCTCAGCTACAGAAAAAACGACGGCTTGAACAGAATAATTAACGACTGGATAAAATTCCACATGCCCGAGTACAATTTCACCAGCGAAGACGACATCACGCACATTGTCTGGGTCATCGACAGCGAAGATATAATATCCCAAATCACAGAAAGTTTCAAAGGCGTCGAATACCTCTATATAGCTGACGGCCACCACCGTACCGCTTCAAGCGCCAAGGTGGGCATGAAGCGCAGAGAGGCGAATCCGGACTACACGGGAGAGGAGGAATTCAACTTTTTCCTTTCGGTGATCTTCCCGGACGAGGACCTCTTCATAATGGACTACAACCGAGTGGTGAAAGACCTGAACGGTTTGGAAATAGGCGAATTCATGGAAAAGGCAGGAGAAAAATTCGAAATCGAGAAGCATGGCGGGGAAGAGCCATACAAGCCAATGGAAAAGAGGACATTCGGAATGTTCCTGGGCGGCGCCTGGTACAAATTGAGGGCCAAGCCGGGAACCTGGGACGACACCGACCCCGTTGACCGATTGGACGTTTCCATCCTCCAGAAAAACCTTCTTGAACCGGTTTTGGAAATAGGAAATCCCAGAACAGACCAGAGGATAGGATTCGTTGGCGGAATAAGGGGCCTTAAGGAGCTCGAGCGCCGTGTGGAGACAGACATGGCTGTCGCGTTTTCCATGTACCCGACCACAATGGACGACTTGCTTTCAATTGCGGACGCAGGAATGGTAATGCCTCCAAAATCCACATGGTTCGAGCCAAAGCTCAGGAGCGGACTCTTCGTTCACCGGCTCAAATGATAGAGTGCAGCTTGCAGTGTGCAGCTTGCAGTGTGCAGCTTGCAGTGTGCAGCTTGCAGAAAAGGCTGAAAAGCAAAAGATAAAGAGAACTAAAAAGGGACGTGTCTTTTTTGGTTCGCATACATGGGGAAAAAGTGCGGCGAGCAGTTGGCAGCGCCAAGTTTCGGCATGTAATTCTGATCGACGACATCGACCGATCCATAGCATCTCGAAGTTTTGGATAAGATAAAACCGTAAAGAAATTCACTTTGTTTGAAGCAAAGCGAGTTTGTGAATTTCAGGTTTTGACGAAGTACAAATCTTTTCGAAATGCATGAGCAGGTCGCGGAGAAGAGTCAGAATTGCTGCTGAAAGTACAGAGGAAAGTGAAAAAGACAGCTGGTGCTTGCAGAAAAGGCTGAAAGCAAAAGATACGGGCAAAAGAAAAAACGGACTAAAAAGGGGGTTCGGCTTTAAGCCGGACCCTTTTTATATCTTCAACGGTGATGGCAATTATGGTACATTAGAAGGAGAGAAAAGACAATAATAGAAATCATGGAAAAGGGTGAAACAATGACAGGGGTTTTTCTTCAAGGGGGAGGAGCTAAAGGGGCTTTCCAGGCGGGTGCCCTTTATGGCCTGCATAAAAGGGGCGTAAAGTTTCAAATGGCGTCCGGAACTTCCATAGGAGCCGTAAACCTTTACTTCATGCTTACGGGAAACGTTGAGAAATTGCGTGAAGTCTGGACCAATGTCGAAATCCCCAAGTTCGACCACGACTACGCCAACATAGACAGGGTAATCGACAACGAGCCCATAATAAAAATACTTAGAGGGCTTCCTGACAAGGGCGGCGAAATAAAGAAGGCGTATGTGAATCATGTGTTGGTAAAGGATAGCAAGATTTTCGAGCAGAGAAGCGAAATAGCATCTCTCGACAAGGAAAGCAGGCTGAGGAATATAAAGTACAGCTCACTGCTGCCCAGGCACGGAGCAAGGAAAGAATCGAAGGAAAAGATCGTCGGCAAATTCAACTCCGAAAAAGTCTTTGAATTGTTCAAGAGGGATGTTGAAAAAGGAATCTACGAAGGCTGCAGGCTTGACGGGGGAATAATGAACAACTGCTTCATGGAACCGTTTCTTGAAAATCCGGTTGACAGACTGTTCCTTATTGTCTTCAAAATGGATTTTGTTGTTCCGCATGAAATAGAAAAGACGTATGGAAAAAGACTCTCCGTGATATGTCCGCGTACGGACTTTGACATAGGAGACACCCTGCGTTTCGAAAGGGAGTTTTGCAGAAGCTGGTTCGAGCGCGGCGAATATGCGGCAAGGGGGATTGAATTGTGATGGCAAGCAAAAGGGCCAAGGGCATTGTTGCGACATGCATGATAACGGCGCTTCTGTGCATGGCCGCATGCGGAGCGTACATGCAGAATGAAAGAAAAGGCATAATTGAAATGGAGAATGTGTGCCTTTCAAACATCCTATGGGGATATGTGGACGCATTGGACGTGTATGGAAGCAATCTGCAGATACTTGCATTCGAGAAGGACAACCCCGCCTACATATACAAGCTTCACGAATCACTCGGAAAGATGAAGGCGGGCTCTGACGCGCTAAGCCGTGAAACCTACGCAGAAACGGTTCCCGAGAACCTGAGTCAAAGCCTGAGGGAGCTAACCAGGCAGCTTTCCAACTTCACTTACCGTTTTGCGGGAATATACCCTGGGCAATCTATGGAACTGGATGACTCTGTGTCGGAAATGGCCAAACAAATACACCAGTCATCCAGAATGCTCGACAATGCACTCAAGGTTGTCTCAATCGAGCCGTGGATAAGGAATCCGGCAAATGAGGACGAATGGATGCTCGACAGGGGTTACAGGATTAATGATTCATCGGCTGATATTGCGGCATCGGAAATAAACAGGCTTATTGAAGAGAATGAAAGAATAATGCAGGAATTGGAATGGAAATAATGCCTGACGGTTCCGGCCGTGGTTTGCCGGAGACAGCAGGCAGGAGGAGAAGCGCATGAAGAAATGGATATTGTTTGACTGCATGGAAACCTTGATTGACATGACCGACCTGCCGCTTCCCGAAGACTATGCCAGGTGGGCCTACGAGGGGTCCCAAGCGGAGAGCCTGTGGACGGGCTTTGATGAATTCTACACCGATTACAGAGCGGCATGCGTAGAGATCGAAAAGGAATTGCCGCGTTTCCGGGAATACGAAATGAAGGAAAGATATGCCAGGATTTTAAGTGCCAAAGCGAATGGAAGCCGGCTTGATGAACTCGTGAAGAACATGGACCAGGTTTTTTGGAAAAAATATTCCGGCAAGTGTTACGCAAACGATTCCGTTTTGGAGGCCGTTGAAGCTTTGTCAAAAAACCATCGCATGGGCGTTGTCTCAAATTTCAAGATAAGGAGCGGGGTCCGCTCAATACTTGAAAACGCAGGTTTGCTCGGCTACTTCGAGTTCACGGTCAATTCGTGTGAAATAGGATGGAAGAAGCCCCACGAAAACATATACAGGGCGGCAAAAGAATTGGCTGGGGTCGACTACGGAAGAATCGTTTTCATTGGAGACGATTACGGCAACGATTATGCAAAACCGGAGGCTCTTGGATGCAAAACGGTTCTATACGACCCTTCAGGCGCCCATCCGCAAGCGCAACGAAGGATAAGCGACTTTAAAGAATTGCTGGAATTCGAAATTTAGGAGGAGGGAAAGGAAAGCCATGGGCAAGAAAAAAGACAAAGGAAATATAAACAAAAAGCAGGCGCAAAAGCCTCAGGCGGACTTCAGACTGCTGTACTATGGAATCGGATTTTTGGTTTTGGGACTGGGAATGCAGTTTTTCGGTTATGACACAAGCAAGACAGGCAATTACTTGAGGATGATATTTCTCTGGATTGCCGTAGTCCTGAACATAATGCACATTTTGAGATACAGGGCGAGCAGGAAAAAATGATTGCCCGTGCGGGCGGAGGTTTTAAATGGACAGGAACAGGCAGATAAGAACAGCATCCTGGATTGGAATCACCGGGAATCTTGCGCTTTCAACGGCAAAGATACTCATAGGAATACTTTCGGGAAGCATGGCGGTAATAGGTGATGGAATCGATTCCGCCACCGACATAGTCATGTCCCTCATAACCTTGTTCGCTGCCGGGATAATGGCAAGGCCGCCCGATCCCGAGCATCCCTACGGATACGGCAGGGCGGAGACCGTAGCCACAAAGCTCTTGTCTTTCATGATATTTTTTGCCGGGGCGCAGTTCATGATAAGCACGGTTTCACGCTTGCAGAGGATTGAAACACTTCAAAAGCCGGATGTGGCCGCCGTTTACGTGATACTGGCATCCGTGGCCGGAAAACTCGTATTGTCGAGGGTCCAGCACCACATGGCAAAGAAATCCGGAAGCGCAATGATAGAGGCAATAGCAAAGAACATGCAGAACGACATATTGATTTCCTTGGCTGTACTGCTGGGGCTGGCGTTCACATTTTTAATGGACATGCCAATAATGGACCTCTTGACCGCTTTCGGAATAAGCATATGGGTAATGAAGTCGGCGCTTTCCATATTTCTTGAAACCAGCTCCGAAGTCATGGAAGAGACCAAGGACTTGTCCATATACGACACGCTGTTTGAGATAGTTTCGAGCGTAGAGGGGGCCCACCATCCCCACAGGACCAGGGTGAGAAAGTTCGGCGACCTTCTCTACATAGACATGGACATAGAGGTGGACGGTGAACTGAAGGTGAAGGAAGCGCACCTGATAGCCCACGAGCTTGAAAGGAAGATTCATGACGCAATCGAGGAAGTTTACGATATAATGGTTCATATAGAACCTTTGGGATGCACCATGAAGGATGAGAAGTTCGGGCTCTCGCAGGAGATAATAGACAATACAAAAGCCGACAAAGGGGGAAGATGAATGTTTGTAATGAATGAAGAGGGTAAAAAATTCGACTTGAAAGAGGGTATACACTCCACTATAAAGGGCTTCGGAGGAGGCCTGATGGCGGTGGAAAACAAATTTGAAGAGGGCGCCGTTGCGCCGGACCACAAGCACGTGCACGAGCAGATTGCCTACATAGTCAGCGGAGAGTTCGAGTTCTCGCTCAATGGCGAAAAAAGGCTGCTCAAGGCCGGGGACAGCCTCTACGCCGCGTCTCAAGAGGAGCATGGCTGCGTATGCATAAAGGCAGGTACGGTGCTTGACGTTTTTTCGCCTCAAAGGGAAGACTTCTTGCAAAGATAGACACAAAAAAAAGATGCGGAAAGGAAGATAGAAATGCTGGAAGAAAGAAAACAAAAGGTATATGAAAAACTTGAAGAGCTTGGAATCGCTTATGAAAAACACGAGCATCCTGCCGTCTTCACAAGCGAGGAAGCCGCAAAATATTCCGAAGGAATGGAAGGCGCTCAGTGCAAAAACCTCTTTTTGAGGAACGCAAAGGGCAACAGGCAGTACCTTGTAGTGCTTGAGCACACCAAAAGGGCCGACCTTGGAACCCTCAAGACAAAGCTTGGCGAAAAAGGCCTGAGCTTCGGGTCGGACAAGAGGCTCATGAAGTATATGGGTGTTGAAAGCGGAGCCGTATCGCCTTTCAACCTGATAAACGACACAGACAACAAGGTCGAGGTCGTCGTGGACAACACGCTGAAAAGAAGTGAAAAAGTGAATTTCCACCCCAACGCCAATACGGAAACCCTTACGGTGACCTACAAGGACTTCCTTAAGTTCTTGAAGGAGATGGACAAGGATCCGCTTTTCATAAATATAGGCTAAGGATTCAATTGCAAAGAGGATTGCCGCGAAATCTGTCGAATATCTTATGAAAGACAGAAAAGAGTGGTGAAACGGATGGTTTTCGAGAAAAGAGAATTGCTTGAGAATATATTTACCGAACATTCGGAGCTTCAGCTTTGGAAGTGCGCGAATGGCGAATCGGAAGACTATGAAATAATAATCAACGGAGTCTTCATAATGGCCACATACAACAGCGGCTCATCTGAATTTTTGATAAGAGGGGCTGTTGACAGGATGAGGGGGGACGGACCCCTGTCGGTACTCATAGCCGGCTTGGGAATGGGCTTTACCGTTTCCGAGGCGTGCAGATGCGAAAGAATCAAATCCATCGACGTAATTGAAATGGAAGAAGTGATAGTGGACTGGAACCGCAGATATTTCGACACATATGAACAATCGTGCTATGACGAAGGAAGGGCGTCCCTTCACATTGAGGATTTTTATGTTTACGCAATGAATTCAACCGAATCCTACGACATAGTAAGCATAGACATAGACAACGGTCCAATGCTCCTTGTCAACGAAGGCAACGAAAAAGTCTACACCAGCAGATTCATGGGAGTGGTCGAGGGTGTATTGAACGAAGGCGGAGTATGCGTCATATGGTCTTGCGACAGGGACAGGCGACTCGAACAAAGCATGAACAGCGTTTTCGACGAGGTCCAAGTCGAGGAGCTCACAGAGGATTTCAAGGGAAGGGAAGTATCCTATTACCTTTATTTCGGGAGAAAGAGGGATCATAAATGAGCATCATAGTCAGAGTTGCGCTTTTGTTTTTCGCGGCGGCGATATTCTTGTTTCTGGTCAATTACTATCTCATAAAGTACTATACCAGGAAAGCCGCAATCGAAGGCAAGAAGATAAAGAAGAACAGGAACGACCAGATTTGGGGCAGAAAAGGCCGCCAGGGCATCGTTCCCAAATGGGTTTCATATGTAGGCCTCATGGCTTTTATAAGTTTTTTCATGGGAATTTTCATGTTTGTCGTAAAAGTGTTTTGGAATATTTTTTCATAAACAACAAAAAAACCGCATCCTCGTAAAGAGGTGCGGTTTTTCATTTGGTAGTTAATATGATTTCCGATCTTCCTTCCAAATCAAATTCACAGTGTTTTGGTGGTCTCAGTCCCTTCGGAATAGTATCGTCGGTTGATTGAGAAACATCAATGTTGCTTAATTTATGTATACCCGTGGAAATATATATTAAACATTGATATAATAAAGATTATTAATACCCATAGCGGGTATAATAGAAATTGAAAGGATGTGATGGAAATGAAGATTTCAATAGATGAAAAAGCAATGAACCTTATAAAGTCAAAAGGCGCCGAGGATTTGGTGGTTGACATACAAAAGTGCGGGGGCTGAGCATCGGCACCCATGCCGTTCGTTGTAATGGCAAAGCCGACAGACCCCTTCAAATTTGAAACCCACGACGTCGACGGTATAAAGGTTCACATGAACAAAAGCGCGACCGCCAAAAAAGGCGGGGTAGTGATATATGTCGAAAAATTCCTGTGGATAAAGAGACTGGAAGTCAGAGGTCTCAAGCTTTGATTTATGTCTTTTTCTTCAGTCTCAAAGGCCCCTGATAAAGGGGCTTTTTTTTGCAAATTTACTGCCCTTGAAGGAGTGGGGGCGCCCCATATTGAAATAAGGACTATAATACAAAGAGAATCTGCAGGGAGGGCATTGATATGAGCATTCTGGTGACAGGAGGCGCGGGATACATAGGCAGCCATACGGTTGTCAAGCTTTTGGAGGCCGGCGAAAAAGTCGTCGTCATAGACAACTTTTCAAACAGCAAAGCCGAGGTCTTCAAACGCATAAAAGCCATAACTGGAAAAGAAGTCGGGTTTTATGAAGGGGACATTCTCAACCGGGTCCTTCTCGACAGAGTTTTTTCGGAAAATGAAATAGAGTCCGTCATCCACTTCGCGGGGATGAAGGCGGTTGGGGAATCGGTTGAGAATCCCTTGAAGTACTACCGCAACAATGTGTCTGGAACAGTTTCCCTGCTCGAGGCAATGGAGGAACATGGAGTCAGGACTATTGTGTTCAGCTCGTCGGCAACCGTATACGGGGCGGGAAACGAACCTCCCCTGACGGAGGAAATGCCCCTTTCAACAAATAATCCATACGGGGCGACAAAACGAATGATAGAAGAGATTCTGCGGGACGTCCGTGATGCCGACGGCTCTTGGCGCGTTTCCATACTCAGATACTTCAATCCCATAGGGGCGCATGAAAGCGGCTTGATTGGAGAAAACCCCAAAGGAATACCCAACAACCTCATGCCCTACATAACCCAGGTTGCGGCAGGCAAAAGGCGAAAGCTGACGGTTTTCGGAAACGACTACGACACGCATGACGGAACCGGCGTAAGGGACTACATACACGTTCTGGACCTTGCGGAGGGCCATTTGGGGGCGCTCGAAAAACTCAGGCGCCAAGAGGGCATTTTCGTCTACAATCTCGGTACGGGAAAAGGCTTCAGCGTGCTCGAAGTTGTCCGCGCCTTCGAGAAATCGACAGGAAAAAAAATACCCTATGAAATGGCAGGGCGGAGAAGCGGAGATGTTGCGGAGTGCTTCGCGGATCCATCCAAGGCAATGGCCGACCTTTCATGGAAGGCGGAAAAGAGCCTCGAGGACATGTGCCGGGACTCCTGGCGCTGGCAGAGGGGAAATCCGGAGGGATATTGAACATGGAAAATATGGGATAAATGAAACTTTGTCAAACAAAATGAGTCTAATGGAAAAAAAGAAGGAGAGGTGAGCTTAATGAAAAAGATCATTTCATGGGCGGTTCTTGTTTCCATGATCGTATTGGCCTTTGCGCCGCTGTCGGCTTTCGCAGACAGCCCCGAGGAGCTTGAGACGGCAATAAAGACAGCAAAGGAGCATTTTTCCATATCGGAAGCCTACAGTCAGTTCAGCTACGATGTTCAGGAGGCTGGAGGCAGGAAAGTATGGAACATGGCATGGAGGTCGACCGATGCAAACGACGGAAACATAAGGGTTTCGGTCGATTCGGACGGCATGGTCCTTTCATACAGGAAGTACAAGCCTTCCAAGAATGAGGGAAGCAAGCTGCCCGTCTACTCGCGCGGCGAAGCCGCTCTGAAAGCCCAAGCTTTCATGGAAGGCCTCGAGCAAGGCCTGACCGGCAATATCGCGGAGGACAGTCGCAGGGAGGAATCCGTTTCAAGCCGGACCTATTGGTTTTCATACCACAGGGTGTCCGGTGGCATTCCCTTCTATGGCAACACCATAAGCATCGAAGTCGACAAGGACACCGGAGAGGTCAAAAGCTACAGACGCAATTGGGACAGCAAAACCGTATTTCCATCTCCCCAAGGCGTAATAGGCATGGAAGCGGCGCAGGAAGCCTACACCGAAAAGATCGGAATCGAGCTTGTATACAAATACAGGGTCGATGGCGAAGAGATTGCGCCCTACCTGGTATATGAGCCCAAGGAAAGCGGCAGTGTATGGATAGATGCATTCACCGGAGAAAAGATAAATTCTCCCGGATATTATTATTCGGGTTTTGCGGAAGAAGCAAAAGCGATGGACTCCCTGACGCCTGAAGAACTGAGGGCCATTGAGGAAATGGCGGATCTTATAGACTCCCAAGAAGCCGAGGAGATACTGAGGAAATGGGACGAAACGGGCTTTGATGACGGCTTCGAGCTGGTTTCGTCGAGGCTGGAGCAGGTTTGGCCCCAACAAGACAGGCTGCAATGGAGTTTTTCATTCAGAAGGTCGGTGGAAAAGGACGAAAATCCAATCATAGATAACGGATACGGATCAGTCGACGCCCAAAGCGGTGAAATACTGAGCTTCTGGAACTCGGCCAACGGCCGGGATGCAGACGGGGAAATAGCCTACAGCAGAGAGGAATCCCTCCAAGCGGTCGAGACCTTCCTCGAGAAATTCGCACCGGAAAGAATGGAAGAGTATGTCTACGAAGACGCGAATGACGCGGTCATATTGGAGAAGGTGGAAAGCGAAAGGGATGAAAGAAACTACAGCTTCAATTTCACCAGGAAAATTGACGGAGTGCCCTTCCGCTCAAACAGGATTTCGGTAGGATTCGACGCAGTGGGCGGACAAATCCAAAACTACAGCCTCTCTCATTTCCATGTGGAATTTCCGTCCGCCGACAAAGCCGCTCCAATCGATTCGGCTTACCAAGCGCTTTATGAAAAAGTCGGACTCGAGCTGGTCTATGTTTCTCAAATGGACGAATTGCAAATGAAGATGAGCTTCATGGAAGGCGAAGGCGGGACAGACGCCCTTCTGGCATACGGCCTTAAAGCGGGAAAACCGGCGATTTTGGAGGCCGAGACACTTGATCTCTTGAGTAATGACGGAAGCCCCTACAAGGAGCCCGTGACTACAAAATACAGCGACCTTGAAGGGCATTATTCGAAAGAGGAAGTGGAAACACTTGCCGAAAACGGAATATATCTTCAAGGGGAGTATTTCAAGCCCGACCAACTGATTTCCCAAAAGGATTTCATGCTGCTGTTAGTCCATACAATGGGCTACTATGTTCCGGACGAAAGGGACGACGACTTCATCGAAAGAATGTACGAATATCTGGTCAGGGAGGAAATAATCTCCCAAGAGGAAATAGACTTGG
>CAZEHH010000009.1:0-27407 GCA_964512505.1 uncultured Peptostreptococcaceae bacterium
TTTGTTTTGTGGGTATAAGTCAGAAAAAGGACAAAGGAGGTGCCGACATGAAAGAAATTGCATATATAGACCAGAATCTTGCCGAATTCATTCCGCAATTCATAAACGACAGAAAAAAAGATGTTGCCGACATCAGAGGACTCATTGAAATTGGAGACTTTGAAGGGGCAATCGACATACTGAAGATGATAAGGGAAACTGCAAACACCTTCGGCTTCAAGGAACTCACAGCATTGTCTTCTCATGCAGTGACTGTCGCCAGGAGGAGAAAGGGCGGACAGGCAAATGAATTGATTGAAAAGATGGCAAAGCATCTCGAAAAGATAAAGGTCGTATATGTCGACTATGAAGAAGAAAACGAAATGGATTTTTACGAGAGAGGAAAAGACATATTGTGACTATTATTGCGAAAGCCTATAAAGGTTTCCTTGATTTGAGCCGGGCATATCATATTGGATTCTGCGAATCACTATGTTTGTTATTTCCAGAAGATCGATTATCTTGCCGTCGATGGTTTCATCCGAAGGATCTTTTATGCATATAATTGGACGCAAGGGGTAGTTGACATTTATTTCTTCAACTGATGCGTAATGGCCTGTGCTCAGTTCGACAAGCGTTCCAACAGGATAAGGGATGATTTTTCTGACGAATGAAACAACCATGTCGTAGTCGAATCTTCCTCCGGCATTTCCCATTATGTACTCTATTACTTCATGAGGTTGAATCCCCGGACGATAGGGCCTGTCCGAAGTCATTGCGTCATATATGTCCGCGATTGCAACAATTTTTGAAAATTTATGGATTTGCGGGGGAAAGAGTCCGTTCGGGTATCCGGTGCCGTCACATGCTTCGTGGTGTTGAAGGGCGATTAGCCTCGAAGACGATTTGACGGCATTGTCATTATAGAGGTAATCGTAACCGCATACGGTATGGTTTCTTATTATTTCATATTCATGTTGTGTAAGCGTAGAGGGCTTGTTCAGGATTTCGAGGGGGACGAAAATCTTTCCAACATCGTGAAGCATTGCGCCTATGCACAAATCGCAGAGCTCATCCCTGCCAAGGCCCACTTCAACACCAAGAATGAGAGAAAGTATCGCAACGCTAAGGGAGTGCTCATAAGTGTAGTTGTCCATGGTTTTAATGTCTACCATATTTACGAATATTTGATTTTGGGATAGCAGGTCGTTTACTATATCCTTGGCAATTTTTGCAAGCAGCGAAACATTGTCCGTTCCGTTTTTGTCGAAATGTTCGCGTTGCTTTTTAAGTGTGTCGAAAGTCGACTTGATTGCTTTTAATGCCCGGCGCTTGATTTCCGGTTTGATGATTTCCTTGATTTCGATATGGCTGTAGTCGTCGTCTATATAAAGGGATTTAATTCCGTATTTCCTTATTTTTAAAATAAGTTTTTGGTTAAGGGGAACGCCTCTCTTAAGAAGTGTTCTTCCGTCGATGTCATATATTGTCTTAGCCAAAAGGGTGTTTTCTTTTATACAGCTTATGGGAACTAGTCGCATGGATGGAAATCCTTTCTTTTCATACTAAGAAGCGTATTCAATTTACATGATAACTTTTTTGCAAATACTAGTCAAAGACATTCGGCCATATTTAGTCCATCGGCAAAAAATGCCTTCTGCTTGAGGCGATTTGATATGAAAATTTCTGTCATAAGTGGAATTCGCAGCAGGATTTGGTATAATGAAACGGAAAGATTGAATGAACCGGATTCATTAATTAAAAATCATAAGAGGGTTGGTTGAATGCCTAAAAAAATAAAGAATGCGAAATCGCGAATATTGGACTCGGCTGAAATCATTTTTCGTGAAAACGGCTACGTCAAATCCGACATGAAGGAAATTGCAAAATATTCGGGAGTTGCTGTGGGAACGCTTTACAATTATTGGCCAAGCAAGAAAATGCTTTTTTGCGATATTTCAAAAGAATATTGGAAACGCGTATTCAAAAAAACCGATGAAATAATGAAGTCGGGTGTAAATCCCCGATTGAAATCAATGCTTTTCATAAAGAACATTTATGACCATTTCGAAGAGCAGATGAATATGAAGATTGGAGGAATCGACCTCGAGGCAATGGCTTTTTTGGTAAGCATGAATGGGGTTTGGGAAGAAATCCAACTCCGCATTGAAATGCTGATGAAAGAAATAATGAAGGACGAGTCGAAAAACATGGACGATGAATCCTTCAAAAGGGTTGCCAGACTTATATCATTGTCGATAATTTCATGCATAAGGGATTTTCCAGACGACAAGGAAAGGAATATCCGATTCATAAATGATGTCATTATTTCCGCTATTGATAAGTCGAGAAAATAGAAAACTATCTGTGCGCAAGTGCATTGGGAATGAATAATTTTATTAATGAAGGGTATTTGTTAAAGGCAAGACAAATAATACAGGAGGGAAAATCATGAGTTTGCTGGATAAGATAAAAAGCACCACCAAGGAGACTGCTTCAACAATAGGAGCAAAATCGGCAGAGTTGGTAGAGACGGGAAAAATGAAAATCAACAAGGCTCAGCTTGAATCCGAAATCAAGGCAAAGAAGAGGGAAATAGGAGATTTGGTTTATGAAGCGCATAAAACGGATTCGGAAGTGGATGCGGATAAACTGACTGCCATTTTCACCGATATAGGAAATCTGGAAAACGATATAGAAGAATTGGCATAAAAAAACAGAAGGAATCCATATGTTTCGATGGATTCCTTTTTTATTCTGCGTAATATATAATAAATAAAAAAGGCGGAAACGGGGGGACTCATGAAGATTGTATGTTTGGGAGACAGTTTGACATATGGATACGGGGTCAGGCGCAGGGATGTTTGGACAAGTGTCGCATCCGAACAGACAGGGAATGAATATGTAAACAAAGGGGTCAACGGGGACACGACGGGAGGAATGCTTTCGCGTTTCAATGAAGATGTTTTAAAGGAAAACCCCAAGGCGGCCATACTGATGGGAGGAGCCAATGATTTCATTGTGGGCGAACCCGCAAGCAGAGTAAAGGCAAATATTTCATCAATGGCATACCAGTCGCTTGCCCGGGGCATACTGCCTGTCATAGGAATTGAAGTCGACATATTGGACCAAATGGTCAGGAAAGAATGGTTGAGGTTCACAGATTTCGGCACGGTTCGCAAAAAACTTCTGGAATACAGGGAATGGGTCGGATTGTATGCGGAAATATTCGGAATCGCATACATAGACTTTTACGGGCATTTCAAGGAAAAACATCCTGATGCAGGCAGTGCTTTATATTCGGATGGATTGCACCTTAATGTCGAAGGCAACAAGGTCATGGCGTCAATAATAACGAAAGAAATGATTAAACTGATTAAAAAATGATATTGGAGGGAAACAATGCAGACATTCATAGGGCTTGCGGCGGCAACTTTTTTTGCGGTATATATTTATTTGAGGATCTTCGGATATGGACGCAGGAAAAAATGAACGGAAATTTAAGTTTTTGATGTGATTGTTACTCAAAATAAGCGGACAAGACGTATCCTTTATACAATGGGGGAATATAATAGTGGCGAAAAGAACTGGAAGTAAGGGCGCTCAAGTTCTTGAAAGAAGAATAAAATCGATAAAAAATGGAAACAATCAGGAAAAAGAGGCCTTTATACGCGATTATATCCCATTTATTGTAAAAAGCGTATCAAAATGTATTGACGCTTATCTCAATTCGACGGAAAGCGATGAATTTTCAATAGGACTAAAAGCTTTTGACGAAGCCTTGCAAAGATATGAAGCTGACAAAGGAAATTTTATTTCATATGCCGATTTGGTCATTTCAAGCAGAATAAAGGACTACAGGAAAAAGGAAAGCCGCAACAGGGCTTTGCCGCTATCCTCGTTCGAAACCGATAAAGGGAATGTCTTGGAAGGGGCATTCAGTTCCGGGGATTTTACTTCCGAAATAGACATAAAAGAGCAATTGAAAGAATTCAAATTGAAATTGGGTCAATTCAACATAACATTGGAACAATTGCTGGAGGAGTCGCCCAAGCACAATGACACGAGGTTAAACGCTTTTCGTATCGCAAAAATGGTCAGTTCGAACCCAATTTTGAAAAACGAATTTTTATCGAAAAAAAAATTGCCGTTCACCCATATAAGAAAAGAGATGCAAATAAGCCAAAAGTCGATTCGCAGAAGCAATGGATTCATAACGGCGGCAGTGCTTATATTAATAAATGACTGGCCGGATATCAGGAATCAATTGCCTGAATTTGACGAGGATGGAGGGGAGCTTATTGATAAGTAAGGGAATCGTAATTGAAGTCAAAAAAAATTACGGTATTGTATTGAGCGATGAGGGAATATATGAAAAGGTTGTAAAGAAAGGTTCTCTTTCAGAGGGTGACAGAATCATATATACCCGGGAAGATATTTATGAGGGGAAACAGGCAGGATGCAAGAAAGTCTATAGATGTTTGCTTTCTGCGGCAATGGTAATTTTTGCAATCGCGATGGCATTCGGATTTGAGAACTTGCCGTCTCAAAATGTGTATGCGGTGGTCAGCATGGATATTAATCCAAGCATTCAATATTACCTCGACAAGGATGATTTTGTCATTCGGGCGGAAGCAATGAATGAAGACGGCCTTCAAATTGTGGATTGTGGTTTGGAGGGCTTGAGCATCGAGAAAGCTATCAACAGGACACTTGAAGAGGCGGAAAGAACCCATTATTTGAAAGGCGATTCGAAGGTTATAGTATCCGCAGTGGATTTGAAATCCGGCAAGGCGGGTTATGCCGAACAAATAGCCGGTAAAATTTTTGAAGAGCCAATGATAGCCCAAAAGCAATTAGAAGTCTTTGTTCTTGAAGTCGACAGGGACGATTATGAAGAAAGCAGGAGCATGGAGACCAGCTTGGGCAAATACAAAGTATATGAAATCAGCGAAAACGGTTCTTGCTGCGGCATTGAAGAAATCAATGGGATGAAGGCTTCTGAAATAATTGAAAACAGCATGATAGACGAAGAAAAAGTGCATGTTTTCAAAAACCTCGGAAAAGATGAAGAAATTGAAATGCAGCATCAGCCGGACAATGCGACCAAGGAACCTGAAAAAGCGCAGAATGAAAAAATTGATCAAAACGAAGAAATCCCTATCATGGCGGAAGCCGAAAACGAAAAGGCTTCGGGAGAAGAAATCGCATCAAAAGGACCGAATCCTAAAATGGCATCTGGTGGAAATGGAAATAGAGAAAAAGAAGATATGCAGTTTGAAGAGGATGTAGAGGAAATTTTGAACGCTGAAAATGAAAAGGCGGAAAGAGAATATGCTCTTGTCGAAACGCCCAATGACCGGAATGAAGAAAAGTCGGACAGAAATTCAAAAGGCGGAAAAGGAGTCGATTCCAATAAAGAAGAAACGATGAAAGCCGCCAAGGAAGATCAATCAAGCGGACAGGAAAAACAGGAAAAGGAAAGAGTCGCCAGGAATGACGATTTTGCCAGCCCGTTGAATGTTTCAAATGAAGAGAAGGCCCAATCAGACACTGGCGGAGGAAAGGGAACTAATGCAAATAAAGAAGATTCGGCGAAAGCAGGCAAGGAAGATGCATCCTGCCAACCTGAAAAACAGGAAAAGGTAAAAGTCGCCAACAATGAAAAAAACAGTCCGTCTTCAAATGCGGACATTGAAAGTCCGCCGAAGAATCAAGCAAGCAAGGAAAAAGAATCCGGCAAAAATGAAAAATGCGCTGAGCCGGCCGAAAACAGCAGCGGAGAAAGAAAAAACGAAAACAAGCTTGAAAAAGAAGGAAACGAAGGCGGCAAGAAAGTGAAAATTGTAGCATTTCAATATGAGTGATATGCAATTGCTTTAAAAACATATCATAAATAACTTGAAATGTGCCCCAAAAATAAATTGAATTCGTATTCTATATTCAAACGGAATAAGACAAATTTTTAAGCATATCGATAATGGCAAACCGGTTGAAAGGCCGGGACGCAAAACCACAGACCTAAAGGGTGAAACCAATGGTGGCTGGGTCACCGAAAATGCTCAAACTGGTTTTTTGGTGGAAAAGGTTGAAAGACCCGTATCGTATGCGATACGGGTTTGTTTTATTGAGGGGGTGAATGCCTATAAAGAAGCCTATCGCTTTGTTCTTAATGACTATAATACTCTTTTTCAATGGAATCGGGAATCCCGGGTTTTGCGATGGGGACAATCTTGTTGAAAGAAGCAAGCAGGCTAAGGAGTTGTATTCCGCAGAGGAAATGTCCTTGCTCAAGGAAAAGGCGGAATCGATAACCGCCAATTATGAGAATGTCTTTCCGCTGGGGGTCGAATGCATACTGAACGAGTCGATGAATTTCAAGTTCGACACACCTCCCGTGATAAAGGACGGACGGACAATGGTTCCGGTAAGGACCATTGCGGAGGCATTCGAAGCCTCGGTCCTTTGGGATCCCGTTGAAAGAAAAGTTACAGTCAAAAAAGACAAAAAAGAAATTCTCATCTGGGTCGGCGGTAAAAGGGTGAGCGTCAATGGAAGGACAAGTGAAATTGACGTGCCGGCATTGATACTAAATGGGCGGGCAATGGTGCCCCTGAGATTCATAACAGAGAATCTGGGCTTGACCATTCTGTATCACGCAAATTATGGAATTGTGGAAATAATCGACTGACGGCAAATAATGATGATGAAGCGATTTCCGCTTGAGAGTATTTCGGAATACCGATAAAGGCAAACTTTTCGAAAGGAAAGGACGCAAAGTGACGGGCCTTGGGAAATTCCCGTGGCAGCCGAGCCGCCGAAGTATCATTAAGCCTTCGAAAGAAGACTTTATCATCGGGATAATTCAAAGGAGGAAAAAAATGTTTGCATACTTGGCACAAATGGTTGGATTTGTAAGGAATGAAGAAGGACAGGGAATGGTTGAATACGCACTGATAATCGGCGGAATAGCTTTGATCGCAATGGTTGGAATAAACCTTCTCGGCCCTGGACTGGATACCTTGTTTAACGAAATAACGGCAGCAATTGCGTAGGTGAGGAGAAATGAAATCGGCAAAAGAAATACTTGAATCTTGCATCAAAAACCAAAAAGGGCAGGGCATGGTCGAGTATGTATTGACGATAACCAGCATCAGCCTGGTTGCAATGTTAAGCATGCAGGGCATTGGGACATGGCTCGACTCGATAATGGGAACTATCGCAACGGCGATATAGAAGTGAAAGGGGGCGACCTGATGCGGGGAGTCCCCTTTATATCCTTGATGGAGGGGAGAAGAATGATCGGAAAACTTAAAAACCAAAAAGGGCAGGCCATGGTCGAAATGGCTTTGATTCTTCCGATTCTTCTTCTGCTTTTCATGGGAATCTTCGAATTCGGAAGAGTAATGAACGCTTATCTTGTTGTAAACAATGCGGCCAGGGAAGGTGCCAGAAACACGGCTCTTGGAGGAAGCACCCTGCAGGCTGTCCAATGTGTCGAGGATTCATTTTCGGGTTTGGACATTGAAAGGGTCGGAATTTCCATCACTCCGGAAGAAGCGTCAAGAACCAGAGGCGGAACCGTACTTGTTACAGTATCATACGACATAGACCTGGTAACACCCGTTATAAGCGCGCTTATGGACAATCCGCACCACATCGAAATAACGACATCCATGAGGATGGAGTAAGGACGGAGAGGTGATTCGCTTGAAAAAAAGCCTTGATCAAAAGGGGAACATAATGGTAATGACGGCAATAGCCCTTTCAGCAATTATTGGAATATCGGCTCTTGTCATAGATGTCGGGTCGGTAATGGTCGAAAAGCACAGGCTTTTGAATGCGGTCGATGCTGCAGTGTTGGCCGGCGGGCAGGAACTGCCCATGTATCCGGATGCGGCAAGAAACATAGCCATTGAATACGCTGAGGCAAACGGAGCGGTGCCGGGAAGGATTTTGGTTGACATAGACGAGGACGCATGCGGAATACGGGTTACCGCAGATCAAACGGTCAATTACAGATTTGCGGGGATTTTCGGGCTTTCAAGCAAGGAGGTCAGCCAAAGCGCCTACGTAAAGCTTGGAACAGCCGGATCCGTATACGACGGTTTGCGGCCTTTTGCTGTTGAATGGAATGAATTCAGCTACGGGGAAAGCGTGACTCTCAAGGAAGGTGCCGGCGACGGAGAGACAGGGAACTATGGGGCTGTTGCTCTTGGCCTTAGAGGTGCAGACAGCTTCAAGGACAATGTCAAGTTCGGGTACAGCGGAAAAATATCAGTTGGCGATCTCATAGACACTGAGCCTGGAAACATGAGCGGTCCGACTGTCGATGGAATAAACTATATTCTCGGAAACGACAACTGCACTTTTGAAAGCTTCACGAAGGATTCAATACGGCTTTGGACCATACCCGTTGTGGATTCTTTTGATGCCCTTGGGCGTGACCAGATAGAGGTGAGCGGCTTTGCCGTATTCTTTGTCGAGGACACCAGGACCGAGGACGGAGCTGCGGTAGTTGTGGGCAGGTTCATGAAATATGTGGCAAGCGGGGACATAGACGACACAGTCAACGATTATGGAGCTTACGGACTGAAGCTGATGCAATGAGGAGGGGACGAAAATGAAAGCGAAAAAGAAAATATTGCTGGCGGCTCTTTTCTTTGCAATTGCGGCAGCCTATTTGACATATCAGTTTCTGGGTGACATGAAGACTACGGATTCGGTAAAGAATGAAAAGACTATTCTTGTGGCCAAGAAGACCTTGATGCCCGGGAGCAAAATAAGCGGAGCGGACATAGAATCGATGGATGTCGGGGAGGATTCCTACATTCCCGCTTCAGCCTTGACGGACAGGAACGAAATAGTAGGAATGACAACAAAGGAACGGATACTTGAAGGGGAAATATTTGCACGGGAGCGAATGATAGGGAATGATGAAAACGAGCTGGCTTTCATGGTGCCGGCGGGAAAGCGGGCGATTTCGGTAAATACAGACCAATTCAGCGGAGTTGGAGACTTGATACGGCCAAACGATTACGTGGACATTTATATCACCGCGTACGAAAAGACTATAGAAACAGCAAGTTCCAAGCTTTACATGCCCGAAACATCGATTCTGCTTCTCCAGGACATACAGGTCCTTGCTGTCAGCAAGGAAATACTTAATGAAGAGGGAGAGGAGAGGACGGAAATCCCCAACAATTATGCAGTGACTGTTGCGGTTTCAGCCGAAGAGGGTGAAAAGCTTGTTCTGGGAGAGGAAATGGGAAGCATAAAATTGGCCCTCAGGCCTTTTGGAGACGATTCCGTATACTTCACTCCGGGTGTTGTAAGGAATGATCTTGTGACCGACAAGGGCAAGATAGTGATTCCCAAATAAGGGGGGATGTTTGAATGAGTAAAAAAATCAGTGTTCTGATAGCGGAGAACAGAAGGGACACACGCGAACTCATAAAGCGGTATCTTATGACTGAAAAGGTAATTGAAGTGGTTGGAGAGGCGGATACAGGACCCGCGGCAGTCGAATTGTCCAAAAGGCTTACGCCGGACATAGTGCTAATATATTCGGAAATGCAGCAAATGGACGGATACGAGGCTTGCGAAAAAATATCGGAAGAATGCAGAAACACATCGGTCATAATAATGGCCAGGGAAATTGGTGCCGAACAGGTACGCAAGGCCATGGTAAGCGGGGCAAAGGATTATATAACCTTGCCTCTCGACATCAACAGGCTGATAAGCACAATACGGCTGACATACAAAAAGAGCGTCAAATTTGAAATTCCCAAGCCAATCGACGAAAGAAAAGATAAAAAGGACGGTCGAATAATAGGTATTTTCAGCACAAAGGGTGGAGTGGGCAAGACAACCATAGCCCTCAATCTTGCAGTGGACATGGCAAAAAAGACCAAGGGAAGGATAGCGTTGGTGGATTTGGACCTTCAATTCGGAGATGTGGCATTGATGGCCAACCTTGAGCCTGAAATGACCATTGCAGACATAATGGAGGAGACCGCCAGCATAGACACTTCGACAATAAACGGTTTGATGACCGAATACATGTCAAACCTGTTGGTTTTGGCATCGCCTCCAAGCCCCGAATACGCAGAGTATATTGGGGGGGAGACCATAAGGGAGATTTTATCCTTCCTGAGACAGACATACGATTATGTCGTCATAGACATGGCAAGCAGCTTCAGCGACGCAACCCTGGCGGCACTTGATTTAGCGGATGAAATATTCATGGTGTCGGCAATGGACATAGTGTCGGTCAAGAATGTGAAAATCGGCATAGAGATAATGAAATCGCTTGAATATCCCGATGAAAAAATCAAGATACTAGTCAACATGGCAAATCCTAATCTTGGCATCGGATACGCCGACCTGGAACGCATTTTCGAAAGGAAGATTGACTATAAAATTCCTGAAGCGAAGAAATCCCTTATAAAAGCAGTGAACAAGGGTATCCCCCATATAAGCACAAGGGGACCGAGCAAAACAAACAAGGCTTTCGGCAGGATAAGCAAGGGCATAATGAAAAGATAGGGGGCGTCGGCGTGACTCTTAAAGAAAGATTGGGGAAAAACCAAAAATTCGGGGTGGATGCAAGAAAAACGCCATCCGGCCAGAAAAGCTTTGAAAAGCTGGAATACGCCCGGCTGATAGAAAAAGTGCAAGCCAGAATAGTTGAGGAATACAATCTGAATTTTGAGACGATGGAAGAGGAACAGGAGCAGCTCGAGGAAGAGATAGGAAAATTGCTGCAGAAGATTCTCGACGAGGAAGGACTCGAAATAGACCAAAAAATTTTCCTTGACATATTTCAGGAGCTGGTTGACGAAATAATGGGATTCGGTCCCATAACCACCTACTTGAGAGATGGGGATGTGACCGAAATAATGGTCAACAGGTATGACCGGATTTTTGTCGAGAAGAAAGGCAAGCTCATCTTGACCGACAAGGAATTCAAGAACAATGCCCATGTCAACCACATAATAGAAAAAATCGTCGCCCCCTTGGGCCGGAGGATTGATGAAAGCTCTCCCATGGTGGATGCAAGGCTGCCCAACGGATCTCGCGTAAATGCAATAATTCCGCCGTTGGCAATCGACGGGTCGTCAATAACCATAAGAAAATTTTCCGAGGAGCCTTTCCAGATAAAGGATCTTGTCTCTTTCGGTACTCTGACCCCCAAAATGGCGGAATTCATAAAGGCATGCGTGCTTGCAAGATTGAACATAATTGTATCGGGTGGAACAGGAAGCGGCAAGACAACGACACTGAATGTAATATCATCCTTCATTCCGAATGAGGAAAGAATAGTAACCATAGAGGACGCGGCTGAACTCAGGCTTGACCAGGTGAATGTGGTAAGGCTTGAGACCCGCCCGGCAAATATTGAAGGGAGCGGATCCGTGTCCATAAGGGACCTGGTAAAGAACAGCCTGAGGATGCGGCCCGACAGGATAGTCGTAGGGGAAGTAAGGTCTGGAGAGGCGCTCGACATGCTGCAGGCAATGAATACCGGGCATGACGGTTCAATAACAACAGGACATGCCAATTCTCCGAGGGATATGCTTTCCAGACTCGAGACAATGGTGTTGATGGCCGGCATGGACCTTCCCGTCCGCGCAATAAGGGAGCAGATAGGTTCGGCTCTTCATCTTGTGATCCACCAGTCGAGGATGAAAGACGGAAGCAGAAAAATCACCCACATATCAGAGGTTCAGGGAATGGAGGGCGACATCGTAATAATGCAGGACATTTTCAGGTTCATACAGCAGGGCATGACCCCGGAGGGGAAAGTAAAAGGACATTTTGAATTCATGAATATAATGCCGAGCTTCATCGGCGAAATGGAATCCAAGGGAATCCCAAACCCCTTGGTTTAAGGAGCTGGCGACATGATTGCGTTGATTTCCATACTCGTTTCATTGTCTGTTTTTTTAACGGCGTATCTTTTTATTTACAAGTCGATCTTCAATGACCGAGTAATCGACCGCGTGAATTTTTATGCAGGAAAGAAGGACAAGGAAACAAACCTAAGGAAAAAAAGAAAAAGAAAAAGGATTGCCGACATAAAAACCCTGGGAATCTACAAGGTATGGTACAAGATTGTCAAATCAATGAAACTTGGCAAGCGTTATTCGGCACATATCCAAAAGGAAGCATTGAGGGCCGGACTGTTTCTTAGAGGCGAAGAAATAATGGTTTTTCAAATGGTTTCGGCAGGCATTCTCGCCATTTTGTTCAAATTGGCCGGGGGACTTAATTTGTTTGCGTTTGTGGGAGCGGTTTTTGGGTTTTTACTGCCGCCCATGCTTATTGCGAGAAAGAAAAACAAACGCTACAAGGATTTCAACAACCAGCTCGGAGACACAATAGCCCTCATCTCGAATTCGCTAAAGGTCGGGCACAGCTTCATGCAGGCAGTCGATTCGGTTGTAAGGGAAATGCCGGATCCCATGGCTGACGAGTTCGGCAAGCTTTTGAGGGAGATGCGTCTTGGGGTGCAAACCGAGGAGGCCTTGAGAAACTTGGCAGACAGGGTGGTTAGCAATGACCTTGAATTGATGGTGACGGCAATAATGATCCAGAGGCAGACCGGGGGGAATCTCTCGGGAATACTTGACCAGATAACGGCCACAATCAGAGACAGGGTTAGAATAAAGACGGAAGTGAAAACATTGACTGCGCAAGGCAGATTCTCGGGAATAATTGTGGCGATGCTGCCAGTACTGCTCGGGCTTGCAATAACATTCATAGATGTGGAGTACATGCGTCTTCTGATAGAAAGCCCCTTGGGCAAAATAATGCTTGGAGGCGCGGTCGTGAGCGAGATTTTGGGTTACATGGCAATAAAGAAAATAGTGGACATAAAACTTTAGGAGGTGTATTATCGTGACGCAAGCCATAGCGGTGTCTGCAGGAATCAGTGTGTTTTTTATCATGCAATTGATTTTGTCGGGATTGGGTAAGGATGGAATAAGAATAGAAGAACGTCTGCAAGCGCTTGCTAAAAGCTGCGTAGGCGATAAAGAAAAGAGCGAGCTTGACAGCCCGTTCCGTGAAAGGATAATCAAGCCTGCACTCGCAAGGTCGAACCGTTTCATAGAAAACATAACTCCAAAGAGGATGATAAAGGCAATAGGATTGGACATAGCCCGTGCCGGTACGCCGTGGGGAATGACTCAAGGCAGATGGATAACGATAAGACTCGGGACAGGATTGATACTGCCCATTCTTTTGGGGATTTATCTGGCAACGGTGTTGGAAAACCCCGTAAAGGCATATTCTTCCGCAATGGTGGCAATGCTTTTTGGAAATGCCTTTCCGCGGGCAATGTTGTCAAGAATAGCTAAAGAGCGAAAGCTTCAGCTTGAGCACGAAATGCCGGATGCATTGGATTTGATTACTGTATGCGTGGAAGCGGGGATTTCCTTCGATGGGGCTTTGGGAAAAATTGTTGAAAAAATGGATGGGCCTCTTTCTGAGGAGTTCAAAAAGACAATCGGAGAAATGAAGCTTGGAGCAAACAGGAAAAATGCCCTTTCAAACATGGGCGACCGATGCGATGTTCCCGAGCTTACAGCTTTTCTCGCGGCTGTCATACAGGCTGACGAGCTTGGTGTTCCGATAACGAATGTGCTTAGGGTCCAGTCGGCGCAGCTGAGGGAAAAACGCAAGCAGAAGGCACAGGAAAAAGCGATGAAAGCGCCCATAAAAATTTTGTTTCCTCTGGTCATGTTCATTTTTCCGGCTATTTTTGTAGTAATATTGGGACCTTCCGTAATCAGGCTGATTGATATTTTTGGGGGATAAAAATGAAAAAACTGACGGCTTATTCAGAAAAAAGCAAAGAGAGCATAATAAATGACATAAACATGACAGAAAATTTCATGGAAAGGTTCCTCGGGCTGATGGGCAAATCGGATGTCGGGGCCGAAGCTCTTCTTATAGAGCCGTGCAAATCGATACACATGTTTTTCATGAAGATGCCTATCGATGCGGTCTTCCTTGATAAAAACGGCCGCATACTTGCCGTTGAAAAGAACCTGAAGCCATGGTCTGTAAGCGGGATATATAAAAATGGCAGGTCGGTAATGGAAATGCCGTCAGGAAGCGCGGACAGGCTGGGGCTTGAATGCGGGGAAGTCCTGGGTTTTTACGAAAGGCCTAAAATGGATTGACCGAGCGCGAATTTTGATTTACAATATTATTTAGGAGGCTAAATAATATGGCGCAAAACGAATTCAGCAACCATTCCGGCTATTTCATACAGGAAATAGCGAGAAAAACCAACTATCTTCTCAATATTTCGCTCTCCCCGTTGGGGATAAGCTATGCGCAATTCAGGGTACTCAATTGCCTTTGGAAAAAAGGGGTCTTGACGCAGAAGGAAATACACGAGTTCATAGACGTGAAGCCTTCGACACTCACGGGGCTGGTCGACTTGCTTTCCGTAAAGGGATTTCTCAGGAGGACGGTCAGTGAAGAGGATGCGAGGATAAACCGGATTAGCCTTACTGAAAAGGGCGACGGACTGCAAGAGGCCGCATGGGAAATAATAGAAGCTTTCGAGCAAAGGATGACACAGGGAATAGGCGATGCCGGCAAAAAAGAACTCATACAAAGCCTGAAACGCATCAATTGCAATCTTGGGTAGGAAAAAAGGAATGCAAGGAGGAAATCGATGAAAACTCAATTTTCAACAAAGGAAAGCTGGTCTCTGGAAATGGATGAGGCTGACGAATTGAAAAGCTTCAAAGAAAGGTTTTATTTATTGGAAGATGCGATTTACATGGATGGGAACTCTTTGGGGCTAATGTCCGTTGATGCGGAAGAATCGCTTTTGAGGGTTGTTAACGAGTGGAAGACTCTGGGAATCAACGGATGGATGGGAGGGGACACTCCTTGGTTCTATTATCCGGAAATGCTTGCCGGAAGGCTTGCAGACCTCATAGGAGCCGAAAAGGATGAGGTGATGGTGCATTCTTCAACCACCGTCAATCTGCATTTGCTGTTGGCGACATTCTATCGGCCCGAGGGCAAAAGGACAAAAATCCTAATGGACAATCTCACATTTCCGTCAGACAGATATGCGGTCGAGAGTTTCATGAAGACAAAAGGATACAGCCCAGGAGACCACCTCGTCATATTTGAAAGCGCCGACGGCAAGACACTCGATGAAAAGGCCCTTGCAAATGCCATAAGCGAAGAAGTGGCGCTCGTTCTTCTTCCATCGGTCCTTTACAGGAGCGGTCAGCTTCTCGACATGGAGTACTTGACGAATAAGGCGCATGAAAAGGGAGTGCTTATAGGCTTCGACTGCGCTCACTCGATAGGGGCTGTGCCGCACAAATTCAAAGAGTACGGCCTGGATTTTGCATTTTGGTGCAATTACAAATATGTCAACAATGGTCCCGGCGGGACCGGAGGGTTCTATATAAACAGACGCCATTTCGGCAGGGAAGTCGGACTGGCTGGATGGTACGGGGTTGAAAAGGAAAAGCAGTTCGACCTTGAAAACGAATTCCACCAGAATCATTCCGCGGGGGGATGGCAGATAGGAACATCCCACATGCTCTCTATGGCTCCCCTCGAAGGTTCCCTTAAGCTTTACGAGGAAGCCGGAGCCTTGCGCCTGAGAGAAAAATCGCTTAAGCTGACGTCTTATATGATGTTCCTGATAGACGAACTGCTTGCCCCCTATGGATTCGCGGTCGGGACTCCAGCTGAGGAGGAAAGACGCGGTGGACATGTGGCACTCGAGCATGAAGAGGCGGTCCGCATAAACGAGGCTCTTAAAGAGAGGGGAGTGGTTCCCGACTTCAGGCCGCCAAACATAATACGCTTGGCGCCCGTGCCGCTTTACACATCCTATCACGATGTCTGGAAAGTGATTTCGGCAGTGAAGGAAATATACGAAAAAGGCGAGTATAAAAATTATGACAAAAAGAGGGGAACCGTTGCATAGCGCTCATGGCTGTCATTAAACTAAAATAGATTTAAAAAAATGGTTGTTGTTTCGACAGCCATTTTTTTGTGTTATGTCGATTTTGCAGGGTAAATATCAAAGAATGGACATGGATTAATTATAAAGAAAGGGGCTTAGATGAAAAAAACAATCAAAGCAAGGACTTATGTGCAAATATTTTTCTTTTTATTTATTGCGGCAATAGCGGTAAATCACGGTCTGGAGGAGACGGGTCAGGGGATTCCTTTTTTGTCCGCGGCTTCACTGCATGCGCTTTGTCCATTCGGCGGGGTTGTGACTATTTACCAAAAGATTGCAACGGGACTTTTTGTGCAAAAAATCCACGAATCTTCACTTGTGCTGCTTTACGCCGTTATAGTTCTTTCTGTTTTCTTCGGCCCTGTATTTTGTGGATGGGTATGTCCATTGGGCACTCTGCAGGAATGGATCGGGAAGCTTGGCAAAAGGATTTTCAAAAGCAAATACAACACATTCATTCCTTATTCCATAGACAGCAAATTGCGGTATGTCAGGTATGCAGTGCTGGGCATGGTGGTCTATATGACTGCCAAAACCGCGGTATTGCTGTTTGTGAATGTGGATCCCTACTACGCGATGTTCAATTTTTGGACTGGCGAGGTTGCCTTGCCGGCCTTGGTCATTCTTGCGCTTACAGCGGCGGGATCTCTTTTCGTTGAAAGGCCCTGGTGCAAATACGCCTGCCCGTTTGGTGCCTTCCTTGGCGTATTCAATCTTTTCAGGATTTTCAAGATAAGAAGGAATGATTCAACTTGCATTGACTGCGGCGCATGCGGAAGGGCGTGTCCCATGAACATACGGGTCGATGAAAAGAAAACTGTCTTAAGCCATCAATGCATAAGCTGCATGATATGCACTTCGGAAGGCGTTTGTCCGGTTCCGGAGACTGTGGAATTGAAAACCGGAGGTGGCAGAGATGAAAATTGACAGCAGATGGCTGGGGAGTCTGATGTTTCTTGTGATTTTCGGAAGCGTTGCTGTATCTTCGATTGGGGGATATTGGCAGACCGAATCGACAAAGGCTCCTGCCGCTTTCGAAAGCGGAGAATTCGAGGGGATGCCAAATCCGGCGGACATAAGGGGATCATATTCATTTTCGGATGTTTCGGAAGCTTTCGGAATACCCGTGGAGGATTTGATTGAGGCGTTTGCTTTGCCCGAAGGCACGGATCCGGAGGAGTTCAAGAACAAAGACCTCGAATTGATATATGGGGAATTGGAGCAGGATGGCACCGAAATCGGAAACGGTTCGGTCAAGCTTTTTGCCGCCCTTTACACAGGCCTGCCATATGAAATTGACGAAGTCACGTATCTTCCCTTGGAGGCGGTGGAAATTTTAAGGGAAAAGGCTGATTTGACCGAAGAACAGCTTCTTTATATTGAAAGCAACGGAATCGATGTAAGCCGATATCGCGTTGAAGACAATTCGTCGGATGAACCCCAAGAGCCGGTTGCCGAAGAAGGTGAAAAAGAACCCGATGAAAGGCTTATAACCGGTAAGACAACATTTGCCGAGCTTATTGCCTGGGGCATTCCCCTTGAAACCATAGAAAGCGTGTTGGGATCGGGAATTACGGACCAAAGCTCGAGCATAAGGGATTTTTGCACCCAACAGGAAATCGAGTTTTCGGTTGTCAAGGAAAAACTGCAGGAAGAAGCTGACGCATTGGATTGAAGCCTATACGGCGACAGCGTCAGCTGAAGGCTTTCATATAGAAAAGGAAACTGCTGTGTATCATATTGAGAAGGTCGTCTTCCTCTTCTTTAGAAATTTCGGGATTTTCGGGCCGGAGGACTTTTTCATAGAACAGCTTGCACCAATTGGAAGTGAAGGTCGAAAAGTCAAGCGCCGATTGGCTCGCGAAATGTTTTCCCAGCTTCCTTTCATCCGAATCGAATTCGAGCTGATTGTAAAGCTCTCCCAAGAGTGATGGTTTTGAAAGGTTCATGCTCTTCAGCAGTTTGACGTTTTCCTTTCTCGATGTCATTGCGATTGTGAAGTAAAGGGCGGTCAAATCCACGAAGGTTTTGGACCTTGCTTCATCGAGGCTGATCAGGCTGCCGGCGTTCTTGTCGTCTGAGGAGTACAGCAAATCGGCGAATTGATGGATTGCCCGACGCATATGCTTGAAATAGTTGCGCAAGAAAGTCTTTCTGGGATATTTTTGTGATATCTTCGTAAATTTCGATGTTTTGTTTCCCAAGGCTGCGCTTATGAGGTAGTGTTTCTTGGAAAAATCATAAAAACCCATTTGATTCAGCTCCTTTATAATCAAGTAGTTTAATTATATATCATCAAACTGCAAATACAAGACCGGCCCGGCCGTATCTTGTTAGCTTAGGGGTATTATGGTAATATAAAGCAGAAAGAATACTTCGAAAGGAATCGATAATAATGAAAAAAATTGCTATTGTTACAGATTCGACAAGCGATCTTTCCATTGAGCAGATGGAGGAATACAAAATAGAGATGCTTCCGCTCAGAGTCATTTACAGGGAAAAAGAATACAGGGACCGATTGGACATAACGCCTCAGCAAATATATGACAATTTGGACAAAGAGGTTCCCAAAAGCTCCTTGCCTCTGCCAGGGGATGTAATAAGGCTTTTGGACCGCTTGAAGGAAGAGGGCTATACGGATGTTGTAATAAGCCTGATTTCCTCCGGACTAAGCGGTACATACAATATGGTCAGGCAAGTGGCCGAAAGTTATTCGGGTCTAAACATAGAAGTGGTCGATTCAAAATCGCTGTCCTTCGGTCTGGGATTCCTATCTATAGAAGCTGCAAAGGAAAGGGCAAGAAGCAACGATTTGGAAAAGATAATGGGAAAAATCCAAAAAACAAAAGAAAGCCTGTACTTGACATTTGTGGTAAAGACTCTTGAATACCTTAAGCTAGGCGGAAGAATAGGGCTGGTTGAAGGAACCATGGGAGAAATGCTGGGAATCAAGCCGATAATAGGCATCAATGACAATGGAGTCTACTATACCATATCGAAGGTCAGAGGCAGAAAAAGGTCTATAAACAAGATGTTCGAACTCATGAAGGCGAAATACGCCGGAAAGTCCTTCAATCTTGCCGTAATAAGCGCCGACGCAGATGAAGAAGCATTGAAGCTCATGGATAAAATTCGAGAAATAGGCAAAGTCGAGGAAAGTTTTTTCGCTCAGCTTGGACCTGTAATGGGAGTTTATACAGGTCCTGGACTGATAGGCATAGTTGCCTACGAAGTATGAAGAAATGGGCCCGGGTAGGTTGTTTGCCCGGGATTTCTTTAATCTTTCTTAGAGCTTGCCTTGGCGGCAATGGAAGCATCATGTTCATGGAGGAATGATTATGAAAAAAACAGATTATTATATGAAGAGTGCCATTGAAATTTTCGAAATTCTCGAAACCGCATCCGGCGGACTTGATTCAAAGGATGCTTCCGAAAGGCTTGAGAGGTTCGGAAAGAATGAACTTACGGCAAAATCAAGAATACCCAAATGGCTCATGTTCCTTTACCAGTTCAAGGATGTGCTGGTGATTCTCTTGATGGTTGCGGCCTTCATGTCGGTCCTGATAGGAAATTTCAACGATGCGGTCATAATGGGAATAATCGTATTGGTCAACGCTTTCATAGGCTATGTTCAGGAAAACAAGGCTGAAAACATAATGGATTCCCTCAAAAAACTGGTCCAATCGCCTTCAAAAGCATACAGGGACGGGGAGCTCAAGGAAATCCCGCAGTCGGACCTGGTCCCCGGAGACATTATATACATGGAGGAAGGTGACAAGATTCCTGCCGACATACGCATAATGGAAGCCTTCAACTTCAGGACAAATGATTTTTCCCTGACAGGGGAGTCCATGCCCCAGGAAAAAAATTCGGACACCATAAAAAAACAGGCTGGACTTGCAGACAGGGACAACATGGCATACCTGGGCACAACGGTAGCTTCGGGTAACTCAAAAGGAATAGTTGTTGCAACAGGAATGGAAACGGAACTCGGCAAAATTGCCGACATGACCCAGGAGGAAGACACTTCATCATCCCCTCTGCAATTGGAGATGAGGGTCATAGCAAACAGGATAGCCATTTTCGCTGTATTCATAGGCTTGGCGCTGTTCGGCATAAGCATAAGCCAGGGCTTGGGAATGAATTTTGCGCTCGTTTACGGACTCGGAATAGCCGTTGCCGTGGTCCCTCAGGCCTTGCCCATGCAGGTCACCGTTGCACTCTCAAACGGAGTTGGCCGCTTGGCGGCTAAAAACGCAGTAATAAGGAAGCTGTCGTCGGTTGAGACACTGGGATCCACAAACGTGATTTCCACTGACAAAACCGGCACCCTTACCAAAAATGAGATGACGGTCAAAAATCTTTGGTTTGATGGAAAGGAGTACGAGCTTACGGGCATAGGCTACGAGCCCAAGGGCGGCATAAAGGATTCCGAGGGGAGAGAACTGACCAAAGATCAAATAGGCGAGATAGAAATAATGCTCGATGCCGCAACGATGGCGTCGAATGCGGAAATACACCAGCCCGACGAGAACCATCCGGGATGGTATGCCATAGGAGACCCCACCGAAGCCGCTATGGTAGCGGCCTCAACCAAGCTTGGCACGAGGTCCCCCAATGAGGACGAGGAAAATCCCGAGCTTCACGAGTTCAGCTTCGATTCCGTCAGAAAACGGATGAGCTCGGTAAGGCAATTCGGGGACAGGAAAGTTCTCACAATGAAGGGAGCCATGGACAGCGTGCTCGATGTAAGCAAGTCCATATACAGAGACGGTCAGATGGTTCCAATAAGTGAAACCGACATTGAGGAGCTTAAAAGGCTGAACGTCGAGTATTCCCAAAAGGCAATGAGGGTCCTTGCCATAGCTTACAGAGAACTGGGAGAAGATGAAAAAGACTATGTTATAGAAGACATGGAAAGGAATGTAGTGTTCCTGGGCCTCATGGCAATGACCGATCCCCCCAAGGAGGGCGTGCGGGAAGCCATGGAGAAAGCCCACGACGCCCATATTCGAACATTCATAATGACCGGCGACCATGCCATAACAGCGCAGGCCATAGGCGACCAGATTGCGCTTTCAAAGGACGGAAGCCCTGTTGAAGTCGTCACAGGGCAGGAACTTGACGAAATGGACGACGATGCCCTCAAGGCATTGATGGAGAAAAGCGAATCGCTAATATTTTCAAGGGTCTCGCCCGAGAACAAGCTTAGGATTGTCAAAATCCTCAAGAGCCAGGACCAGATAGTGGCTGTTACCGGAGACGGAGTCAACGACGCCCCCGCCCTTAAAAGCGCGCACATAGGTGTAGCCATGGGAGGGATAGGGACCGATGTGTCCAAGGAGGCGGCGGAGCTTATTCTTCTGGACGACAGCTATTCGACCATGGTATACGCAATAAGGGAAGGCCGCACAATATACAACAATCTCAAGAAGACGATATTGGCGTCGCTCACGAGCAACGGGGCGGAATTGTCGGTGGTTCTTTTGGGACTCATGGGAGTTGCCTTTTTCGGATGGCCCATACCCATACTCGCAATCCAAATATTGGCCATAGACCTCCTGGCGGAGATTTTGCCTTTGACGGCACTGACATTCGATCCGGGTTCGGAGGACATAATGACTTCTCCGCCCAGAAGCCGCAAGGACCACATACTCAGCAAAAGCTCCATGGCGGAAATACTGTTTCTTGGATTTGTAATGGGCCTTTTGGCTTTCATAAACTTCGGTCTTTTCATAAAGCGGACGGGAGTGGCAATGACGCCAGAACACGTACTCTATGCAAGGGCTACAACCCTGAGCTACGCCACCATAGTGTCGTGCCAGTTCATGAATGTCCTTTCAAGAAGGTACAAATACGACAGCTTTTTCAGCCGGACATTTTTTACCAACAAAAAAATACTCCTTTCGGTTGTGCTTTCAATCGGGCTGACTCTAATTGCAATATATACGCCCTTCATAAACTCGTTCATAGGATTCGCTCCCCTTTCGGGACTGGACTGGGGATTCGTAGCCGCAGCCTCGTTGATTTTCCTTTCATTCCACGAAGCGATAAAGGCATTCAAGCGAAGCCGCAGAATTGCTCGGGATACTGAATAGAAAAAAACCGAAATGAATTATAAAATCCGCCCCGCGAAAAATTCCGCGGGGCTTTTTTATCGAACAGGGGGACAGGTACCTTGTCCGATAAAAATAAAAAGGAATGAAAGACCAAAGATAGAATAAATAAAGCGGGGGTGTTTTCTGGATGAGAGAATTCAAAATAACCGACGAAAACGGTTTTCGAATATTTTGCAGGGCTTGGGAGAATGAAGGCGCGGTTCCCATTGCCATTTTGCAGATTGTACACGGAATGGCTGAGCATGGAGGACGATACGGGGGCTTTGCCGAATTCCTGCTCGAAAGGGGAATATTCACATTCGCATCGGACCACAGGGGGCATGGCCTCACTGCGATGGAAAACGGGACCATTGGATACTTCGCCGACGAAAAAGGGTGGGAAAAGGCCGTAGACGACATCGGTATGGTGAACAGAAGCATAAGGGAAGCCTACCCTGATGTGCCGGTTTTCATATTGGGGCACAGCATGGGCTCCTTCATTGCCAGGGATTATATGCACGGGCACCAAGCAAGCGGAGTGATTCTTTCGGGTTCGGCATACAAAAGCGGATGGGAGCTTTTTCCTGCCAAGATTCTTGCGGATGCGCAAAAGGTTTTTTTAGGCAAAAGGAATCCGGGCAAACTGATGGACAAGCTTTCATTCGGAAGCTTCAACGGTTCGTTTTCTCCAAACAGGACATCTTTCGACTGGCTGAGCAGGGACGATTCGGAGGTAGACAAGTATGTAGAGGACCCCATGTGCGGATATGTATGCACGGTTGGATTTTTCGGCGATTTGCTCGAAGGGCTCATCAAAATAAACAGCAAGAGCCATATTGACTCGGGCATGAAAAAAAATCCTGTGCTTCTTATTTCGGGAGAGAAGGACCCGGTTGGCAGAAATGGAGAGGACATCGAAACTCTTTTCGGTTTTTACAAAGGCTTTGGATACGAGGATGTGTCCAAGAAACTCGTCAAAGGCGCACGCCATGAAATTTTAAACGAAACAAACAGGGCTGAAACCCGCGAAACAATATACGAGTGGATAAAGGAAAGGAGCTGACGATTTTGAAACGGTATATATTGGCTTTAGACCAGGGGACTACAAGCTCCAGGGCGATTCTTTTCGACAAGTCCGGCAAAATTGTTTCTTTGGCACAAAAGGAGTTTGGGCAGTATTATCCCAAGCCCGGTTGGGTTGAGCACGATCCAATGGAAATATGGGGAAGCCAAAGCGGCGTGGCTAAGGAAGCGATAGAAACAGCAGGAATAGGCTGCGATGAAATAGAGGCCATAGGAATAACAAACCAAAGGGAAACCACCGTGGTTTGGGACAAAAGCAGCGGAAAACCCGTATGCAATGCAATAGTCTGGCAGTGCAAGCGGACCGCATCAATATGCGAAGAATTAGTCGATGCAGGATACGGGCAAATGATACGCGAAAAAACCGGTCTTGTGGTTGACGCATATTTTTCGGGCACCAAAATAAAATGGATACTCGACAATGTCGAGGGGGCCAGGGAGAGAGCCGAAAGGGGAGAGCTGCTCTTCGGCACTGTCGACACATGGCTCTTGTGGAACCTGACAAGGGGGAAAGTCCATGCCACAGACGTGTCGAACGCCGCAAGGACTATGCTTTTCAACATAAAGAAGCTTGCGTGGGACAGCGAATTGCTCGAAGCCTTGGGAATCCCGGCATCCATGCTTCCTCAAATAGTGGATTCGTCAGGAGTGGCGGGATATGCAGACCCCAATCTATTCGGGGGCGAGAAAATACCCGTTGCCGGCATTGCGGGCGACCAGCAGGCGGCTCTGTTCGGACAGGGCTGTTTCAGGATGGGGATGGCAAAAAACACCTACGGCACGGGATGCTTCATGCTTATGAACACGGGCGAGAAAATAGTAACGTCGGACAAGGGGCTCCTTACGACGGTTGCATGGAGAAAAGGGGGCAAAACGCATTACGCCCTTGAAGGCAGCGTCTTCATGGCCGGGGCAATAGTGCAGTGGCTCAGGGACGAGATGCGTCTTATAGAAAATGCCTCAGACAGCGAAACTGCGGCCGGCAAGGTTTCCGACAACGGAGGGGTATACCTTGTTCCGGCATTCGTAGGCTTGGGAGCGCCTCATTGGGACATGTACGCAAGAGGAACAATAGTCGGGCTCACAAGGGGCAGCGGCAGGAACCATATAATAAGAAGCGCGCTTGAAGCCATAGCCTATCAGACAAAGGACGTGCTCGAGGCCATGCAGTCCGATGCCGGTCTTGTGCTCAGGGAGCTCAGGGTTGACGGGGGAGCGGTCCAAAACGGATTTCTTATGCAGTTTCAGGCGGATGTGCTTTCAAGGAACGTAGTTAAACCTCAAATAAGGGAGGCCACGGCTTTTGGAGCGGCGGCTCTTGCGGGGCTTGCCACAGGATTCTGGGAAAGCGAGGAAGCCATAGGCGAAATGATTAAGGCGGAGAAAATTTATTTGCCGGCCATGGAAAAAGAAAAAGTCGAAAAGCTCTACAGGGGATGGACAAAAGCAGTAGAAAGGGCCAAGCATTGGGAAGAGTCTTGAGGATTGCACAAATAAATGTTTCCATATGCTTTTTGGCGGTTATAATGAATAAGGAAATGCGAATTGGCTTTAACCGTAAAAATTCAACTTTGGGATTGCCGTTTCAAGCGATGCAACGGCAGGTGGATATGAAAGGAAGGTTTGAATGAAAATTAAAGTTTTGGACATAGTGTCCGATGTGCACAACGAAGGATATATTGACAACACTCTTGTTGATTTTCTCGGAGAAATAGAAGAAAAGACCGGAAAGACATTTGAACATGTAAAGCCTGCTGATTTCGAAGGTGAGGGCTTCCATTTCATATTCATAAAGTCCGGAGGAACAGAAGGCGTTTTCAGGGAACTTTACCCGATGCTCAAACCTCCTTTTGTGCTTTTGACCAGCGGGATGCACAATTCGCTTGCCGCTTCAATGGAAATAGCATCGTTTTTGAGGGACAAGGAGCAGCCTGTGGAAATAATCCACGGAGATGTTTCCTATATCGCAAGGCGCTTGGAAAACATGCTGAAGATAATGGCTGCGGTTGAAAAGCTCGGCAAAATGCGTCTTGGAGTTGTCGGAAAGCCGTCGGACTGGCTCATAGCAAGCGATGTCGACTACGGTGAAATAAAGGACGCACTCGGCATAACGCTGGTTGACATAGGCATCGACGAGCTTCTTGAAAGCATAGGAAAGGCCGAAAGGCTTCCCGCTGACGCATATGCAGAAATACGTGAAAAATCCTTCGACAGAAATGTCACTGAAGGCGCCCTTGCAATATATTCCGGGCTCAAAGACATCGTTGAAAAATACGATTTGGACGGATTCACACTCAGATGTTTCGACCTTCTCGACCCTCTCGGCAATACAGGCTGCCTGGCGCTTTCGCTTTTCAACGACGAGGGCGTGCCGGCGGGATGCGAAGGCGACATACCGGCTCTTGTCTCAATGGCCATACTGAAATGCCTTGTGGGCCAGCCCTCCTTTGTTGCCAACCCGTCGAGAATCGATGCGGATAAAAATGAAATGGTTTTGGCCCATTGCACCGTTCCCATGACCATAACCGAAGGGTACGAACTAGAGACCCATTTCGAGTCAGGAATAGGGATAGGAATAAGGGGAAAGATTCCCGAAAAGGATGTCACAGTCTTCAAGCTTTCAAGAAAGGCGGACAGATATTTTGTGTCCAAGGGAAATGTCCTCAAAAACCTGAGGGATCCCAATTTGTGCAGGACGCAAATTCATGTCAGGCTGGACGAGGACGTAAACTATTTTCTCACAGCCCCGCTTGGCAACCATCATTTGGTTTGCATGGGAAATCATGTAGAAGTAATAAATGATTTTTTCCAATGGCTGTAAAAAGTCTTCAGCT
Source organism: uncultured Peptostreptococcaceae bacterium (assembly GCA_964512505.1). GTDB lineage: Bacteria > Bacillota > Clostridia > Peptostreptococcales > BM714 > BM714. The sequence continues at coordinate 26,013 of CAZEHH010000009.1, forward strand.
TGGTTTACAATAACATTACAAAAGCGAAAAGCCGGGGCGCGGGGCCTCGGCTTTTGATATAATCGAAACATATATATATAAAGATAAAAACAGATATTCGGGAGGGAAAATGAAAAAAGGATTAAGATATTTTATTGCCGTTTTTTTGGTGACGGGAATTTTTTCCGGCGCCGCCTACGGAGAGTCGGGCATAAGTGTTTCGATTGACGGACAAAAAATCGACTTTAAAAATGAGCCGATAATCGTAAACGAACGCACGATGGTTCCGTTTAGGGAAATTTTCGAGCATTTCGATGCGGAGGTGACGTGGAACTCCAAGGACAGAAGCGTTACTGCAGAGCAGGACGGTAGAATCGTCAACCTGTCTATAGGATCGAGCTTGGCATATGTCAATGGATCATCGACAACCATAGATTCTCCTCCCGTCATAATCGATTCCAGAACCTATGTTCCGCTCAGGTTCATTGCGGAGGGGCTTGACGCCGGCGTTTCATGGAACGGGCAGACCCGGACAGTGTCCATCAGCACGAATTTTGCTGTCAGCCTTGGAGACTCGTGGCAGAAAGTGGGGGAAAAGATAGGGCAACCTTCCGTATCGCTGCTTAGCAACTACGGCTTCGACTGGTACGTTTACAACAGCGACTACCTCAATTATTACCAAATCGGGTACAGAGACGGAAAAGTCGCGGCTATTTTTACCAATTCCTCATCGTACAAAAGGAATGACGGCTTCAAGCTGGGGCTTGCTCCCGGGGAGGCTGAGGATTATTTCGGTACCGGAATTTCAAGAATAGTCAAAGGCAACACCTATTTCATGTTGCCGGCAGGTCCCCATGACACATTTGAGACCGGAAACAGCTATGTTACGCTTTTTTATGATGAATACGACAACAGCGTTGCAGGAATTTTGGAAATAGCGGAAGATGAAGAAATGAAGCTTGACGGCTACTACGGGACCCCGAGCGGCCTGCTTGGGAAAAGCTACGAACGGCAAATCTTCGAACTTGCCAACACAGAAAGAGCCAAACGCGGATTGAAGCCTCTTGAATGGAACCAGACGGCCCATTATACCGCCCAGGGTCATAGCGAAGACATGGCATCAAATGGATATTTTTCTCACTACGACCTTTTGGGACAATCTCCCTTTGATCGAATGAGCCTTGCCGGAATTAACTACGACAGAGCGGGAGAGAATATCGCGGCTGGAGAATCCAACGCTTTCTACGCCCATTACGACTGGATGAATTCGCTGGGACACAGGACGGCAATACTTGGAGACTATGACTACATTGGGGTTGGAGTCGCATTCGGAGGAAGCTACAATGCCTATTACACCCAGCATTTCATAAGCTTCTGATATCAGCTGAAGCTATTCGAATCGAAAACTGTAAATAT
>CAZEHH010000010.1:0-26845 GCA_964512505.1 uncultured Peptostreptococcaceae bacterium
GGAGGAAATCCAGAAGAATTTATTATGACTATTCCGAAGAGCTGATGGAAAACGGGTGCCCCATATAATGGGTCGACATGGTGAGCCCATAGAACGGAACTGGTATGGAATCCCGCCTGAAAGGCGGGATTTCATGCATAGAAAAGCACCAATTTCTGACATGCCTTGCTACCCACAGGGCACAGGCAAAAACCGTTGGCAAGGCATGTTTTGATATTCTCCTGTCACCGGCTCTTGACTGTGTCCTGCGGGAAAGAGGTTTTTTTTATCTCAGGGACTCAAGAGAGTCTTTGGGTAATTGTATGAAATATTATATAATTATGGCAGGGAGGCGATTCTATTGAAATCTAAAATTCGTTTTGTCTTTTTTATAGTGCTTATTTTGATTTTTCTGACGGGATGCAAATCTGACAGGACTGATGAAGCCGGTATGGATTATGAGGCGTCTGAAGAAGCTGTAACTGAAAGCGGCTCCGAAAACGATGCAACTGATTCCAAACTTGCAGAAGAAAATCAAGATGCGGAAAACCAGGAAAACGAAAAAGAAACTCAAGTTGTTCCCCTGGTGGAACTTTCCGCTTCCAATGAAGAGCAAATCAACGAAACCGTCAACTCGGACCAATGCATAATTGATGTCGGGAATTTGATTATTTCGATACCTGAAGAATCCTTTGCGGAGCCGGTTGATTTCAACATTTCAACAAAATCCATAACCAACCTTAATATTGATGGCATTGAAGTTGTTTCCCCATTATATGTCATTGACAATTCAAACACCTTTTCCTCAAAAACCATTGATTTGTCCTTCGAATTCAACAATGAAGAAACTCATTACCCGATGGCTTTTTATTACGATTCTCAAGCCAATGAAATCGAGATGATTCCATCCTATGCAGAAGACGGTATCCTGAAAATCCATACCAATCATTTCAGCAATATATTCATAGCCCAAATGAGCCGTGAACAAGTCGAAAAAGTAAAATCATCTGCCGACATAGCGACAGGTTTCACCCCGGGTTTGGATGATTTCAGCTTTGTAAACAGAGGATCTTATGCGGTTCCCGGCGGACACTGCGAAGGGCAGTCGGTCGGCGCGCTTTGGTATTTCAAGAATATCCGCCTGAAAAACATGGACGATCCGTCAACCGCCTTATATCATCTGTTTGACAACAACGATTTCCCCTTCAGGACACCTGATATTTGGGAAGACGACAGTTGGCTTTACAGATTTGCAAGCAGCGTGCACCTTGACGTCACGAATGGCAGTTATATCTATGCAATGATGAATGCAGAGGACATCATGGATCCATCCGGTATTTTAGGAAACAGCATCGATCAAAACAATTGGGATGCTTTTTATATGAGCATGGCGCTTACCGGCCGTCCACAGCTTATTGGAATTTATTCGGGAGGATCTTCAGGCCATGCCATGATTGCCTACGGCATAAAAGGAAACAAACTTTATGTGGCGGATCCGAATTATCCCGGTCAGGAACGATATATCGAATTTGAAAACGGCCATTTCAAGCCGTATTCTTCCGGCACTGATTTCACATCAATCGACGATGGCGATTCGGTAGCATATGACGAATTCTATTATCTGGGAGAATTTTCCACAGTCGACGAGTATAAGGTCGAAAAGCGCTGGAAAGAGGTTTCCGAAGGTTCCCTTTCAAATGAATATTTCCCCCATTTTCAAATTCTCTCAAATGGACCGAATGGCGTCATAGGCCACTATGATTTCATAATTGAAGTTCCCGAAGGAATCTTTCCGGACTACACAATAAGAGTCATCGATTCTTCCGGCGCAGAGCTCGATCTTTATGACCGGGAAACTCTTGAAGAAATCGAAAGGCCATATCACCTTCAGCCTTATGTGGACAGAAAGACCATGTATCTCCTGCCTGTGTTCGAAGAAGATGAAAACTGGATCGGTTTCATCTTTGAAGGTCAAAGGCCGCATGATCCTGTCCGATGGGCCGGGTTCGAATGGGTCAAGGTCTTCAATGACACGGAACTGATGATGGCCTCTGAAAAGAATATTGTCGGCATCAATGAAGCAACCGGGATTACGGCATTCATGGAATCGGGAATTGATCCTCCTGATCTATATTGGTTTATTGATGGCGAAGCTGTAGAGAATTATGGAGACAAACTCACTTTTTCAAGTGGCGAAACGGGTTTCCACAAGATTGCGGCAAAAGACACGGAGGACATCGTTTCAGCTGAAATTACGATTGAGGTTTCCGAACAGCCTGTCGAACCGGTGGAAGAAATCACCGAAGACCAGTACGCAGACATCAAGGGAACGTATTCATGCACATTCTGGATGTCAGGATATGAAGCTGTTCCCTGGACAGATTTTCATGGCGACATCTGGTACACTGCAGAACAGCGCAAAGCCATGGCGATAGAGAATGCCGAAAACAGCTATGAGGATTACTCGAAATTACTTGGGCAGACGCAAATCGACAGAGACAATTTCGGCCTGAGAATTTCGGAAGACGGAATGGCAAATATTACGTTAAGTGATTTTCTTGGCTTCAATACTGCATTGTCGGAAATAAGAGATGTTTCTTTCAATGGCGGAAACGTAACATTCTCCATGGAAAAAAGGGGCATGACATTCCAAGGAATCATCCAGTTCACCGCTACCAAGGATGGAGCCGACATGTATGGAAGAATTTCACGAATCAGCCCTAATGGCAGCTCAATGTATGATCAGTATACAACTTACGAGTTTGAAGGCTCAAAGCTTTATTAAAATGAAAAAATGTGTTGTCAAAGAAATTCCATCTCAGACTGAAGAAGAACACAAATCTTTGTGTTTGATTGCTGCCCGCAAAGCACAGGTAAAATCCGTTTGGTCACTTGTGTCTTGACATTCTTGCTTCACTGGCTTTCAATTGTGCCATGTGGGTGGCAGCAGTGTGCTCGAGCCTTTTTATTCAATATCAAATCCCGCCTGAGAGGCGGGATTTGATTTCTTGTGATTCAGATTGAAAAGGTTTCTTTCATGCGTTTAATCAGGCTTATGTAGCTTTCCTTCGTCTGCTTGCGCTTTCTGTAGCTGTAGTATATCCAAGCGGCGCCGAGTGCCGTGCCTGCGTAATACACCCAGTCAATCCTCATGACGGTGCCGATCAAACATATTATTGTGAAAAGTATAGGTATGCTTACTGCCGGAAACAAACCGGGCTTCCTGTATTCATTCTCCAATTCCACTATCGAGGCATCGTCGGGTTTATGGTCTGACCTTCGTTTGAAAACGACCGTCGAGTAGAATACCCCCCTGGTCAAAACGGGTACCGGGGAGCTGTCTTTTGTCCTGGTGTACGCTTTTCCGCGCCTTGTGCTTTCGATTTTTTCCTTTACCTGCCAACCGAAACATTTCATTTCGCTTATTTTATCATCGATATATTCACTTGCCAGTTTGACCCTTAAAATTTCATATTGGTTCATAAGCCGCTCCTTTTCACAATATAGAATGTGTTCTATGCTATAATCAATGCAATTAAGATGCCAATAAGATAGTGCCATTCTACCACTCTGGAGAAAAGGGCACAAGCAGGCATGAAACTAATGCAGGAATTCAAAATGCGAATTGCAAAAATGCCGAATGAGGCGCAATTCAAAGTGTAAACAAAGTTTACATGTCATACAGATGGACACATTTTCTTGTGTCTTTTTTTTATTTGCATCCCTTAAAGGTTCAAAATGGGCAAAGAATATATTTTTTTGGATTGGTATGAAACTTGCTTGATATAGAAGTCGACAGAACATACATAACAGGGAGGGATTTTATGAAAAAAATTGGTGTTATAGGCGCCGGAACCATGGGGTCCGGTATTACGCAGGCTTTTGCTTCAAAAGGTTTTGAAGTGGTCAATCGCGATTTGAAACCGGAATTTCTTGAAAAAGGCATGGCGGGTATAGAAAAAAGCTTGGGCCGTCTTGTAAAGAAGGAAAAAATCGACGAGGCTGAAAAGAAAGCCATATTGGGAAGAATCCATCAAACCACCGATGTGAGGGACTTGGCCGACTGCGACTTGGTTGTCGAGGCCGCTACCGAAAACATGGCGATCAAGAAAAAAATATTCGAAGAAATCGATGGAGTTGTAAAGGAGGGGGCAATACTCGCGACAAACACATCGTCCCTTTCGATTACAGATGTTGCAAGCGTGACCGGAAGACCTGCAGACATAATAGGAATGCATTTTTTCAATCCTGTTCCTGTAATGAAGCTCGTTGAAGTGATAAGGGGAATGCTTACTTCCGACGAGACATGCAATACGGTTCTTGAGCTCGCGAGGGAATTGGGCAAGTCTCCGGTGGAAGTCGAAGAGGCACCGGGGTTTGTGGTCAACAGGATACTCGTTCCCATGATCAACGAGGCTGTTGGAATCCTTGCAGACGGAGTTGCAACGGCAGAGGACATTGATGCCGCCATGAAGCTTGGAGCCAACCATCCGATAGGGCCTTTGGCGCTTGCCGACCTTATAGGAAATGATGTCAACCTTGCAATAATGGAAGTTTTATATGAGGAGTACGGCGATCCCAAATACAGGGCCCATCCACTCCTAAGAAAAATGTGCCGCGCGAATCTTTTGGGAAGGAAAACAGGAAAGGGATTCTACGATTATACAAAATAGAAAAATGGAGGAGTCAACATGAAGGAAATAGTTATTGCAAGTGCAGTCAGAACGGCAATAGGGACTTTCGGCGGAGCGCTTAAAACAGTCACTCCCATGGACATGGGCGCCGCTGTAATAAAAGAAGCTTTGTCAAGGGCAAAAGTTGCGCCCGAAAAAGTCGACGAGGTTATTTTCGGCTGCGTGCTCCAGTCTGGATATGGACAAGGAGTAGGAAGGCAGTCGGCCATAAAAGCCGGCATTCCATGCGAAGTTCCTGCATGGACTGTAAACATGATTTGCGGTTCGGGCCTCAAGACCGTATCGCTGGCAATGCAGCAGATTGCCGCAGGCGATTGCGAGATAGTCGTTGCGGGCGGAACCGAAAACATGAGCATGGCTCCATACCTGGTAAAGAACGCCAGATGGGGGCAGAGAATGGGCAACGGAGAATTGTACGATCCGATGGTTATGGACGGACTTTGGGAGATATTCAACGGATACCACATGGGCGTGACTGCTGAGAACATAGTTGAGCAATGGGGACTCGACCGCCAAGGACAGGATGCTTTTGCACTCGAGAGCCAGCTCCGGGCCGAGAAGGCAATCACATCAGGAAGATTCAAGGACGAAATACTTCCCATAGAAATACCGCAAAGAAAGAAAGACCCAATCGTATTCGATACGGACGAGCATCCCAAGTTCGGAAGCACAGCGGAAAAATTGGCCAAACTTAGGCCTGCATTCAAAAAAGACGGATCGGTTACAGCAGGAAACGCATCCGGAATAAACGACGGAGCCGCCGCCCTTGTCATAATGACAAAGGAAAAAGCCGACGAGCTTGGAATAAAGCCCTTGGCGACAATAGTTTCGCATGCATCAGCAGGGGTTGATCCCAGCATAATGGGAACCGGACCAATTCCCGCAACGAGAAAAGCGCTTGAGATTGCCGGCCTTGCAGTGGAAGACATGGATCTCATAGAGGCCAACGAAGCCTTTGCCGCCCAATCGCTTGCGGTTGTAAAAGACCTTGGACTCAACACGGACATAGTAAATGTCAATGGCGGGGCAATAGCGCTTGGACATCCGATTGGGTGCTCCGGAGCAAGAATACTTGTAACGCTTCTTTATGAAATGCAGAAGCGCGAAAGCAAATACGGTTTGGCCACACTCTGCATAGGCGGAGGAATGGGCGAAGCTGTAATTGTAAAACGGTCATAGGAGGAAAAAAATGAGCATCAGTGTAATCGGAACATACCACAGCAAGTTTGGAGCCTTGGAGGAAACAATATACGACTTGATCTTAAACGCCGGACGGGGAGCTCTTAAGGACTCCGGCATTGAAGCGGATGCGATTGGAGCAGTGTTCCTTGGCAATTTTTCGGCCGGGCAATTTGTAAACCAGGAGCATCTTGGGGCCATGGTTGTCGATATCGACCCGGGGCTTAGATTCAAGCCCTCCACGCGCCTAGAGAACGCATGCGCATCCGGGTCGGCGGCGATCGAGATGGCATCATATGCATTGGAAGCGGGAGAAATCGACTACGCCCTCGTAATCGGCGCGGAGAAAATGACATCATTGGACACTCGTGGCGTCACCCATGCCCTTGCGACGGCATCCTACTGGCCGGATGAGGGAGCGAACGGGATGACTTTCCCGGGACTCTTCGCGGAATACGCAAAGGGTTATATGAAGCACTACGGCTATTCGTTGGAAATGATGAGAAACACATTCGCTCAAATAGCCGCCAAGAACCACACCAATGCGGTTGAAAACCCTCTGGCGCATATGCCTATGACCATAACAGCCGAAAAGATACTGGGCAAGGAAGACAGGAAGAATCCCATAATAGCGGATCCACTGAGGCTATTCGACTGTTCTCTCGTTTCCGACGGAGCCGCGGCTCTGGTGCTTACGAAGACTGAGAATGCACTCAAGACAATGGACGAGGTTGTCGAAATTTCCGCGATAGGCCATACCACGGATTACCTCAGCCTTGTTTCAGGCAAACGCGCGGATTACGAACTTACCGCCGGAAAACTGGCAATTCAAAAGGCGTACGCAAAAGCCGGAATAACAGTCGACGACCTGGATTTTGCAGAAGTTCACGACTGCTTCACGATAAATGAGCTTCTTGCCTATGAAGCAATGGGCATCAAAGAAGGCGGAATGGGACATCTTGCGCTCGAAGAGGGCATAGTATTCCGTGACGGCAAACTCCCGGTCAATCTTTCGGGCGGGCTCAAGGCCAAAGGCCATCCTGTCGGCACAACGGGCGCTTCGATGGCTGTTCTGGCAACAAGGCAGCTTCTCGGAAAAGCCGTAGGCATACAGAAAAAAGACGCTGAAACGGGATTGACGTTCAATGTCGGGGGCAGCTCGGCAAGCTGCTACGCATTGGTTTACAAACGCATAAAATAGTTTTCGGCTTTGGCGGCGGGCAAGGGGTATCCTTGTGCGGCATGTACATAATGAACGCCTATGGCCGTCGCCGAAGTTTGAAATAAACCCCCATAATAGTTGGAACATATGCAAAAATTGTCAATCCAGGATTGGCATTTTTGCTTTTTTGAAAATACGGAGGGGGTGGGTCTTAAGTAGTTTGAAAATTGTGATATAATTACCCTATGTTTTTAATTCTTGGATAGTTCAAAATTTACATTAAAAGATCCGTTGAAATTTTGGGGGTGGAGAATTTTGAATGACAGAATGATTTTTGATGCTGTGCTGGACAATACTACTGACGCCATAGTTTGTGTCGACAGACACAAAAAAATTACGGTTTTCAATGAAAAAGCGGTAAAACTCCTCGGGATAGAGAGGGAAAAGGCGATAGGGAAAAACCTTTCGGAAGTGATAAAGAATTGCGGCATCTGCAGGGTTATGGAGACGGGAGAGAAGGAAATAGGAGAGCTTTTCGAGGAAAACGAAAAGTTTTTCAGGGTCAACAGGTATCCCGTAAAGAAGGAAGATGAAATACTGGGAGCAGTTTCTTTTTTCAGGGATGTCACCGATTTCAAAATAATGAGCAACAAGCTCGAAGAGGATGAAATATACATAAACATTGTAAACACCCTTCTCAACACATTCAACGAGTGGATGGTGGTAGTTGACGAGGATGCAAAGATAGTTATGATGAGCAAGGGTTACAAGGAATTCATTGGGGACCTCAATCCGGAAGGCAAATACGTTTGGGACGTAATTGAGAACACGCGAATGCACATAGTTCTCAAGACCGGGGAGAAGGAATTCGGCGACATTCAGCAGATAGGCGACAACAAGATGATAGCAATGAGGATGCCTCTCAAAAAAGATGGAAAGATTTATGGGGCTATAGGGAAGGTAGTTCTCAAGGACATAAGTGAATTGGATTTTCTGAACAAAAAACTCAATGTCCTTGAAAAAGAAGTCGAGTATTACAAAAGCGAGCTCGGAAAGGAGCGGACGGCAAAATACTCTTTTGACAATATTGCCGGAATAAGCAGGAAGATAAACGATGTCAAGAGGATTGCCCAAAGGGCGACCAAAACAAATTCGAATGTGCTCATAACCGGGGAAAGCGGTACAGGAAAAGAGCTTTTCGCCCATGCAATCCACAGCGACAGCGAGCGCTGCCTTGGTCCTTTTGTGAAAATAAACTGTGCCGCAATACCTGCGGAGTTGCTTGAGTCTGAACTTTTCGGATACGAGGAGGGGGCTTTCACAGGGGCCCGAAAGGGCGGCAAAAGAGGCAAGTTCCTCTTGGCCGACAAGGGAACCATTTTTCTTGATGAAATAGGCGACATGCCTCTCAAAATGCAGGCCAAGCTCCTAAGGGTGATACAGGAGAAAGAAATCGAATCCGTCGGAGGAAACAAGGTTCATGAGCTTGATGTGCGCGTAATTGCGGCAACAAACCGGGACATCGAAAAAATGGTGGACGAGGGAACTTTCAGAGAGGACCTCTACTACAGGCTGAACGTGGTAAGGCTAAGGCTGCCATCCCTGAGGGAAAGAAAAGAGGACATTGAGATAATTGCAAAAAACTTGATGAAAAAAGTTGAAAACAGGCTTGGGGTTCATGTCGAGGGGATTTCGGCCGAAGCGTTGAAGCATCTGGTTGCATACGACTGGCCCGGAAACGCGAGGGAACTCGAGAATATTATTGAAAGGGCCCTCAATATGCTGGAAAGCGATTTGCTGATAAGGCCCGAGCACCTTCCACAGAAACTTTTAGCCCAAAATGCAAGGACATACGCATGTCCGGATGGACAGTTGAAGGAAATTCTGGCGGACATAGAAAAGGAGATCATAAAGAAAACTCTTATTGAGCACGGAGGCAACAAAAACAAGGCGGCGAGAATTTTGGGGATAAGCAGAACTTGTCTTTATGCCAAGATAGAACGCTACCGTTTGGAGAGATATCTGCAGCAATAAAGTGTAAACAATGTTTACATGTAGTCAATGTGAACGCAAAGGGCGTATTTGTATTTTTCAAAAAAATGCAGCCATTAAAGCCGAAGGCGTCAAAATCGGCTTTATGGCTGCTTTTGATTTGAAGTGTCGCGCAATATGCGTTTCTTTGAATATTGGCACAATATTTGCTTGATATATAGGTGCGACAAAAAATACATAAAGGAGGGAATAGTTTGAAATCGAAGGTCATGACAGCTGAAGCTGCCGTAGCTCTGATAAAAGATGGAGACATGGTGGCAACCGGCGGGTTCGTAGGAAACGGACACCCGGAAGAATTGACAAAGGCACTTGAAAAAAGATTCGTGGAAGACGGATCGCCGAAAAATCTTGGTCTCGTATACGCGGCCGGACAAGGCGACGGCGCGGAGCGGGGACTCAATCATTTGGGACACGAAGGACTCATAAAAAAAGTTATCGGCGGCCATTGGGGCTTGGCTCCAAAAATGCAGAAGCTTGCGCTTGAAAACAAGATTGAGGCTTACAATCTCCCGCAGGGTGTAATATCGCATATGTTCAGGGACATTGCGGCGGGTAAAATCGGAACAATCACCCATGTAGGGCTCAAGACGTTTGTCGACCCCCGTTTGGAGGGTGGAAAGCTCAATGAGATGACAAAGGAAGATGTAGTGGAAGTGGTGGAAATCACAGGCAAGGAAAGGCTGCTGTACAAGGCTTTCCCGATTGATGTGGCCCTTATAAGGGGAACGTATGCCGATGAATTCGGAAATATCACACTGAACAAGGAAGCGGCTTTTCTTGAAAATCTGTCAATTGCACAGGCGGTAACCAACTCCGGCGGAACCGTGATTGTACAGGTTGAAAAAGTTGTCGAGAAGGGAAGCCTGCATCCCCATCAAGTAAAGATTCCCGGTATCTATGTGGATGCGGTAGTTGTTGCGGAAGCCGAAAACCACATGCAGACTTTTGCTGAGCAATTCAATCCAGCATACTGCGGAGACATTCGCATGCCTCTTGACGGAATCGAGCCAATGAAACTGAATGAAAGAAAAATGATTGCCAGAAGGGCGGCTATGGAGCTTGTTCCGAATTCGAAGGTAAACCTTGGAATCGGTGTGCCTGAAGGCGTTGCGGCTGTGGCAAACGAAGAAGGCTGCGGAGACCAGATGGTGCTGACTGTTGAAGCCGGTCCTATCGGCGGAGTGCCCGCAGGAGGACAAAGCTTCGGAGCGAGTATAAATGCCCAGTGCATAATAGACCAGCCTTACCAGTTTGACTTCTATGACGGTGGAGGACTCGACGTTGCCTTCCTGGGGCTGGCCCAGTGCGACTTCGGAGGAAATATAAATGTTTCCAAATTCGGACCCAAGATTGCCGGTTGCGGAGGATTCATAAACATAACCCAAAACGCCAAGAAAGTCGTTTATTGCGGAAGCTTCATGGCAGGAGGGCTAAGAGTCAAAGCCGACGACGGCAAGCTGGTAATTGAAAAAGAAGGAAGATTCAAGAAGTTCATCAAAGAGGTTGAGCAGGTAACATTCAGCGGAGACTATGCCAATGAAGTTGGACAACCGGTGCTTTACGTTACAGAGAGGGCTGTATTCGAACTCAGGAAAGATGGGCTCACATTGACTGAAATAGCTCCCGGAATAGACCTGAAAACCCAAGTTCTCGATTTGATGGATTTTGAGCCGCTTGTTGCGGAAGACCTGAAAGAAATGAATCCGGCAATATTCAAAGAGGGATTGATGGGGCTGGAAATATAGAAAGACTTTCAGACATAAATACGGGATATAAGAATGTAAAAAGTTACAGGGGAAAAAATAAAAAAGGAGAAAAACCATGTTAGGAATATTTGGAATTATCATATCTCTTGGTTTGTTGATGTATCTTGCTTATAGAGGTATTACGGTTTTGATTTTGGCCCCGATTCTGGCAGGACTGGCAGCACTCATGTCCGGAGACGTTCCGCTTATGGCCAGTTACACGGAAGTTTTCATGACCGCATTTGCAGGATACGCAAAGGCTTACTTCCCGCTCTTCCTCCTGGGTGCCATATTCGGCAAATTGATGGACGAGTCTGGAGCGGCAAAAGCGATTGCCCACGGCATAACCGATAAATTGGGAAAAGGAAAAGCCATCACTGCAGTCGTTCTTTCCTGCGGAATCCTTACATACGGCGGAGTTTCGCTTTTCGTTGTTGCTTTTGCTGTTTATCCGATCGCGGCAGCTCTTTTCAGAGAAGCTGACGTTCCGAAAAGATTCATACCGGCAGCAATAGCGCTTGGATCTTTCACATTCACAATGACGGCCCTTCCTGGAACTCCGCAAATACAAAACGCAATACCGATGCCTTTCTTCGAGACAACTCCTTGGGCTGCACCTTTCCTCGGGCTCATAGGCGCGGCAGTAATGTTTGGCGGCGGCGTATTCTGGCTTCAAAGAAGATCCAAGGCTGCAATGGCAAAGGGCGAAGGCTATGGAGACCATCCCAACGAAAACATCAAGGAAATTGCTTATGACGAGCTTCCAAGCCTCATGATGGCGCTTCTTCCCATATTCTTGGTCCTGGCCCTCAACTTTGTTCTCACCAAGTTCGTTTTCGCAAACATGGAAGCGGCTTACCTTGCCGACTACGGAACATCGATTGCAAAGGTTAGAGGAATATGGAGCATAATCATCTCGCTGGTTGCAGCTGTTATTTTGACAATCTTGCTTTTCAAAAACAAAATCGGCGATGTCAAGAACTGTGTCAACCAAGGCGCATTCGGTTCGCTTCTTGCTATCGTAAACACCTCTTCCGAGGTTGGTTACGGAAACGTCATAAAGACTTTGGGAGCTTTCGCGCTCGTAAAGACTGCTATCCTTGCAATACCGGGAACCCCGCTCATTTCCCTGGCGGTTTCCACAAGTGTTCTCGCAGGTATCACAGGTTCCGCATCAGGCGGCATGAGCATAGCTCTCGGCGCTCTTGGAGACATATACATGCAAAAGGCTTTGGCTCTTGGAATCGATCCTGCAGCTTTCCACAGAATCGCAGCAATGGCCTGCGGAGGCTTGGACAGCTTGCCGCATAACGGCGCAGTAATAACGCTTCTTGGAATATGCGGATTGTCCCACAAGGAATCTTATGCGGACATCGGAATGTGCACAGTCGTAATTCCGATTTTTGCAACTGCCATAGCAATTGTTTTCGCAACAATGGGCGTTGTTTGATCCTGAAACATTTTAATAAAAGAGCTCAATTGAAATTTGTTGAAAGATAGAAAAAATTAAATAAGGAGGGGTTTTAATGAGACTTGAAGGAAAAGTTGGTATTGTTACCGGTGGAGGAAGAGGAATAGGGGCCGCTACAGCGAAGAAGTTTGCTGCGGAGGGCGCAAAGGTTGCAGTAGCGGACATGAATATGGCCGATGTTGAAAAAACTGTTGCTGAAATCAAGGCTGCCGGCGGAGAAGCAATAGGACTGAATGTAAATGTTACAAACAAAGAAGCTGTCGACAAGATGGTTGCCGATACGGTAGAGGCTTTCGGAAAGCTTGACATAATTGTCAACAATGCTGGAATCACTGCTGACAACCAACTCAAAAAAATGCCCGAAGCGGATTTTGACAAGGTTATAAATGTAAACCTCAAGGGTGTATACCTTTGCGGACAGGCGGCTGCTCTCCAAATGCTCGAGCAGGGAACAGGAGGAGTAATCCTCAGCGCATCTTCGGTTGTCGGTCTTTACGGAAACTTTGGCCAAACCAACTATGCCGCCTGCAAATGGGGCGTTATCGGAATGACCAAGACATGGTGCAAAGAGCTTGGCAAAAAAGGCATCCGTGCAAACGCCGTGGCTCCGGGATTTATTCTCACACCCATGACGGACAAAATGCCTGAGAAGGTTCTTGCCATGATGGCCGACAAGGCTCCGATGAAGCGTCTTGGAAGCGTAGAAGACATCGCAAACGCATACGCTTTCCTGGCATCGGACGAAGCAAGCTTCATTTCAGGTACTGTACTTAGCGTAGACGGAGGAGTCACACTTTAAAATTAAATAATATTTGCCGCATTGCCCCGTGCGGTTTGCGGGGCAATGTTCCTATTGACATAAAAAGACATAAAATATAAAATTGATTTTGAAAATGCGTAAATCCATACGAGCCTGACACTGCAGGCTACGGGCATTTTTCAAAAGAATCCGGAATCATGTGCATTTTATTAAAAAGCCCATGATTTCGGGTTTTTGTTTTTGTTATAATAATGAGGTGAGGGGTGATATCTTGAGAGTTTGGACGAGGCAAAGCGCAAAGGCGTGGGAAGAGCTCAGAAACAAAGGGGTTTTAAGAATCAAAAAAAGCCACGTAAAGAAAAAATACGGCGACTGCAGCGATACCTTTATGCTGTGCTACGATTGGCTTGTGGATGAGGCGTCCAAGCACCTGGAAAAGCCCCAAGGGGTGGAAGGCCCGATTTGGCTTGCATTAAGAAGCGACTTCATGCCATGCCCGGCTGAAAACACCGTAGTCATCGAGCTCGAGATGGAAAGGGACAAGCTCCTTGTTTTAGACATGGGGAAATGGGACTATATACTCAATTACTGGCATATACCGAAAGATGAGAAAGACAGGCGTTCATTCAGGCGGGCTTTGGATGAAAAAGGCGTGACAAACCAGTCTCAAGTCATGATGACTCAATTCCACCCGGTTCTCAAGAGGGAAATGAAGAAAAGCTGGAGCAGGCTGTTTGATGAAAACATAAGAGTGTCGGAAAACGACCAGGCCATATGCTGGGAAATCAAGATGGAGTGGGTCGTTATGGTTGACGGGAAAAACCCTCGGGACCTTTAATTGCTTCGACAAGAGTAACGGTTTTGTAAACTATGGAAGCCGCGAATGCTGTACAATGGTTAAAAGAACTTGATTTTACCGGTGGGGTGGTTGGAATGAAACGTTTGGGACTCTTTTTTGCAATCATATGTCTTGTGCAGCTTTCAACAGGCTGTTTTGTCGTCGGAGCGAGGTCGCCTGGCGATTTGATGAAATCACCAAGCCTCAAGAACGACCAGCAGACGATAAAAGCTTATATAGATGCGGAACTGCTCAGTGGAGAAACTCTTTACAAACCGGAAAACCCGGATGGAATGAGCGCCATTAATTTCGTTGATCTGGACGGCGACGGAAGTGACGAGGCTGTGGTCTATTACAAAGACGGAGCGAGCTACAGATTGGGCGCTTATGTTTTCGCAGGCGCCGGCGGAGAATGGCGCCTTGTATCCAAAATAGAATCTTCCGGAGTCGACATATCATACAGCGGTTTCTACGACTTTACAGGCAATGGCGATAAAGAGATAGTAATGGCATGGTCTGCGGACAAATTGGACATAATGATGAACAAGTATGTTTCAGTTTACAGCTATGGCGAAAAAATCGAAGAATTGTACCATGATACCTATACCGAAATGGTTGTTGGCGATTTTTACGGAAACAGCGATTCCGAAATTTTGCTGCTCAATCTTGACCGCAATGTGAGCGAGCCGTCTTCGACAGGCAGGCTTGTGGCTTTTTCGGACGGAAGTTTTCAGGTCATAGACAAGATAAATCTGGACCCCTACATAAACGGCTACTACAATGTCGTTTCGGGCCCGGCCTCTGCCGACAAGGAGGGGATTTTTCTCGACATGGGCATAGGAGCCCATTCTGCGGCAACATATCTTCTTGTAGTCGAGGACGGGAAAATAGAGAATGTTTTCAGCGGAGACGGGTCAAGCTTCTACAGCAAGACATCAAAAGCATACGCGGTTGAAAGCATGGATATAAACGGAGACGGCATAATAGAAATAGGCACTTACGAGGAGCCATACGGAAACACATTTTCAATGGCGGATACGCCGTGGATAATAAACTGGCACCAGTGGGACGGGAAAAACGGTTTGGATTTGGTTATGAAGAGCTATATCAACTCGGAAAAAGACCTGAGAATCGATTTTCCGCATGTATGGGAAAAAGGCGTGACCGTGGGATATTCAGGGGACGGGTTGAAGGATCTGCAAATACGCTATGTGGACGAAAACGCAGGCGCAACATATCCTGTCTATAATGTAAGGGTAATAAAGGATGAATTGCTTTCCGAAAGGATTGAAATGTTTGAGTCGGAATACTTTACCGCGATTGACAAAAGCGGAAATGCCTATGTGGTTGAAAAAATTTATATGGACCAGGAAATTCCGAACAGCATAAAAAGGGAATACGCGGAAAAAATACTCGATGACGAAGAAATGAAAAAGATTGTAAAAACCTGGAGGTGACATGGGGATGAAAGGGAAGATACTTTTACTCGAGGACGACGACTCCATAAGGAATTTTACTAAAATCAACCTTATGAGAAATGAAATGGAAGTGATTGAGGCGAGCAGTGGAGAAATGGCCCTCCAACTTTTTGAAGGAGGGGGCGGCATAGACATAGCAATTCTCGATGTGATGCTTCCCGGAATAGACGGATTCGAGGTTTGCCGCAGCATACGGGAAAAAAACAAAGAAATTGGAATAATAATGCTTACTGCAAAGACTCAGGACATAGACAAGGTGATGGGTCTCGAGTTCGGAGCGGACGATTACATAACAAAACCCTTCAGCCCGATGGAATTGATCGCAAGGGTCAACTCCCTCATGAGGAGGGTCAGGCTTAAGGACGATGTCACAGAAGGCAACACCATAGAATCGGGCGTCTACAAAATAGATTTCATAGCCAGAAAATTCTACAAGAAGGGCGAAATAATCGAACTTACTCCAACTGAATTCTTGCTGATCAAGGTTTTTGTGACAAATCCAAACAAGGCTCTTTCGAGGGACAATCTGCTGGATGAGGTTTGGGGCAAGAATTACATAGGCGATTTGAAAATCGTTGATGTCAACATAAGAAGACTTAGACAAAAAATCGAGGATACGCCTTCCGAACCGGATACTATAGAAACGATCTGGGGTCTGGGATATCGATGGAAAGAGGCTGATTGAGCTTGAAAAGTCTGAAAAGACGCGTTGTATTCAACTATTCATTCGTGATACTGGTCACCATAGTTTTTCTCGAGATACTCTTGGCTGTTTTTATAAGGCAATACTATTATGGAAACATAACGCAGATATTGAAGGAAAAAGTGGCTGTGACGACCGAATTCTACGACAAATATCTTGTTTACGACTCGTTCGACTACAAGTCCCAATATATAATTGAAAATTTTTCGATGGATGAGCAAGCCGAGATCCAGATAATAGACATGTCCGGCAGGATTGTCAACTCTTCATCGGGCTTCAACATCGAAAAACCCGTTTCGACTGCCGACTTCAAGAAGGCCCTGCAAGGGGAGATAGGCACTTGGAGATACAAGGATCCGGATACAGAGGAAGAGCTGATATCGGTTTCGGGACCGCTCGCCAACAGGCAGGGAATGGACGGCGTGCTCAGGTATGTCACTTCGATAGAAGAAACCAACCGAGTCGTCGAGAGAATAACCCTGCAGGCAGTTTTTTTCGGCGGGATTGTGTTGATTATGGTTGTGCTGTTGAGCGTTGTGCTGGCTGAATCGATAATAAAGCCAATCAAGGAACTCAAGACCGTTTCCGAGAAAATAGCGGACGGGGACTTGAAGGCCAGGGCGGTAATACGAAAGAACGATGAAATAGGGGAACTGGGACAGACATTCAACTACATGGCCAAGGAATTGATGAAGTCCAGCCAAATGAAAAACGATTTCATATCTTCCATTTCACACGAAATAAGGACTCCCCTCACATCCATAAAGGGATGGTGCGAGACCATGCTCATGGGGGATTTGAACGACGAAGAGGAAATAAGAGACGAACTCATGATAATCTCAAAAGAGGCCAACAGGCTCAGCGAACTCGTCGAGAACCTGCTCGACTTCTCCAAGCTGGAAGCGGGAAGGATAGTCTTAAGCAAGGAGAAAGTAGACATAAACTATCTGCTGATGGATGTGGCGAAACAATTTTATCCGAAGGCAATGAAGAAAACCATACGTCTGGAAACGAAACTGGACCAGAGCCTGACATATGTGGAAGGCGACGAGAACAGACTCAGGCAGGTCCTGATAAATCTTATAGACAACGCAATAAAGTTCACAGGGTCGAATGGAAGGATTGTAGTCGGTTCAAAAGCCGAAGGCGAAAAGGTCAGGATATTCGTAAAGGACGACGGACAAGGCATAGACAAGAAGAACCTCGAGCACATAACGGAGAAGTTTTTCAAGGGCAACATGAAATCGCCCGGAAGCGGACTTGGGCTTGCCATAACAAGCGAAATTGTCGAGCTTCATGGAGGGCTCATGGAGATCGAAAGCATTCACGGAAACGGCACAACAATCAGTGTTCTTCTATAGAAATAAAAAACCCCTAAACCTGTTTTGCAAAACGCGAATCCCATCCGAAATACGGATGGGATTCTTGAAACTCCAGAGTGAATGGGTCGAACTGTATTCAAAACACAAACATTAACAATTAAAAATGTGTTTAATGTATGTATTTTTTTCATATGGAGCAACAATCAATTGAAATCGCAAAGAAATATTGTATAATATACTGAAAGGCTCCAAAAGTCTTTTATGGAATAAATATTAAATAAAGGGCATTAAATTGAATAATTATACACCTCGGGGTATAATACAGAACAAACAAAAAACAGGAGAGATGTATATGGATAAGCAAATCAAGAAGATACTGGTTGCAAACCGTGGGGAAATAGCAATAAGGATTTTCCGCGCATGCAGCGAATTGGGAATACGGTCAGTCGCCATATATTCCAAGGAAGACAAGTATTCGCTTTTCAGGACAAAGGCTGACGAATCATATCTTATAGGTGAAAAGAAGAGCCCCGTCGATGCATATTTGGCAATTGATGAAATCATTCATCTCGCGCTCAAGAAGGGTGTGGATGCAATTCATCCTGGATATGGGTTTCTTTCGGAAAATCCGTACTTTGCCGAAAAATGCGAAGAGGCGGGTGTTGTTTTCATAGGACCCAACAGCGACATGATAAAGGGCCTTGGAGACAAGATACAGTCCAAGATTCTTGCCAAGAAAGCCAATGTGCCTACAATTCCGGGTGTCGACAAGCCGATAGCAAGCGAGGATGACGCACTGGAGTTTGCAAAGGAATGCGGATATCCCGTAATGATAAAGGCTGCCGCCGGAGGCGGAGGCAGGGGGATGAGAATCGTTTATCAGGAAAGCGACCTGATAAACGAATTCAAGAGCGCCAAGAGCGAAGCGAAGAAGGCTTTTGGAATCGACGACATGTTCATCGAAAAATATTTGAACAAGCCCAAGCACATAGAGGTCCAGATTCTTGGGGACAACTACGGCAATATAGTGCATCTTTACGAGAGGGACTGCTCCATTCAAAGAAGGCACCAAAAAATAATTGAATTTGCGCCGGCATTTTCGATAGACGAAAAGCTCAGGGAAAGAATATGCGAGGATGCCATCAAGCTTGCGGGATCGATGAAATACAGAAGCGCGGGAACCGTCGAGTTTCTTGTCGACAGCGACAACAACCACTATTTCATTGAAATGAATCCCAGAATACAGGTTGAGCATACCGTTTCGGAAATAATAACCGGAATAGATATTGTGCAGAGCCAGATTCAGATAGCCCAGGGTTACGCGCTTGATTCCAAGCAAATAGGCATACCCAGTCAGGAATCCATAGAGACCCGGGGATATGCGATACAGTGCAGAGTTACAACAGAGGACCCTGCAAACAATTTCGCTCCGGATACGGGCAAGCTGGAAGTATACAGGTCGTCTTCCGGTTTCGGCATAAGGCTTGACGGAGGCAACGGATATACGGGAGCCCAGGTTTCGCCTTATTACGACAGCCTTTTGGTTAAGATAATAGCTTATTCGAGAACATTTGAGGATGCTTCAAGAAAAGCCATAAGATCCCTGAGGGACACTACCATAAAGGGAGTAAAAACGAATACTGCATTTCTTATAAATGTGCTCAACCACCCGACTTTCCGAGCAGGAAACTGCGACACCGGTTTTCTCGACCATACGCCGGGACTCTTCAACATAAGGCCTTCCGGCGACAGGGAGACCAAAATACTGCGCTACATCGGGGAAAAAGTCGTAAACGAGGTGAAAGGCACAAAGAAAGATTTCGACACGCCGCTTGTGCCAAGTTTTTCAATGAAAGATGAACTCAGGGGAACCAAACAGCTGCTTGACGAGAGGGGTCCGGACGGACTTTCCGATTGGATAAAAGCACAGGACAAGCTGCTGCTTACAGATACGACATTTCGGGATGCCCATCAGTCCCTTGTAGCCACGAGGGTCAGAACGCGGGACATGCTGAAGATTGCAGAGGCGACTTCAAGCTGCGGAAACGACTTGTTTTCACTTGAGATGTGGGGAGGGGCGACATTCGACGTTTCATACAGATATCTCAAGGAATCGCCATGGAGAAGGCTTGAACGCCTGCGCGAGAAGGTTCCGAACATTCTTCTTCAAATGCTTATACGAGGCTCGAACGCCGTAGGATACAAGAACTACCCGGACAATGTAATAAGGGAGTTCATACAGGTTTCAGCAGAGCGTGGAATAGACGTGTTCAGGATATTCGATTCGCTCAACTGGCTCAAGGGCATGGAAGTGGCGCTCGACGAGGTTTTGAAAACCGGCAAGATGGCCGAGGTGTCGATGTGCTACACAGGCGACATACTGGATGAGAAAAGAGACAAGTACAGTCTCAATTACTATGTTGGAATGGCAAAGGAAATCGAGAAAATGGGTGCCCATATACTCGGGATAAAAGATATGGCCGGCCTTCTCAAGCCATATGCCGCAAAGAAACTGATAAAGGCGCTCAAAGAGGAAGTTTCCATACCAATCCATCTTCATACACACGACACTAGCGGAAACGGGGTTTCTACAATCCTGATGGCCGCCGAGCAGGGAGTGGACATTGTGGACACGGCCTTCAACTCGATGTCGGGGCTTACAAGCCAGCCGGCCTTGAACTCGGTTGTAGCCGCTCTTGAAAACACAAAAAGGGATCCGAAGATATGTCTCGAAGGGCTTCAGAAGCTTTCGGACTATTGGTTCGATGTAAGGAAGATATACGAACCGTTCGAATCCGACCTCAAGTCCGGAACGGCTGAAATCTACAAGTACGAGATACCGGGCGGACAGTATTCGAATCTCAAGCCGCAGGTGGAAAGCTTTGGACTTGGGGACCGCTTTGGAGAGGTGAAGGAAACCTTCAGGGATGTAAACGATCTTTTCGGGGACATAGTCAAAGTTACGCCGTCTTCGAAAGCCGTAGGAGACATGGCCATATTCATGGTCCAGAACGACCTCAACAGGGAAAACCTGTTTGAAAAAGGCAAGAACCTCAATTTCCCGGATTCTGTAGTGGCATTTTTCAAAGGCATGATGGGGCAGCCTCTGGGAGGTTTTCCAAAAGACCTTCAGGAATTGGTACTCAAGGGAGAGGAGCCGCTTGTCGTGAGGCCGGGCGAAGTTCTCGAGCCTGAAGACTTCGGCAAAATAGAAAAATTGCTGGCAGACGAACTGCACGACGAGCCCAACATCCGAAACATACTGAGCTACGCGCTATATCCAAAGGTCTACAAGGACTACCTCGGTTCCGTTGCGGAATACGGCGATCTCAGCAATCTGGAAAGCCATGTGTTCTTCTACGGATTGAACGAAGGAGAGACGAGCGAGGTTGAAATCGAAGAAGGAAAGATACTGATAATAAAGCTTGTAAGCGTAGGGAAGATCGACAGCGACGGATACAGGTCCGTCACATTCGAGATAAACGGAAACAGGCGGGAAATACTGATAGAGGACAAAGGCATAGGAGAAAGACAAAATGTGGTTTCAGGAGCGGCGCTGATGGCCGACCCGGATGACGAGTCCGAAATAGGCGCTTCCATACCCGGGACGGTAATGAAAGTGCTCGTGAATGAAGGCGACCAAGTCAAGAAGAACCAGACTGTCGCCATACTTGAAGCCATGAAAATGGAAACGAATCTACAAAGCCCGATAGACGGCTCGGTTGAAGCGGTTCCGGTCAAAGAGGGGCAGCAGGTAAAGGCGGGCCAATTGATAATCAAGCTGGGATAAGCAAGGGCGATTGAATTGTTAAAAATTTCTTGTGTCCTATGCGCCCATAGGCCGAATGCCCACCTGAAAAGCAACTTCGGAAAGGGATGCAAAGCAAACAATAGTAGAGCCGACGGCTAATGCCGTCGGCTCTTGTCTTTTCAGACCATGTTATTTTCTGTGAAGCACAGGAGCGGGCTTTGAAAGGAAGAGATTTTGTCCTGCGAAGATTCTGTCGACGTCCGTTTCCGGATTCGCATCGGCTATTTCATCAAGCGACAATCCGTGGCTCGAGGCTATTCCTGTAAGCGTGTCTCCGGGTTTGACCGTATATGTCTCTATCTGCTCGCGGCCTGTAAGAAGATGTTCCACAAGCATGTCGCTCTCGCTTTGGAGTATTGATTCGCGAAGGAATATGTTCCCTTCGGTTATTTCCACGCTTTCCCTGAATACAACCGCATCGATGCTTTCATGGTCGTTCTTTAGCCTGGATTTCACATTGCTGAGCAGGAATTCGAGGTCGCTTCTGTTTATTGCCTTTGCGTAGACCTTTCCGTCAATCGACAATTTATATCCGGGCGTTACAAATTTTTGGCTTGCCAGCACATTTTTCCTGAAATCTTCGTAGCTTGTTTCAGAAAGACCGTTCTTTTCTATTTCATTGAAAGCCGTCTCGTAATACGGAGTAAGCTCTTCGACGTAATACTCGGCGGAAAGTCCATCCTTCACATCGTCCATCATGGCCATTATGTCAGACCGGCTTTCACCATAACCCACAACCTGTTTGTTTATGCGGGTTTCGAATATGGTTTCCTCTTTCGGCCCGATAAGTGAAAAAGCAAGCCCGAAAATGAACAAGGCAAAAACCGCCATCCTTATTCTTGAATTCGCTTTTTTGGTCAGCATGATCATCATCCCTTTTAAAGTATTGTACCGGATTGACTGCATAGTTCTTAATTCAACGCGGAAGGGCTGTATTCCTTCATTGAAAGAATAAAACGTGAGCATGTTGACAACGGAGTAAAAGCAAATATAATTAGGCTATAAAATAAATGGAATTTAAGGAGACGAACGGTGAAAAATCAAAACAAGACTCCGCTTTTCGATGCCATGAAGGAATACCACAAAAATCAAATAATCCCTTTCGACGTTCCAGGGCACAAGCACGGAAGGGGACTTGCTGAATTCGGAAAGTATTTTGGGGCGCGAATACTCGAACTCGATGTGAACTCAATGAAATGCCTGGACAACATAAGCAATCCGGTCGGTGTAATAAAGGAAGCGGAAGAATTGATGGCCGAGGCGTATTCGGCAGACCACGCCTTTTTTCTTGTGAACGGAACCACTGCAGGCGTGCAGGCAATGATACTGTCCGCATGCATGCCGGGGGAAAAGATAATCTTGCCGAGGAACGCACATAAATCGGCCATCAACGGATTGATCATAAGCGGAGCGGTACCGGTATATCTTCAACCCGAGATAGACGACCGTCTCGGAATTTCACTTGGAGTAACTGTGGAATCGGTGGAAAAGGCTATAATTGAAAATCCGGACGCAAAGGCTGTTTTTATTATAAATCCGACATATTACGGAATGGTTTCCGACATAAAACGCATAATCGAAATTGCGCATGGGCATGGAATGGCTGTATTGCTTGACGAGGCTCATGGAGCCCATTTCAATTTCAATGAAGAGCTTCCCATGTCCGGATTGTCTGCCGGAGCGGACATGGCGGCGGCAAGCCTTCATAAAACCGGGGGGTCACTGACGCAAAGCTCGGTTTTGCTTATGAATGACGGATTGATAGATCCGGTAAGAGTAAAAACGAATCTGAACCTTATGCAGACTACAAGCGCTTCATATCTTTTGATGGGGTCCTTGGACCTGGCAAGAAAAAATCTTGCCGTCGATGGGAAAAGCGAATTGCGCAGGACGATCGAATTGGCAAGGAAAGCGAGAAAAGCCATAAACGGAATGCCCGGGCTTTACGCTTTCGGCGATGAGATGGTGGGCCGCCCGGGCGTATACGGGTTTGATGAAACAAAGCTGGGCATCCATTTTGCGGATGCGGGAATATCCGGGCTCGAGGCATATTACATTTTAAGGGAAGAATTCGGGATTCAACTGGAGCTCGGCGACGCATACAACGCGCTGGCGGTCTTGAGCATAGGCGACAGGTCCGAAGACATAGACAAGCTGCTTGAGGCGCTTGAAAAAATACTTGATGGAGAAAGGGGCGAAAAGCTTCCATATGTAAAGAAGATACTCCACAACCCCGACGTCATAGTTGGTCCAAGGAACGCTTTCTTTTCAAGAAAGAAAAGAGTGCCGCTTAAGGATTCGACCGGAGAAATCAGCGGGGAATCCATAATGTCGTATCCTCCGGGCATACCGATTGTAGTGCCGGGGGAGAGAATAACCCTTCAGATGATAGAGCATATAGCATTTTTGAAAAGAGAGAACGGGCTTATCACAGACGCCTCGGATCCCGATGTGGAGACAATAATGGTGCTTGGCAATTGACATTCGCCCTATCAGGCCGGCAAAAGCTGGGGCTGGATCAATTTTAATATTGGAAATATCCTCAAAACTATTGACAATTTCCACAAAACATATATATTTATTCTGACTAAACTTTATGTTTGGTATTTCAATATTGCAAAGGGGGTTTTCTGATGAAAATCGAACAGTTGGGGAGACATATCCTGGTAGAGTTTTACAATTGTAATAAGGAGATATTAAACGACCATCGGAAGATAGAAAAACACATGAAGCAGGCGGCAATAGAGGCCAATGCGACAATAGTGCAAAGTGTTTTTCATCTGTTCAATCCTTGGGGAGTGAGCGGCGCAGTCGTGATTTCCGAATCTCATTTGACCATCCACACCTGGCCTGAATACGGCTATGCAGCCGTAGACCTGTTTACATGCGGAGACGAAGTGAACCCGTGGGACGCATTCAACTACCTTTCCGAAAAACTACAGGCTGGCAGGGTTGAGACAACGGAAGTGCCAAGGGGAATTGGCGAAAAGATACGGAACTTTTCGGATGAAAAAATCGACAAGTTGAAATTTAAGCCGAGTGCTTGAGGAGGAGCCATGGAACTTTGGTATACTGAGGAACAAACGGAAAACGTCAGATTTTCCATGAAAGTGAAAAAGCATCTTTTTTCGAAAAAAAGCGATTTTCAGCAGGTTGACATAATGGATACATACGAATTCGGAAAAGTCATGGCCATAGACGGGCTTGTGATGGTAACGGAGAAGGACGAATTCATTTACCATGAGATGATAACCCACGTTGCGATGTCGGTCAACCCCGAAACAAGAAGCGTTCTTGTAATTGGAGGGGGAGACGGAGGTACAGTGAGGGAAGTTTCAAGATACGATACGATTGAAAAGATAGACATGGTTGAAATAGATAAAACCGTGGTTGATGCGGCGATGGAGCATTTACCGGTCACATCGTGCAAATTGGAAGACCCGAGGGTGAGCCTTTTTTATGAAGACGGGCTCGAATTTGTAAAGGGAAAGGAAAACATATACGATTTGATAATAGTCGATTCGACAGATCCGATAGGACCGGGGGAGGGTTTGTTCACAAAGGCTTTTTATGAGGACTGTCATGCCGCGTTGACTGAAAACGGAATCCTGGTCAATCAGAACGAGAGTCCTTATTATGAACAGAACGCAAGAGAGATGGTAAGGGCAAACGACAAAATAAAAGAGATATTTCCGGTTGCCGAGGCATACCAATACCATATGCCGACATACCCTTCCGGACATTGGCTTTTCGGTTTCGCTTCAAAGGGGCTTCATCCCATCGACGATTTCGATCCGGAAAAATGGGAAGAACTCGGACTGGAGACAAAATACTATAATACGGAATTGCACAGAGGGGCATTCGCCCTTCCCAATTACGTCAAGGCGTTGATAGGCCGTGCCTGATTTCATCGGTTTTGATTCTTCCTACGAAAAGGCTGAAATGGTATTGTTCGGAGCGCCCTTCGACGGAACAGTCTCTTTCAGGCCGGGGGCAAGATTCGCACCCGAAGAGATAAGGAAGGATTCCTGGGGCCTTGAGACCTACAGTCCATACCAGGATGATGATTTGGAGTTCTACGGGCTGAGTGACGCCGGAGATTTGGAGCTCCCTTTCGGCAACAGGGAAAAAGCGCTGGACATGATTGAAAGCCGGGTGCGGTCAATCGTCAATGACGGAAAGATACCGTTCATGGTAGGTGGAGAGCATCTGGTAAGTTATCCAGCCGTCAAGGTTCTCAGAGAAAGGCACGAAGAACTGTGCGTAGTCCATTTCGACGCCCATGCCGACTTGAGGGACGACTACCTCGGGGAAAGCCTTTCACACGCAACGGTAATGCGAAGAGTGTGGGAAATTGTCGGGGACGGGCGCATTTATCAATACGGCATCCGGTCGGGTTTGCGCGAGGAATTCGAGTGGGCTGGGAAACACACTTTTCTCAGGAAATTTTCTCTTGAAAGATTTCGCGGGGACCTCGCCGAAATCGGACAAAGACCCGTATACATGAGTGTTGACCTGGATGTTCTCGATCCGTCGGCATTTCCAGGAACAGGGACTCCCGAGCCGGGAGGAATATCGTTCGCCGAGCTGCTCGATGCGCTTGTATCGGCCTGCGGGCTGAATGTAGTAGGGGCCGACGTGGTTGAACTTTCGCCGCATTACGACCATTCCGGAATAAGCACGGCTGCGGCATGCAAGACAATAAGGGAGATGACACTCTCCATATTGAGAAAAAAATAGGCGAAAGCCTTTTTTTTTATTCAAAAAGCGGCTTTTCATTCATTTTGGGTATCAATTCCAAGAAAGGAGGGGGTTGGCGGTGAAGAAAAGAGCGAGGGAATACGGAATCAGATTCGGCAAATACAAAACCGGAGCCAACAACGCCATTACAGATGTTTCGGGTGTGAAAGTCGGGCATGAAACAATAATTGAAGGACAACTGGGAGGCAGGCTGGCAAGGACCGGAGTAACGGTCGTTCTGCCAAACAGGGACATTTACAACAACAAGGTTTTTGCGGGAGGATACACCATAAACGGAGCCGGAGAAATGTCGGGAATAAATCAAATCAACGAGTGGGGAATTATGGAGACACCCATTGCCCTTACGTCTTCGATGAACGTGGGCATAGTGCATGACGGGCTGGTGGATTACCTCTACAGGAAACTGCCGGAGATAAGGGATACAAGGAATGTAATCCTTCCCGTTGTTGCGGAATGCAACGACGGAATACTCAACGACCCTTATTACAGGCACGTGCGGCAGGAAAACGTAAGAGCGGCGATAGAAAGGGCCGCGGGAGGAAGTGTCGATGAAGGTTCAGTCGGCGGAGGAACGGGAATGGTCTGCTGTTCATACAAGGCCGGGATAGGCACATCTTCCAGGAGATTGCCGTGGAACTATTGCATTGGAGTGCTTGTGATGAGCAATTTCGGCAACAAAGAGGACCTTGTAATCGACGGAATACCGGTGGGTAAATTCCTCAGGCAAGGCGGCACCAAGGAGCATATGGACGGATCCATAATTGTTGTGATCGCCACTGACGCGCCTTTGCTTCCGCATCAGCTGGTCCGGCTTTCAAAGAGGGCCGCTTTCGGTATAGGAAAGTGCGGCTCCTTTGCGGAAAACGGAAGCGGAGAAATTGTGCTGGCCT
>CAZEHH010000011.1:0-25628 GCA_964512505.1 uncultured Peptostreptococcaceae bacterium
AAAAGGCGGCCATGACCTCGCTTGCAACCGTTATGTCGAAACCGTCCTCGCGAGGCACTCCGTTTCCTTTTCCTCCGAGTCCGTTTGTCATTTTTCTGAGTTGCCTGTCGTTCATGTCGACTGCCCGTCTCCAAACTATTCTTCTTGTGTCTATGTCGAGGGCGTTTCCCTGATGAATGTGGTTGTCAAGCATTGCCGCAAGGAGGTTGTTTGCCGCCCCTATGGCGTGCAAGTCTCCCGTGAAATGAAGATTTATGTCCTCCATTGGCACTACCTGTGCGTATCCGCCGCCTGCGGCTCCGCCCTTGACTCCGAATACCGGTCCCAGGGAGGGTTCCCTCAGCGCAACCATCGTATTGTTTCCAAGCCTTGAAAGAGCGTCAGCCACTCCTATTGTGGTCGTTGTCTTGCCTTCTCCCGCAGGAGTCGGGTTGATTGCCGTCACGAGTATCATCTTGGCGTTTTTGCCTTCTTTTCCGCTTAGTACGTTGTAGTCGACCTTTGCCTTGTATTTGCCGTAAAGGTCTATGTTCTCCTCTAAAAGTCCCACCTTCTTGGCTATTTCCCTTATGTCGGCCATTGTTGCCTCTTGCGCAATTTCTATATCACTTTTGAATGACATGCCCTACCTCCGTTTTTATTTTTTTTGTGCTTCTTCTATTGTATGCTGTCATGCTCTTGACCAAAACCGATATTAACATCGAATACATGGGAATCATGATGTAGTTCGAAAGAACCCTGCCCGGCATGAATGCAAGCACTCCTTTGCCGTATAAGACCGAAAGAAAGTAAGTGTTCAATATCATGGAGCATATCAGCTGAGTGACGCTGACTGTAAAAATTATCTTGTCCATCTTTATCCCATTCAGTTTTGTACTGATTTTTATCGGAACATAGATATACACCGCAATCAGTACAATAAAAAGCATGGGATATGCAATGCCCAATTCTTCGCCATTGTATAAAAGCTTACCGTCACCAAAGGACAAGATGTCTCTTGTAAAAAGAATTCCTGCAAAACCTAGGGATATGAGAGAAATGAATATAGTGTTGAGCACATTAAAATTCATATCCTTTCTCAGGTATTTGTATATTACCCCGGGAATGAAGCCAGTCAACGCGCTTGACAATGTGAATCCGGGAAAATACGGTCCGGCGGGCTTGATGGCAAATCCCAGAAGGTCCGACAGCGCGCCCGTTGCGAATCCGGCAAATGGTCCGCAAATAATCCCGCTTATCATTATAGGAACCGATGTGAAATTTATTCTCAGAGACGGTATCCCTGCCAATGGGACATACACCTCCAGAACAATCTTAAGAACCAGGCTAAGTGCCGTCAACAGCCCTACCCTTACCAATGTTTCCGTGCTGAATTTCTTTTCCCTTTTAATAAAAGCATTACTCATTTGATCCTCCTTTTTGAGCAATGCTTCCACCTATACAATGATCTTGTAACAGCGGAAGCGATGAAATAACGCGAGTCTCCTCTTCGTCCAAAGGCGACCTCCCATCCTTTGGCACTTGACGCATTGCACCTACTCTGTTTTTTATTCAATTATACATCTTTTTCGAGCGAAAGTGGAGATTATCCACTTTCGCCCAAGAGTTATATGAAAACCTTGAGAAGGCTACTTAAACTCGGCAAACATTTTTTCAAAGTCCTCTTTGCTGTCTTTTATATGATATACATGCTTGTCTTCAGGAAACTTTGACTCTTTTACGTCTGAAACATACTCCTTCATTGCATTGATCATGACCTCGGCAACATTTGCATATTTCTTTACGAATTTGGGAGTGAATGCCTGGAACATACCCAGCATGTCTCCGCATATAATCAATTGTCCGTCGCAAGGCACTCCTGCTCCGATCGAATATACCGGAATTGACAACTTGTTTGCAATGAATTCAGTAAGTTCCGGCGGAACAGCCTCAAGCAGCAACACAAGCGCTCCCGCTTCTTCTATTGCAATGGCGTCTTCGATAAGTTTTCTTGCGCTGTCGACATGCAGCCCCTGAGCCTTGAATCCTCCGAGTTGGCCTGCGCTTTGAGGAGTCAGCCCTATGTGACCGCTTACTACTATTCCTGCATCCGTGATTGCCCTGATCTTGCTTGCAACCCTCTTTCCTCCTTCAAGCTTGATTGCATCCATTCCCGCCTCTTTAAGGAATCTGCATGCGTTTGCTACAGCTTCACCGTCAGTAGTATGGTATGATCCAAAAGGCATGTCTCCAAAAATGAAAGTATTTGGAGCGCCGCGTCTGACGGCTTTGCAATGAGAAATGCAATCATCCATTGTCACCGGAATTGTTCCGTCATAACCCAATGTAACCATTCCAAGCGAATCACCAACCAGTATCATGTCCATTCCTGCTTCTTCGGCAAAAGAAGCCATGGGGAAATCATAAGCAGTTATCCAAGTCACTTTTTCCCCTGTTTTTTTCATTTTGTGAAAATCCAAAATAGATTTCTTTCTTGCCATTTTGTTACCTCCATTTTTATGTTTTATAATGTAGTACAGTGTATCGTATTGTAATACATTAAAACTACCATATTAATTTGGATTAATCAAGGGATTTTTTAATTTATTTTTTAAAAAAACAATCGAGCTAACTTGCCCGATTGTTTTCACTCATCTTATGTGTGCGCAAATTAAATATTCATTTGTCAATATCCTATCCTTCTTGACAATTCACCCGTGAATTCAACCAAAGTTTGGCCTATACGCGACCTTACTTCTTCGGTCATTCTTGAATGGGGACCTGATACACTTATTGCATAGTTTGCAATTCCGGTATAGTCTCTTATTGCCGCGGCTACACAAGTCAATCCTATTTCATATTCCTGAATATCCTCTGCATATCCCTTTTCCCTGATTGATTGCAGTTGGTCAAGCAATTCACCAGCTCCGCAAATTGTATATTCGGTGAATTTGCAAAAACTTATCTTTCCAATTATATCCTCCACTTCATCCTTGGGAAGCGTAGCCATTATGGACTTGCCAACTGCTGTCGAATACATTGGAAGCCTCATTCCCTCATTCGTGCTTATTCTCATTGAATGGGGACTGTCTATCTTCTCCAGATAGATTACCAGATCATCATTTCTGGCTACAAGGTTGACCGTTTCAGAATACATGCCCACAAGCTTTTCCAGATAGGGCATGCACATCTTCCTTAAATTGGAATTTACCAGAGTTCCGAGCCTGAACAGCTCTATTCCAAGCTTATATCTGCTTGAATTCTCTTCTTTTGTCAAGAGTCCGGCTTTCTCAAGCGTAGAAATCAGATTGAAGGCAGTGCTCTTGTGAAGATTAACCATCTTTCCGATTTCAGTCACTCCAAGCTCTTCATTTTTTTCAAAGCACCTAAGTATTTCTATAGCCCTGTCTACCGACTGTATTGTCTTTCCTTCTTTTGCCATCTTAATCTCCCATATCGCGGTATGTCATACCATATTATAGCACATTTCTTTTCTTGGCACATTCACCTATACTATATTTAAATGCCTGATTGGTCGAGTCGCCTAAGTCCGTACCTCTTAATTATGTTTATCAGCTTTGTTGCGTAAACCGGATCGGTTGCATAACCCGCCCTCTTGATTGCCCATGCCCCCAATGTGCTGTCATGCATTACTTCCGTAAACGGTCTGTATCTTTCACGCTCAAGCAGAAATTTCTTATGGTCTTCCCAACCTTCCCGTACATCAAAGTATGCCCTGAACTCGTCGTCGACCCTGTACTCGACTCCGTTGTAGACCTCCCAAGTGTTTGAAGTCACGGAGCCGTTGCTGCCCGTTCCCTTGATGCCAAAAAGATTGTTTGAGAATTTGCCGCTGTACTTGTCTACAGGAACACTCTGGCCCCAGCCTGTCTCGAGAATTGCCTGCGCCGTCTGCATTGCGGCGGACATTCCCGTCTTTTGCCAAGATTCGCTTGCAAGCTTTGAAGAAAAATCAAGAAACTCATCCTTTTCGACTATCGGCTTCGCCTCATAAAGCGTCCCCATATAAATTTCGAACGACACATCCTTGCTAAGCACCTTTTCTCCATTGTAAAAGCCTTCGGCTCGAATCGACATTTGGCCATTCCCTATTTCCGGCAAGGAAAGTTCGAAGGATTTGTCTATACTGTAGTCCTTTGCGACATACCTTCCTCTTCCGGTCGCTTTTTCGGTCAAAAAAAGATTTATTTTTTCCAGATTGACATTGCTTTGAAATGATATTTCAACAGATTCAGTCAATACTTGGCCCGGTCTGATTCCCGTGACCAGAAGCCTGGGCCCGCCATCAACCGTGACTCTGACAAATTCGCTCTCATGCAGCCTCCCCGCAGTATCCTTGACGCTTACCCTCAGCTCCTTCTCTCCCGAATCCCCGGCCCCAGGTGTCCAAGTATATCCTCCATAAGGAATCGTGGCAAGAATGCTTGTTTTCCCCGTCTCAACATCCCTTATGAAATACTGGGTTTCTATCACGTCAAAATTTCTGGATGCGTAAAGCCTTACAGGCTCTCTTATTGTCATGCCGGCTGATACCCCTGTCAATGAAAGCCGTTTTTCCTCGTTTGCATAAACCTTTACACTTTCACTTTCATAAGAGTTGCCGTTTTCGTCATAGGCGATCGCCTTGATCAAGTAGACCCCGTTCACCGGAGTCCACTCGTACTTTCCAAACGGGTCTTTGAAATCCAAAGTCTCTATCGTTCCGCTTTCGGCATCCTCTATTTCATATGACACATATTCAGCAATAAAGTTGATATTCTGGCCGATTGAAACTGTTCCCTTTATCTCTTCCGAATCCGAAACTCCATAAATGGATATTTGAGGCTTCACATCAATGCTCGCTGATATGGAATCTCCTCCGATAAAATTTTTATCCCCATCGTAAAAAGCGACTGCTAAAACCTTGTCTCCGTTGTCGCCAACTCTGGGCAAGTATTCTATTGAATCCGAAAAAGGATCACCTTTTGCAACCACATAGCCCTTGGCCGTATCCTTTGCAAGCAGCAGGAGCTTCATCTCCGATGCAGCCCTCCTTATATTTTCAGGCGCCGAAACATCGATTTCTGTTTTCCCTGCAATAGTTCCGTATGTTTTGCCGTATCCAACAACGACATCGTAAAACGGGGTGACGGTAGACGGCTTGCTTGAATCGACAATCACAGTCCTTTCATCGCCGTCCCAGTCGACACCTATTCCAAGGGCATTCCCGAGAAGCCTGAGCGGCACATAGGTGCGGTCGTTTATGATTATTGGAGCGACATCGCCAATGCCGAATGATTCGCCATCCCCATAATCCACAAGATGGCTACCTATCCAAAAGAGGATTCTTTTTTCGCCCTTGTTTATCTGAACCGATCTTTTTTCGCCGTCCCAAATCACTTGAGCGCCTATCTCCTCAGAAACAAATCTCAAGGGAACCAATGTCCTGTCATTTTCAATAATTGGAAAAGCAAGCTCCGTTATGTTCTTGCCGTCAACAAATAGTTCTATGTCGTTTGCGATCTGTGCATGCGACTGATTTGCAAAACCTGAAACAAGAAAAAAGACAATTGCAAATGACAATGCCATATAGCTACCCATATTTTTAATCATCTTATTCCTCCTTATCTTGCTATTTTCACACTTCTTTCAACACATTATAACAAAAACGATGCTGGGTGTGGGTTTTTATTAATATTGTTATTTCCGTTCCCTTAGAAAAGCGGCAAGCCGATTAAAACAATTGGCTTGCCGCCTGAAAATCTTTTATGGATATTCATTCTATTTCATCAAAAGAATCCATATTGAACGCCCTTATGCGATTATCAAGAATGTAGTATAGAGCATCTCCTATATATATTATTCTCTTCACTCTGGAAGCATGTATTCCTTCATTCGATATCAGCTTCAATATGCTCATGCTTCCGTCCTTAGTGACCTCAATAATTGCCGCTCCATAGAAATTGGACTTCGAATAGTCGCCTGTGACATTCGCCAGAACCGCGTCGAACGCTATCATGTCCTCGTTAAGATTAAGCATAAGCGCCTTGTGGTTGCTTAATACCTCTGCATAACTTCCGCTTCCGCCAAGCACAAGATTGTTGGTTTCCACAGGTTGTCCATCGTCAGAAACATCGAATATGGACAGCTTTATGCCCTCCTGCATTCCTGTTTTTTCGTCTATGCTCTGCCCTATCCCAAGAAGCATGTCCTCGCTTACGGGATGAAGATAATTTGAAAATCCGGGCACTTTGAGCTCTCCTGTGACCTTGGGCGCTTCAGGGTTCGACAAATCCAACACAAACAAAGGGTCTATCTGCCTGAAGGTAACAACGTATCCCCTGTCTCCCATGAAACGGACCGAATATATCCTCTCGCCCTGAGCAAGGTTTTCCACGGAACCCGTCTCGTTTAAATTTTCGTCCAAGACATAGATGGCATTTACTTTTTCCCCCTGCCAATTGGTTGTAGCAAGTCTCAGTTTCCCTTCATATTCATCCATCGAAAACTGGTTTAGGATGGACCCTTCCACCATTCCTCCTCCAGCAAAACCGATTTTTGTACCGTCTATGGTGAACTTGGCTATGTTGGTCACTGCTCCCCAGAATGAGTTGTAGTCCCTACCCGCCACATAAAGCGCATTGTTGCTCATGTAAACAAGATTGCCGCTTCCAAGGAACGCCTCGATTACTGCAGGCTCATTGCCGTCCTCGATGTCTATTGCCGCCAAAATCAGATAATTGGACGACACTCTCTTGGGATAATACATGATACTGTCGATTGAAAGCTCGCTGTATCCATTCCCCAGTGCTGTATCCCTTATAAGCGGAAGGATTCCTCCCGTGTCGATTCCGTATCGATAAAGGTACTTGTTTACGACAAGATAAACCGTTTCGTCCTTCTTGCGGCTTGAAAGCATTGATCCCTCGATTTCAAGCTCCTTGATCAGGTCCGCATTTCCGCTTTCGTCCACCGAATAGATTCCGCACCATACGTAGCTTCCATTTCCTCCCCACGGCATTATTGATGTCTCCATTTCCTCCATAGGTTCAGGAATAGGCCTTATCCAATTTTCGAATCCGCTGCGCGTGCCTAAGACAATCAGTCTTCCTTGGTCAATATACATTTCACTGAATTGA
Source organism: uncultured Peptostreptococcaceae bacterium (assembly GCA_964512505.1). Taxonomy (GTDB): domain Bacteria; phylum Bacillota; class Clostridia; order Peptostreptococcales; family BM714; genus BM714. The sequence continues at coordinate 7,119 of CAZEHH010000011.1, forward strand.
ACATACTCTCCGGTTTCAGAATCGACCGTCATCTTTATTTCATCCGCAAGAAAAGGCCTTCCATTGTTAGAATCATAAATCTTCACCGATTTTCCCGCCGCAACGTAAATGAACCTGCCGTCGGTCTTTACAACGTCGGCTTCATTGACCCCTTCCACCTGCTCATTTGTGGCGGAAAAATCATCGGATGCGTTTTCATAGTTTGCCTCCGCCTCCTCGCCCATTCCGTCGGGGGCACGCATTTCGTCCATGGCTTTCATCTCGTAGTTTTCGGACATCCCTTCAATTATTCCGTTTAGCTCATCGCGCGATGAAACCTTCAGTGCCTGTCCTATCTTGTTCTTTATACCCTCTACCATCTCGCCATCCAAGTCGATTTCTTCATTTCCTACCGTAATCACCCTATCGCTGTATCCAACTGTTTTGCCCAACACATCTTCGCATATAACTCTAAGTGGAACCATGGTGCGATCTTGAATTATAAGGGCCTCCGTATCAATGGCAATAGTCACGGTCTCCCTTCCATCTTCCTCAATCCTGTAATTGCTCTTATCTATCGAAAAAACAAACCTCTTTCCGCCATACTCGATATATGCCTCCCTAAGCTCAGCTTCATACCCGACATCAGCGCCAAAGTGCTCGCTTATAGCCCTTAACGGCACAAGCGTCCTATCCTTATGGATTACCGGAACAACATTGGGGTTGTCTGAATCAAGCGCCTTCATGGTTTCGCCCGACAAAATAAGCGGACTGCCTATATGTAGTGCTATGGAATCCTCCAGGGTAGCATCAGATGCAAAAGCCGAAACATCAAAACAGCATAAAAGCGATGCGATAAGCGCTAAAACCAAAAACTTCTTCATTTCAGTCCCTCCTTTTCCTTGACTCTTCCTCATTAAAATATACCCATTGCTTCAACAGATCCAACACCATCTTCCCTCATAGGAAATATTGTCCGCCTGTATTGCGCATATTCTTTAATATGCTTATAGACTCATCCTTCACGCATTTTGTTCCCGCTTCGTCCCAATACAAAAGGAGCCTCGATTGGCTCCCCTACAAAATCATTCTTATTCCGTTCTTTCTAAGCCATTCCCTCCTTTTTTTGTAGTCGGGAATTATCCCTTCGACCATGTCCCAAAATTCCTTGGAGTGGTTGAAATGGACCATATGGCACATCTCGTGTACCACTATATAGTCTATTATCTCTATAGGTGCCATTGAGCACTTCAAGTTGAAATTGAGCCTGTGGGCGTTTGAGCAACTGCCCCACCGGCTCTTCTGTTTTTTGGATTTTATTTCAAGCGGTCTCTGAACAAAGTGTTTTTGGTAACGGCCGACCCTCTCGGTGACTATATCAAGCGTCTTTTTCCTGTACCAGTCCTCCATCGCCTTTCGCAATTGCGTTTCATCTTTCGCATTGGTCCTAATATGAAAACAGCCTTCCGCATACTCGGCAAGAGGTTTCTTTGCCGAGTCATCCATTCGCACATTGAGACGGCATTCGCGTCCCAAATACAGGAACGTCTCCCCGCTTGCATAATCCTTGTGCGTTTTTTCTATTCCCGCCTCTTTTATCTCTCTTAGCTTCTTTTTAATCCATTTCGCTTTGGTCTTCACTATCTTGAGAATTTCATCGCTTTTTGTGCCGACAGGCGCAAGGACAAAAACATAATCCGGAGGTTCCACGCTGATTCTGAAGTTCTTCCTTTTACTATGCTCTACTGTGAATTCTATTGTTTCCGAACCATATTCAAACTTCATTTTCCCTGCCTCATGTCTCATTGCGTCTCCAAGCATTTTCCAATCAAACCCCTTCGATAAGAATGCATTCCCAATAAGTATAGCACGTGCATGCTCCCTATCAAAAAAATATCAAGACACATTTTACATGTCTTGATATCAGGATTCTTACATATCGTTGATTTTATTAAGTTCTTCAAGGACCCTCTTCATTTCCTGTATCCTTACGGTTTGAACCTTTGCGCAATTTTCGAGCGAAGCGCTTGCCCCGTCCTGGTTCCTGTTTCTTGCTTGGGACCTGAATTTGGTCATTTCACCTTCAATTTCACCAATGGTTCCTTCCAAAACGCCCCTGCTTTCACGAATTCTATTCAAGCAATCCTCAAGAGCCTCTATCTGGTCAAGTCTGAGCTGGTCCCTATCCTGAATCATTTCGCCAATGGCATTTTGTGCTTCGCCATAGGCAGTTCGAATTTCTTCCCTCACCCTATGCATTTCCTCTTTGTTTTCTTTTACTTCGCCTATCTGCGGTCCGAGTCTTTCTGCAAGCATTTTTGCTTCCTGCATCTTTACCGGTGTGCCGGATGCGGGTTCATTTTGTCCTTTGCTTTCAGCAAATGCAACGGTCCCCGACAAAATCATTAATGCGGCAACAGCAATGGCAATCGTTTTCTTCACGATAATCACTCCCTTCTATTCGATAACAAGATCTGAATCATCCACGGTTTCCAACTTGTCGATGCTGTTCAGAAGATCGCCCAATTCCTTGTCCAATTCTTCAAGGACGGCTTCTTTTTCTTCGCTTGAAACGGCGTTCGATGATTTGGCAACTATGCCAGAATCATCGTTTTCGGATGCGTCGTAGGTCGTCCCCGAGTCATCTGCTTGGGATGCCTCCGGCTCTGGTTGAATCTCAGCATCCATTTTGCCTTCATCCTTCGTTTCTTCATCACCGGGCATTTCTTCCGACACTTCGTCATGTTGATCGTCAATATTTTCATTGCGCCCGCAACCGGTCAAGAATAAAAACAAAGTGGCAACGAGCAGTATCGCAATAGCCTTCTTCATGGCATCCTCCTTTCCCGGCGCTTCCTGCCGATAGGTCTGTCCCTGTCTATGGTTTAATTGTAAATCTTATTTATTAAATGATTTGCAGCAATTTGTAAACAGATTGTTAAAAATCACCTGGGTATGTCAAAAATTATTTCGGCTCCATCTCCTGCAGAACTGACAGCCCTTATGCTTCCCCCATGGAGTTCCACAAGAGTTTTGGCTATATTGAGGCCGAGTCCGGACCCTCCGTTTGCTGCATTCCTTGATTCATCCGCCCGGTAAAATTTTTCGAATATTCGGTCCAGGTCCCCCTCTGGAATGCCTTCTCCCGTATCCTTTACGCTGAATACGGTTCCATTTTGGGTACTTTCTGCCTTAAGAAAAATTTCACCGCCCCTGCCGGTGAATTTGATTGAATTGCCAACAATATTCTCAAGCACCTGGTACAGGCGGTCCTCGTCGGCATTGACAATTTCATCTTCTCCGCATTCAATTTCAATTGAAATGGATTTCTCGTCAATCAATGCCTTCATATTTTCAGCAACGCTTTTCAACAATTTTCCTGCCGGTATTTCATGCCTCTCCAATTCCATTTTTCCGGATTGTATCTTTGCCGTTTGGAGTATGTCCGATGTCAAACGGTTCAATCGGCTCGTTTCGCTCTTAATTATGCTAAAATATTTAGGATAATCTTCTGCTTTGATCACTCCGTCCAGTATTCCGTCAACAAATCCATTTATTGAAGTCAGCGGCGTCCTCAAATCATGAGAGACACTGGCAATGAATGAATTCCGGATTTTTTCCGTCTCGGCAAGCTGCCTTTTCATTGAGTTGAAGGTCTCTGCAAGCCGGCCAATTTCATCATCGGTGTTTGCATGGATGTCTTCCGAATCCTCCCCTTCCGACAATTTCCTTGCCGCAATTTCCATCTCCTTGATCGGGCTTGAGATCTTTTTTGAGGTCATAAGAATGATGAAACCTCCCAGTAATATGAATCCTATAGCCGATATCCAAATCACATAATTCATTTTTGCGGCGTTCCTATTTATTTCATTGACCGGAGAAAACATTAAAATCGCGCCTGATATTCCGTCTTTCTGCCTCCACGGAACTCCAAGGAATACAACCCTTGTGCCGAATTTTTCAGAATGTTGATTCCTTCTAAACACCGTTTCACCGTCAATTATCCTGCGCAAATCATCAAAAAGATATTTTTCATCCAAATCTCCGCTTATGTTTAAGCTTTCAATATTTGCCAGAGCCTCTTTTTCTAATCTCAGCACATAAATCTTGCTGTCTGTTATGTATCCGGCGGAATCCACCGTCCTATTCAATTCCTTTTGGGAAATTCCTCCGTCGGTCCAGTTGGCAAGTTGCCCACTGATATCATAGGCGGCATTTTCAAGCATCCTTTTCTTTTCATTGAATGCGTATCCTCTATGTATGAATGTCAGAGCAAGAGACAAAACTACTATCGCCACAACAAGTATTGAAAGATATGTCCAAAGAAGTCTTTTAAACAATGATTTTGCCATCACTTCACCTCAAATTTGTATCCAACGCCCCAAATTGTCTTTATGCTCCATGAGGCATCTTCGGATTCCAGCTTCTCTCTCAGCCTCTTTATGTGCACATCCACAGTGCGGGTTCCGCCCATGAAATCATAATTCCACACTTTATCAAGCAATTGATCCCTCGCAAATACTATATTTCTGTTTAGCATCAAAAAATGCAGGAGTTGAACCTCTTTGGGCTTTAGCTCTACCGTTTTGCCGTCCAACTTGACCTCGTATCTTGAGATGTCAACGCTCAGGCTGTCCACTTTCAAGACTTCATTTTCATTGTTCCCCGCTTCATCCACCCTGTTTTTAAGCCTTGCCTTTACACGCATGACGACTTCCTTGGGTTGGAATGGCTTGACTATGTAATCATCCGCCCCAAGTTCGAAACCCTGTATCTTGTCCTCAAGCATGTCCCTCGCGGTCAGCATTATTATGGGCACTTGGCTTGTCCTCCTTATCAGCTTGCATACATCCCATCCGTCAATAACCGGAAGCATTATGTCCAGAAGCACCAAATCAACCTTGTTTTCCTCAATGAAACTGAGAGCGGCGCTCCCGTCATAGCATTGGTGCGCATCGAATCCTGCATCTGATAAATACAACTTGAGCAACTCGCTTATGTTTTTATCGTCGTCCACAATCAAAATGCTTTTTTTGTCCATGACAAAGCCTCCACATGAAGTCGGTTTTTCCACCGAATTATTCATTTGATATCTCAATTATTATACCATAGCGTTCGACTCTTGTTCATTTCGCAAACCCTTCACTAACACAGAAAATTGTTTTTTATTTTTTCGAATTTTTTCATTTGACAAACCTGCAACTTCGTTATATTATTTAATTGTGCATATGCACATATCGAAGGGAGGTTGAAATGCCAAGAAACAAGAAAAACAGATTGTGCCGAAGGCTAAGCGACCAAAAAATCTACATCCCCTATGGCAGAAATCCCGAATCCATGGAAAAAGTATTCATAGAGCTTGACGAATTTGAAGCCATAAGGCTATGCGACTATGACGGTAAAAGCCAGATTGAGGCAAGCGAAGAAATGGGCCTTTCAAGGGGAACGGTTCAAAGGCTGCTTCTTTCCGGAAGAAAGAAAATAATCGACGGATTTTTTCACTCAAAGGCAATAATTGTCAGAAACGACAACGAAAATATTAAATTCAAAGGAGAAAACAACATGAATATCGATCTTAAAAACACAAATAGGATTGCTTTTCCAACCAACGACAAGGTAAACGTCGAAGAGCATTTCGGCCATTGCAAGTATTTCGCAATATTCACTGTAAAGGACAAGGAAATAATGAATACCGAATATGTTTCAGCGCCAGCGCATCAACCGGGACTTCTTCCCAAGTTTTTGGGAGAAATGAATACGACGGCAATAATAACAGGCGGAATGGGACAAATGGCCATCAATCTTTTCAAGGAAGCCAATATTGAAGTAATTCTTGGCGCCAGAGGAAGCATAGAAGCGAATCTAAGCGAATATCTCGGCGGAGAACTCTACTCAACCGGCTCTGCATGCACACACACACACGATCATTAATCTCAATCGAAACCCGATAAAGGAGCAAAATTATGATAATTGGAATTTGCGCAAAAGAAACAGGCTTAAACAGCCCTGTGGCCGACAGATTCGGCAGAGCGGAATACTATGTTCTTTTCGACACTGAAACAAAGGACGCCCGCACAATTGAGAATACCGCAAAAAATTCTGCCAGCGGAGCAGGCGGAAGAGCCGTAAGGCTATTGGACGAAAACGGAGTTTGCGTAGCTCTGGCGCCGGAGCTTGGGCCTAAAGCCATGGACGCAATCAAGGCTTTCGAGATACGTGCATATTCATACGGAGAAAGCAAAACCGTTAAAGAAGCTTTAGAAAACTATGAAGCAGGCAAACTTAAAGAATTCAAGACAAATTCAACCGAGTCGCATCATGGACTCAGAAGAGTTTAACACCGAAAGTCTGGAGATGAAAGAATGAAGATAGCTGTTTTAAGCGGAAAAGGCGGTACAGGAAAAACCACCGTGGCAACAAACATGGCCTTCAATTTCAAGGGCGCAGTACTTGTGGATGCCGATGTAGAGGAACCCAACAGCCACATATTCATAAAACCTCGAGTCACGGGTGAAAAAAGCGTATACAAAAATTTCCCGCTTGTCGACATGGACAGATGCAATCTATGCGGCGACTGCGGAAGATTCTGCAAGTACAACGCAATATTGCCCGCAAAGAACAAGGTCCTTGTGTTCAAGGAAATTTGCCACGACTGCGGAGGATGCGAAATTGTATGCAAAAGGAACGCAATCTCATATGAGAAAAGGGAGATTGGAAAAATTCACTCTGGAAAAGGATTGGGCGATATTGAATTCATTTACGGAGATCTCAATGTTGGTGAAGTTTCAGGCGTCAAGATAATATCCGAACTGAGGGAAATGGTTTCGGACAATGAGGTGGTCATAATAGACTCCCCTCCCGGAACTTCATGCGCGAGTGTCGAAGCTGTCGACGGCGTGGATTATGCTGTTGTTGTATCTGAGCCAACCCCCTTCGGTGTCAGCGACATGAAAATGGTCGTGGAAATGCTTGAAAACATGAAGATTCCTTTCGGTGTTGTGGTAAACAAGGCGGGACTCGGGAATGACGAAATCTACGATTACTGCTCCGGCAAAAATATTGAAATCCTTGAAAACATACCTTTCAGCGAAGAAATTGCAAAGCTCTACGCTGTTGGTGAAATGATGTGCCTCGAAAACTCAAAATACAGTCATTATTTCGAGAACATAATAGGCAAAATAAGCAAAACCGTCAAATAGACTGTAACGAAAGGTTGTATGCTATGGATATAAATGAAATCGTTGTCATATCGGGAAAAGGCGGAACTGGAAAGACGACTCTGGTCGCTTCACTGGTGCCGTTTCTTGAAAACCCGGTTATTGCCGACTGCGACGTCGACGCGCCGGACCTCAACATCCTTTTTGGAGAAACAATCCGTGAATCGAAAGATTTTGTGGGACTTAAGAGGGCTGTCATAAATGAGGACCTCTGCACAAAATGCGGGCTGTGCCGCCAAAAATGCAAATTCAACGCAATAAGCGAAGATATAAAGGTCAATTTCAGCAAATGCGAGGGCTGCAGCGTATGTGAATACATATGCCCAACCGGAGCGATAAAAATGAAGGATTGCGTAGTCGGCCAGGTTTTCGATTCCGAAACGGAATACGGCCCAATGGTTCACGCCAGGCTCATACCCGGCGAGGAGACATCCGGAAAACTTGTGTCGGAAGTGAGAAAAACAGCCAAGGCTCTTGCCGAAAAAACGGGGAGGGGAACCATAATAATCGACGGTTCACCTGGTATTGCATGCAATGTAATCGCATCAATAACAGGGGTTAAAAAAACCGTAATAGTCATAGAGCCGACGTTTTCAGGGCTTCACGACCTTGAAAAAGTCCATCGCCTTGTTCAGAACTTCAGTGTTGATATAATGATTGTAATCAACAAATGCGATTTGTCGGAGGATGGACTCGACGCAATTGAAAATTATTGCGAAGAACAGAATTTGGAGATTGCGCTCAAGATACCGTTCAACAAAGACATAGTAAAGTCGGTATCCGAGAGGAAGATCCCTTCACTGGAAAACAAGGAATTTTTCGATGGAATAGGCTTCGCAAAATTTGTGGAATGGATAAAAAAAACAGACTAAAAAAAACAAAGCCTCATCAGTTCCATTAACGGTGCTGATGGGGTTTTTATACTGTTTCCGAGTCTGTCATGCAATTGCAGCAAGCTGCTCCGACTTTTGGCCATTCACTTTCAGCCGTCATCCCCTTCCCTTTTAATCTTCCTGGCATGCACGACAAACCTGGCGTCGTCGAATTCGTAGGAACAGGTTGAAAGCGTCAGTACTGCCTCAATGCTTTCCGTATTCCCATCCGACTTATGCATGCTCTTTTTAGAAATTTCCCTTACAAAAACATCAAATTGCAGGTCTGTGAATTCGGTTCTTATGTAATTGAAGCCGGTGTCTGTAACATATGCAGAAAATATCTCCCAAATGGATTCCTCTCTTCCATCGTTGAAAACAATAAACCTGTTGTCGTCAAAAAATCCGGTTCTTTTGTAGCCCATCAAACCTTTGAACATTGTTCCGTTTTTCATGTTGTGTCCATAAATAACAATATTCTTGTCTGTTCCATCGTTTTTGTTTCTGTAGTCCATGAAAATGGCGCCCGCCACATTCGACTCCATTTCAAAGCCGTGGTCTAGATAGAACTTGTTGTCTTTGCCCTTAACAACCGGATAGTCTACATCAGTCCCACTTATGCATAGCCATCCAGCGTAGTCGGGATTTGCAAATCTCATTTTATCGAATTTTTCTCTTTGAGCTGCATTAAATGAATCTTTTTTTAAAACAGCTTCACTCTCTTCCATCTTTTCAAGTGAAAGGCTTGAGCCATCCATTATGTCTTCATTTTTCACATCGCTTGGCTCTGATTGGGCATAAGTTTCCTCCGAGTGGAACTTCAATCTTGCATCGTTCATTATTCTTTTGTTTTCAACATAATCAGAGGCAATCATTATAATTGCCAAAATCGAAATTGAAAAAACAAGAGCAGCAATCCTGTCCATCCACTTCATTAAAATCCCACCTTCGATAAAAATGATAAAGAAGGCCGGCTCAGCAAAGCCGACCTTCTCTTTTTTTCAACAGCAAATTAAAATTTCTACTGGTTTTTCCTTCTCATAACAATCCATGCCCCTGAAGCAAGTGCAAGGAATCCGAATGGAACCATTCCCAAATCTCCTGTTTTAGGAACAGGTTCAGTCTCTTCTTGCCCAGGCAAAATAACCGCATCAATTACATGTATTACACCATTTGATGCCATTACATCGGTTGTAACAACCTTAGCATCGTCGACGTAAACATTGCCGCCCATGAATGTAACGGTAAGTTTTTCTCCTCCTGCCGTAGCAACCATTGTTCCGTTCGGGAGGGCAAGGACATCGGATGCCATTACTTTTCCAGGCACCACATGATAAAGAAGAATGCTTGCCAAGTCCGGATTTGCAAGGAGTTCTTCCGCCGTTATTCCAAGGTTAGCCAAAAGAGCCGCAAATGCGTCGTCGGTAGGTGCAAATACAGTAAAAGGACCGGGTCCTTTGAGTGTTTCAACAAGATTGGCCTTTGTAAGAGCGGCCGCCAAAGTATTGAAGCTTCCTGCTCCAACTGCTGTATCAACTATATCCTTAAGCGTTGCGGCAACCGGATATCCCGCTTCAGTCCATCCGGTTATCCCTTCGAGCATTATGGTCACATTTCCATACCCTGCGCCAAGCAGAGCGTCAGCTGCGGCTTCGGCGGCAGGCTGGACCATGCAGTAAATCAATATTTCGTCGTCTTTTTCGATTCCTGCAGCAACCACCCCTGAAAGAAATCCGTCAGAAGCCATTGGTCCCGGAATATTCAAAGCGCCCGGTACATGAGCTTCATCAAACGCTGATGCTGGGCGAACATCGATTATTTGGTCTATCGACCCTCCATCGATTAAGCCTTTGGCATCTGCAGTCATAACACGGGTTGCCGTGACAGGCATTATGACTTTGTCGATTACGTGGATAATCCCGTTGGAAGCCATAACGTCGGTGGCTGTCACTTGAGCATCGTCTACAAATACATTGCCGCCTTCGAATGTAACTGTCAGACTTTGGCCGTTTGCCGTCTCAACCATTGTGCCGTCGTCAAGCGCCAATACATCGGCCGCCGGAACAGCTCCTGAAACCACATGGTAAAGCAGTATGTTCTTCAGGTCTGGATTGGCAAGCAAATCTTCAGCGGTTATGCCCAAGTCGGCAAGCAGTGCCGCAAATGCGTCATCGGTAGGCGCAAAAACAGTGAACGGGCCATCCCCCTTAAGCGTGTCGACTAGTCCAGCTGTGTCCAAAGCCGCGGCAAGAATTGTGAATGTTCCTGCATCTACAGCAGTGTCCACTATGTCCTTATCCATCTCAGCTGCAAAAGCTGTTGGGAAAAGCGAAACCGCCATTATTAAAACCAACAACAAAACCAATACTCTTTTCAAAGTTTTCCTCTCCTTTCAAATTGTATATATATCGAACCGTATTCGTCATGTACCCAATTTGTCGGAAAAACCCCAAAAATATCATATTCCGGCTTTTTTATGCTCTGCCCTTCTAATTGCAACAATATAGTAAAGTCCCTATAAAAAGTCAGCATATGTGAAACTTCATTTCCATATGATGAAACTTGTCATTTCATGCATATATTGTGAATACATGCATATATTCTTCTATACTGTCATATGCTCTATTTCCTCTACGAGCCTGTTGTTTTCATATCTGCCGCCAACAGATATCCTGCAGTAACCTTCATACCATACACCTGACAAATCTTCAACAAGTATACCTTTCCCCCGGAGCCGCAATGCGAGATCTGCAATATCCGACCTTACGCATAAATAATTGGCTTCGCTTTTGTAAACATCAAAGCCCAGTTTCCTTAAATGATATTCAACGAACTTCCTTTCTTCCAAGGTCTTTGAAACACTTTCACGCATATGACTTTTGTCCCTCAATGCCTCCATCGCGCAAACAAAAGCCGGCCTGTTGATATCTACGGTTTTTCCTGTTCCCTTTACGAAAAAATCCCCGGCGACCATATATCCCACTCTCAACCCGGCCAAACCGAAGGCTTTATCGAGTGTTCTGGTCACTGCAAGTTTTTCATAGTCTCCCACCATGCCTGCAAACGTCCTCTTGGAGTACTCATATCCTGCCTCGTCAATTATTACCATGTTGCCGTTCTTTAAAAGCTCTTCCAATTCGTCTTTTTCTATCAAAAGCTGGCCGGTGGGATTGTTTGGATAATCAATTGCCACAATGCTTTTTTTGATTGCAAGCGATTTCCAATCCACCCGGAATTCCGGAGGCTTCAACTGTATCCTCCTTATTCTCATTCCAATATCCTTTGCCGTTTCAACTGCTCCTTGGCAACAGGGATTCAATACAATCAGGTCCATTCCTTCATAGAATTTCAACAAGGCACTTTTAATAAGACTGTCTGTTCCCGAACCGACAAAAATCCTTTCCTTATCCACTCCGCAATATTCAGCCAGCTCTCTTTCAAGTCTTTCCAACTCCCCATAACCGAGGTATCTGTTTAAATCCTCAAGTCCTCTGCATAAATCCATAAATTCTTCACACGAACGCCCATAGGGGTTTTCGTTGGATCTCAAGTCTATCAATACTTCACCTCCATAATGATTTCCTCCTTGTATCCTGTTAATACGTCAATATTTCCACCGATATCCCTGTCAACCTCATAATCGCCCGAGTCTATGTGAAGGCTGCCCATGCCGCCAACCTTGTCGAGCGTGCTTATTATGATTATGTTTTCCTTTCCCACTTTCCTAAGGACCTCTGAAGATATCTGCCTGCTTCCCCTTCCGAATATGAATCCGTTTCCGCCTATTGGAGTCACGATTATCTTAACCTTTTTATAAGCATCAATCAGCCTGAGTATTTCCTTCTCGCCTATGTCAAGTCCTATGGATTCACTGTTGCAAACGGAATCAATTCCAAGAAGTGTCTTTTTAACCCCCAATGCGTCTGCCACCTCTTTGACAGTTGTGCCGGGCCCCAATATGTACAAGCAGTCCTTGTTCATGTTGTCTACGACATATTTTGCGACTTCCTTCTTTTTGCCTTTGGAGGAATGCTTAACGTTTGAAGCCGCCTTTTTGCCCTGCAACAATCTCTGTATGTTAGGCACCCTTACCGTCCCGTAATATTTGGCATCCAGCCTGTTGCCTCTGAAAGCTTCCTCGTCAATGTCAAGCACTTCTTTCTCTGTAAAATCGTCTCCGCAACAGTCTATCATTTCAGCCGCCGCATGAGGCGAAAAAACAAATACGGAGCTGAACATTTTAACACCGGAAGGTATGGCTATTACAGGAACATTCATGCCTACAGCGTCCAAAATATCACGGGCAGTGCCGTCTCCGCCGACGAAAATCAGAACATCCGCTCCCTTTTCCATAATTCTTTTGGCTATTTTAATTGTGTCGTCACGACTTGTTTCATCTCGTGCCTCTCCAACCGTTTCAAATCCGAATTCTCTTTTAGCCAGATAATCCTCCCCCATACTTCCCGGACCGCAAAAGAAATACAAATCACGCCTTTTTACAAGATCGAGTACATCTTCTATTCTGCCGGGAGAAATCGGCTCAGCCCCCATCTCCAATGCTTTTTCGTACATTTCTCCGTCTGTTCCCTTGAGTCCAACCTTTCCTCCCATGCCGGCAATTGGATTTACTATCAGTCCTGCTTTCAGCACGCAAATCCCCTCCTTGACTTTTATATCCATATTATACCACTACGCCGCAAAATGAATCCCCAAAAGCCTTTAAACCGCAAATGCTGACGCCCTCCATAAAGAACGGCAAAAGCGGCTTGGATTTCCATCCAAGCCGCAAAAATTCTTAAATTGAATTTTATGCAGAATCTTTTTAATAAATATCTGCAATTAATTATGATTAAATGCCGTTCATCTTATGGAACAGTTTCTCGTAGTCGTCGACATTCATCTTTTTAGGATTGCTGTCGTTGGAGCCGTTCTTCTCCGACAATTCAGAAAGCAGTCTGAATTGTCCAGGGTCTATGTCCAGGGATTTGAAATCTGGCAATCCGATTTCCGCCGAAATCCTTTTGATGAGTTCTATACCCTCGACTGCGGCCTTTTCGTCATCCTTCTCCTCTATGCCCATCGCCCTGGCCACCCTGGCGTACTTGTGAAGTGAAAAAAGCAGGTTCTCAGACATTATATGCGGCAGGATTATGGAATTGCAGAGTCCATGGGGCTTGTCGTATATGCTCCCAAGCGCTTCCGCCATGCAGTGAACCGATGCAACATCCGAATGGCTGAACGATAGCCCTGCCAATAGGCTGCCAATCATCATGCCTTCCCTTGCCTCCTCGTCCGAACCGTCCTTTACGGCACTGACTATATACTTTGCAATGTACTCTACGGCATAAAGACCCAATGCCTCGGCTATAGGCTCAGTGCAAGTTGCCGTATACCCCTCTATTGCATGTGTGAGCGCATCTATGCCCGTTGATGCTGTTACTAGTTTGGGAAGAGTATAGGTAAGCTTAGGATCTACCAATGCCACTTTTGCAGCTATCGAAGGACTTTTTATTGTAAATTTGAAATTTTCCTCCGTATCTGTTATTACTGATGAAAAGGTTACTTCGCTTCCTGTTCCCGCAGTCGTAGGTATAGTAATAAGAGGCAGACAATCTTCTCCAATTGCTTTTTTCGCATAATCCCTTATGGCTCCCCCTTGCCTTGCAAGAACAGCTATTCCCTTTGCAGCATCAATCGGGCTTCCCCCTCCTACGGCAACAAGAACATCCACATTCTCCCTGGCAGCCAAATCCGCTCCGCGTTGAACATTATAGTCTTTTGGATTCGCCTCAACTTCATCGTATATGACAATTTCCTTGCCATCTCCCACATGCTCCAATATTTTCTCAAGTATGCCCGCTTTTACTATTCCCTTGTCGCAGACAACCATTATTTTTTTTGCCGAAAGCTTGTTAAGTTCTCCGTCAAGTTCCTTTACCACACCTTTTCCATATCTTATCTTCGAAGGCAGTACAAAATCAAATTTCATAAAATCCTCCATTTCTTTATTCCTTTTCGCCAAAGTTTACTAAAACATTTTCTTACTTTTTGTACTTGAAAACCTCCGTGTCTGAATTACAAATCTTTGAATAAACCTCGGGTCTTCTTAGGCTGATGAATGGTCTCATCTGTCTTGCCTTTCTAATCATTCCTGGGTCGATGTCCGCGTATACTATCTGCTCATTGTCACCAGCCTTTACCACCACATCCCCATTTGGATCAACTACAATTGACTGGCCTGCGAAATCCATCTCGCCTTCCTTGCCTACCCTGTTGCACATGGCCACAAACACGTTGTTCTGCATGGCAGGAATTCTTAATTCCCATTCGAATTTCTCAAGCGGCTCGTTCTTGGTGTTTGCCGTAGGAATAATGATTATTTCAGCCCCTTGAAGAGCGCAAAGCCTAAAGCTCTCTGGCATATGTCTGTCAAAACAGACAATTATCCCTATTTTGCCAAATGAAGTATCAAATACCCGGAAACCCGTATCCGATGGATCGTAATAATCCTGTTCATAAAATTGGGGACATTGCATTATATGTACCATCTTTGACGTTCCTATAATTTCCCCATCTTTTGAAATCAATATCGAGGTGTCATAATATTTATCGTTTTCTTCAAGATAAATGTTCGGAATAGCCATAATACCGCACTCCTTGCATTTTTCACGGATTTTCAAAATTCTTTCATCTTCTATTAAGAGAATATGTTCTGAAACATCTATCCCTGGGTATTGTGGAAAAAAAGGGCTAAGCTGAAGCTCAGGAAAGCATATGAGTTTCGCCCCTTCATTGGCAGCTGTCTCAATCATTTTTAAACTCTTTTCAAGATTCACGCTTTGGTTTTCACCAATTTTCATTTGCGCCATTGCAATCTTCATTTGGTTTCCTCCGATACAGTGTTGTAATTTCGCCTATACAAACATGATATCAAAAAACAGCGGATTAAATAGGCCGAAAACCCTCTGCTTGAATATCTTTATTTCGTTCAAATGAATTTGTTTTTTTCACTCCGCTTTCACCATTTCCAACTCGATGCATTTGTTTTCTTTGGCGGCATCCTCAAAAACCCTTATCATTGCCTGGCCGTATCCACCCATATTCTCGACTATAGCTTTTGCATTTCGGATTATAATCCTCTTTGCCGAAAAATCAGTCGAAAGGCAATCCCAGAGCGCATCGAGATTGTTTCCGTAGTAATCAGGAAAATCAAGTGCATCTTTTAGATATGCATGAGCCGCAGTCCTATCAACCATCTTACTTCCGTCAAGTCTTATCTCATTCATTATTACCCCTCCTAGTATAATTGTTCAAAACTCTCGTAGTGGTCGGAAGTATAGAATATGAGTCCGTCGTTTGAATAGACAATCCTTTCGGCGGCGCGATAACCCCCGCGGTAATTTATATCGCATTCGTAATACATACGGCCATCTGAATCAGGCAAAAGTCCTTCTCTGTTTCCAAAAGAATCTCCGCCAATTGATTTTTTGTCGGTCACGTCCCAAAGATTCCCTTTTGACTTGTCCCAGCCAATTTTTCCTGCCTCGCCCTTTGTTATGTAGTTTGGCGGCAATTCTCCGAATTCATGAATATATTCTGCCACTTCATCCTTGCTTGAATAGTTGCCGCCTTTTTCAACCTGTATGAGGACTCCTTTCGATTCTCCCGCCGAGCTTTCATCCTCAATCCGGTCTCTGTCCTCCACTGTCTCGGAAACAAGTCCATTTGAATCCGTATTTTCAGCAGACAGGTCAACACCGACTATGCCGCATCCTGAAAACAATGTAAAAAGCAGCAGTATGCATATTGCGCGAAACATATTTCTTCTGGTAATCATATTGTACATGGATAGCTCCTCAAATTATTTATTTCGGCAAAAATGAGGCCTCTTGCAATTTCACAAAACACCCTCTTTGTCGCATGTGTAGGCGAGAAATAGACAAGCATTGCTTTTTTAATGATATGCCTGCTTCATATCAATTATTGCTTATTGTACTAATAACAGACTACTACACGTGGACCACCTTGTCATTATTTTTTCCTGTTGCACACCCGGTTTGCCGAAATATTTATTGTTTTTAAAATTATGAGCTGTATAATTATAAAGTTAAAAAAAATCCTTCCCAAGCATCGGGAAGGAAATCCACATAAAATATATGCTGCCGTCAAGTGCTATTTCAATTTCTCAATAACAATAAGATAATTGTATCCGGCTGTCGCCCCCATCATATGAAACTTGGGAGTAACATTCGGGATAACTGAAACAACATCTCCCTTCAAATCATTAAGAAAACGCTCCAATGCGATATCGTCAATTTCTTTATCAACATGAAACTTGTGAACCCTGTAATCCATAAAATCACCTCAATGAATTCATACCCGAATTCTGTTTTTTTAACGCTTCTATATGAAAATGCATTGAATAATATAGCCTAAACCATTTATTTTCTGAATACTCCATAATTTTGTGCTATACTGTAAAGAAATTCGTTTTTAAGGAGTAGATTATGATTCAGAATCTGGTATTATACCGCCAACTTATGGAAGACCCTGTAATTCATGAATACAACCAATTGGTTCAATGGGCCGAGTCAAACCAATACAACCGCATAACTTTCAAGTCAATATATTACAGTCTGTGTTCCAGGCTTCTGGATTCTTCAAAAACAGCCCTCTTGTCGATTACGGATTACATTGCAATCGAAATTATTAAGAGCGACAACAGGTTCAGCCTGTCTGTTCAAATCAAAGAACCTCTTTCGGATTCACTCAGCAAAATTGTCATGAATGATTTGAAGGTGCTTCGAAAACTGATGAGCTTCGACTTGAATCGCCTTTCCGAATTGGCAGAAGATCCAAACTGCATTATAAGCTGTTCCGAACTTGAAAATCCGATAATCGATTCAGTTCATTCGGCTTTTATAAGCGAAAACCCATCTTTTTTGCTTGATGAATTGTGCTTGATATACGCAAATTACGGTTCAGGCATTTTTGCATTCAATAACGCTTTCAGGGTAGACTCCAATGGAGACGTTGAAGGAATCAACCGGTTCGATCCCCAAACGTTCGATACTCTTTCAGGATATGAAGACGAGCATAAGCGCTTGATAAACAATGCTCAGGCTTTTGTTGATGATTTGCCCTACCATCACGCATTGCTTGTGGGTTCAAGCGGAACCGGAAAATCGACATCAATACGCGCTTTGATTCCGATGTTCGAAAAGTACCATCTCAAACTCATTGAAATCAAAAAACACCATATAAAATCGATACCCGTGCTTTTTGAAAAAGTCTACAACCGCAGAGGCAAATTCATTTTCTTTTTGGATGATCTTACTTTCGAGGAAGAGGAATCCGACTACAAGCTTCTCAAGTCGATAATCGAAGGAAGCGCAGAGTCCATCCCGCCAAATGTGTGCTTCTGCGTAACATCAAATCGACGCCATGTAATAAAAGAAAGCATGCACGAGCGGGAGGACCAAATACACTTGAGTGACGTCATAAATGAAAACACATCGCTTTCCGACCGTTTCGGGCTTTATCTTCACTACTACGAGCCAAAGCAAAAGGAATACCTTGAAATCGTTCAAAATTACGCCAAAAGAAACAGTATTGATATTTCCGAAGAAGAGCTTTACGCAAATGCTCTTCAGTTTTCACGGAATTCGGGAGATCGTTCAGGGCGAACCGCAAAACAATTCATTACAAATTTGCTTGCCGGGCTCTTTTAAACTACGCTGCCGCATCAATTTCCTTTAGGTTCTTTTTCCATTATGTACTCCATTAAGAATCTGATGAATTGATTCTATGGAATAATAAATGCAGTCTCCGAATTTTCGGAGACTGCATTGTTTTTTAGCTTATGAATTTAAGTATAAACGTAAAAATCCTCAAACCTTTTATATTAATCGGCTTGAGGTTATTTTCAATGGTGCGCCCAGAGGGATTCGAACCCCCGACCTTTCGGTTCGTAGCCGAACACTCTATCCAACTGAGCTATGGACGCACATATAGAAATAAAAATGGAGGCGACAACCGGAATCGAACCGGTGGTGGAGATTTTGCAGACCTCTGCCTTACCGCTTGGCTATGTCGCCTCATTTGGTGATCCATCCGCGACTCGAACGCGGGACACCCTGATTAAAAGTCAGATGCTCTGCCAACTGAGCTAATGGACCATGAGATAGTTTATTGGGGCGGCTGATGGGGTTCGAACCCACGCGTGCAGGAGCCACAATCCTGTGTCTTAACCACTTGACTACAGCCGCCATATTGTTTTTGGAGCGGGTGAAGGGGATCGAACCCTCGCAACCGGCTTGGAAGGCCGGGGCTCTACCACTGAGCTACACCCGCAAGATAAAATCTTTGGAGCGAAAGACGGGATTCGAACCCGCGACCCTCGCCTTGGGAAGGCGATGCTCTACCAGCTGAGCCACTTTCGC
>CAZEHH010000012.1:0-12990 GCA_964512505.1 uncultured Peptostreptococcaceae bacterium
GAATCGCTCAAAGTCAACAACTACAATATAAAGCAGACTTCCGAAGCGCTGGGAATATCAAGAAACACCATATACCGCAAGATGAAAAAATACGGAATCGAAAGGAAATAGAAAAAGCCTTCCCCAGAAAAACGGGAAGGCTTTTTTTAATGCAAAATCAAATTCCATAGACTTGAATAGTTTTTTATCAGTATAATGACGGAGAAAAACAAGAAATTGCAGTTGTAACTTTTTGCAGCGGATTATATATCCTGTGGCTCACATTCTCCTGTATGTAAATGCTGTCTCCCTCTTCGAGCACATATTTGTCCTCTCCGAGATATACATGGAAACACCCTTCCAAAACAAGAATGCATTCGTCCGCCTTATGGGACAAGTAGTCTTCGTTGCTCCAGCTTTCCGGATCCATATGTACGTAAATTATTTCCATCTTGGGCCTGATCATCTTGTTTGCGGCCATCGGAGTCACAAATTCATATACCATTGTGCTGTTGGGCAAGGCCAGCTTCTTGCGTTTGTCGGCCTTCACCAAAAAATGGTCCGCATTTTCCTCTGAAAGAAAACTGTAAATCGGTGTATCAAGAGCAAGAGCGATTTTTCTTAATGAAGAAAGCGAAGGTTCGATAATGCTTCTTTCAATCTGCGAAATATAACTTGCCGTAAAATTGACCTGTTTCGCCAACTCACTCAGTGTCATGCCTTTTTCCTGTCTAAGCTTCCTTATTTTTGCACCTATCATAAGTTCCCTCCAATTCTTTTATATTGCCCGACTGCTATAAAAGCTGAATAAATAGTTCATGAACTCCATATATTTTCACTATTATTTTAGCATAAAATCATTTTTTTCTCCACTTTTTAATATTCATCACTCAAGATCTTCATGTATGTCTTTGTAAGACGGCATTCCAAAAGTGGATTCAGCTTCCTTTACCGCCCTTTGAACGGCTTGCGCAACAGCGTCCGCCGCCAATATGCCAACCACGCTGACATCAGCTTCAGCTTCGCCAGTCGACATGGCGAATATAGAGTCCCCATCCAGTTGAGTGTGTGACGGTCTTATCGTTCTGGCAAGTCCATTGTGCGCCATCTGGGCAATTTTTTTGCATTCGGTCTTGTTAAACTTGCCGTTTGTCATTACAACCCCTATTGTCGTATTGCCCTTGAAAGTATCCTTTTGGGAGCTGTTCATGCCTACGATGATTTCTTCGGCATCCAGTATGTTTTTCTTGCCTTCGTCAAGAACTCCAGCCAGAAACTCGTTGCGCTCCGGACTGTATATGTTTCCAAAAGCGTTGACAGCAACTACCGCTCCAACATAAAGCCCTTCAAATTCAAAACAAAATGTCCCGAGTCCGCCTTTCATCGCATAATCCATGCCTTTGACCTTGCCCACTGTCGCCCCGGTTCCGGCGCCGTAGCTGCCTTCTTTTAAACAATTGGCTTCCGAGGCTTCCGCAGCCGCATACCCCGCTTCTTTGCCAGGTCTGGTCCTGAAATCTCCATAAGTCAGGTCGAAAAGCACTGCCCCTGTCACTATAGGCACTTTTGTAACCCCGACATCGAATCCTATATTCCGTTCCTCGAGATACTGCATTATTCCTCCTGCCGAATCGAGTCCGAAAGCGCTCCCACCCGACAGAAATACAGCATGCACACTGTCGACGAGATTTACAGGGTCAAGCAAATCCGTCTCCCTTGTCCCCGGGGCTCCGCCCCTTACATCGACACCTGCAGGCGCCCCATTCTCCGCAATTACTACAGTGCAGCCGGTAGCTGCCTGTCTGTCTTCCCAGCTGCCGATACGCACGCCCGGCATGTTTTTTATGTCGGTTATAGAAATCATACCATTCCTCCTTATCCCATGGTCAAAACCTTTATTATTGCAATCAAGACACCGGCGACTCCTTCTCCTCCCAGAATTCCGGATGCCAATACCGTTCCACGATTCTTGCTTTCCTCATCCTTTTTCCCAAACACAAACCCAAGCAGTCCGCCGGCAAAAACAGTTGTGGAAATGAACATTGGTAAATATATTCCCAGGCCCAAGGTCATGCCCGGAATATTAAGCATGTAAAGGGCAAATCCTATCGCGAATCCCCAGAAGAAAGCTCCCTGATCCGGCAATCCTCCAACCATGGTTGAAACCGCGTAGGCCTGCGGTGCAGGCAATTCGGTGCCAGGTCCGAAAGTTCCATAAGCCTTGAACATAATAAACAATACGCTTGCGGAAACCAGAGCTCCGACAATTCCTCCAACCGCCTCCGCCACAACTTGCGCTCTTGGATCCGTGCCCAGTATGTGTCCTGATTTGAAGTCGTTCAAAACATCGCCTGCCAATCCGCAGGCGACCGCCACAACGGCAGCTATGAAAAATGCTTCTTTCATCCCGATTGCGACTACGGTTCTTACCGCAAGCAAAACTATTATGCCGAATATCTCCATTGGATTGATTCCTGTTTGACCCGTAATCGATGCTGCCATGGCCGTCGTCAGCCATATTCCCGCAATCGCCAGCAGGCTCCCCGCCAGAGGAATCCCTGATATAAAAGTAAGAAGAAATACAGGAAGAACAATCGAAACGAATGTCCATCTGCCATTAAGTCCCTCTATCGTCTTTCTTCTGAATATGGGTCCATAGATTTCCTTTGCTTTGGGCAGTATTCCTTTGAACAAAATACCAATTCCCGTGCCTACCATCAGTCCTATGCCCAAGCTGTCCTTGAATGCGGTTGCGGCGGCGACATCGCCAAACCACCCCCAGGCCACGCCTATGGGTATGATTACGAAGTATGATGCAAGAGCTCCCAGGAACCACACTCCCGTGAAGATCGGCCCGATTATGTAACCGATGGCAAGAGCCATTGGAGAAATCCAGAAACCGAAGAATATGTTTTTTGCGTAAAGGCCTTTCGATGTCCAAGCTCCGGGAATTTTTCCGAACCAATCCCTTAAAACAGTAAAAAGAGCGGTGGCAGCCATGGACGAAAAAAGAAGCCTAGCCTTTAAGCCGCCTTCGTCTCCTGCAATTACGGTTTCGGAAGCTGCTATTCCCATGGGGAAAGGCAGTTCTTCCTTCACGATGAAGTGGTACCTGACAAGCGCGGTGAATACCATTCCCAACAGGGCTCCCGATAGAGCCACCGCCGTGACTTCCCAATAAGAAACCGAAGCGTCCGCCTGAATCATCCAGATTCCGGGAACAGTGAATGCAAGTCCGCCGGCAACCATGCTTCCCGCCGACATGGCGGTATGGGCCGTGTTGATTTCATTGAGATTGGTATTTCCCATCATCCTCAGCAATGTCATGGAAAGTACCGCCACAAATATTGTGGGCCATGGCAAAGCCCCCATTCGTAAAGCCACATACATTGAGCTTGTCGTTATGACAAGTGCTCCCACGACACCGATAACCAAACTCCTCGGTGTCAACTGTTCCTTCAGATTCCTTGCATGGTGCATGTAGAGCCTCCGTATTCATGTATTTCAGGAAAGCGTCAAAAAAAGCCCTGTATCAGGGCTCGGAGTATTTGTATTGTGTGCATCAAACTCCATTTTGCGAGCAGGTACAGCTCTTTGGGATACCGTCCTGATAACTCATTTTACCATAAAATCATTTCAACAAAAACATCCGCCGAACTTCGGCGGATGCGAGATTGAATAAAAAGTCCCAATTGAAGCGACTGCTAAGATAATATTTTATCCAGGAATGTCCTTATTCTGGGATGTTCGGGATTCACAAATATCTTGTCGGGCGGACCGGACTCTACTATCCTGCCGTCTTCCATGAACAGTATCCTGTCGGAAATTTCCCGGGCAAAGTTCATTTCATGGGTTACTATCATCATTGTCATCCGTTCTTCGGCAAGAGCCTTTATGACTCCCAGCACCTCTCCTATCAATTCGGGATCAAGAGCGGAAGTCGGTTCGTCAAACAGCATTATGTCGGGGTCCATCGCCAATGCCCTGGCTATTGCAACACGTTGTTTCTGTCCTCCTGAAATCTGTGAAGGATAGCTGTTCTCCTTGTCCGTAAGGCCAACCTTGTTCAATATGGCTTTCGCTTTTTCTTGGGCTTCCTTCTGGCTTCTGTCCTTTACAATTGTCTGCGCTATCATGACGTTCTCAAGAACAGTCATATGCGGAAACAAATTGAATCCCTGAAAAACCATACCCATTTTAGCAAGCCCTTCCCGGACTGTGGTTTTGTCGATTGGTTCGTCGTCGTCCCTTTCTTTCCTGCATGCGATTCTGAGACCCTCGATTTCAACTATTCCCTCATCGATTGATTCCAATTGTATCACTGACCTCAAAAGCGTGCTCTTCCCTGCTCCCGAAGGACCGATTATCGAAATTATTTCTCCCCTGTCCACTTGCAGATTTATCTTGTCCAGCACTTTCAAGGGTCCGAAATTCTTTGAAACATCTTTTATTTCAATCATTTTCATGAATCCACCTACTCATAGTACGAATATTTTTCTTCCATGCGGTTGAATGTCAAAACAATCACCGATGTCAACACAAGATAAATCGCAGCCGCTATGAAAAACGGGGTTATTATGAATTCCCTGGTCACAATTTCCTTGGCATTCCTCAGTATTTCAGCCAAGGCTATGACTGCCACAAGCGCAGTGTCCTTGACGAGAGTGATGGCTTCATTGCCAAGTGGCGGAAGTATCCTCTTTACGGTCTGGGGTATTATTATTTTACGCATTGTCTGGCTGTAGTTCATACCCAAAACCTTTGCCGCCTCATACTGCCCCTTGTCTATGGACTGTATCCCAGCCCTGAAAATCTCTGTCAGATAAGCGGCGTAGTTCAGTATGAAAGTCAAAGCGGCGGGAGCAAACGGTCCGCTCCACCTTATGCCCAATACGGGCAAGCCATAGTAGGTGAAGAACAATTGGAGCAGAAGGGGCGTTCCCCTGAAAACCCATGTGTACAAACTTACCACCTTGCTTAAAACCTTGTTTTTTGATATTTTTCCCAAGGCGCACATGAGTCCGAGAGGCATTGAAAAAACGGCCGTAATGGCGTAAAGCCCCAGTGTGACACCGCTGCCTTTCAATATATACAAGGTGATGCTAAAAAGCTTTTCCAAATTCTCCAGCTCCTATTTCAATACGATAGCTTCTCCGAACCATTCCTCGGAGATTTCGTCTGCTGTTCCATCCGCTTTCATTTCATCCAAAATTCTGTCAAGCTCTTGACCGAAGTCGGTGTCTTCTTTGCGATATCCGACTCCGTATTCCTCGTCGGTGAAATAATCGTCCAAAACCTTATACATGTCAGGCTTCTTTGCGATATAGTATCTTCCTACAATTTCATCAACCACTACTGCATCTGTTCCCTCGTTTGCCAAGTCAAGCAATGCCTCGACGTTGTTGGAATACTTTCTTACATCTTCAAGCTTGTCGGCAACTTCAGATTCGCTGTTTAAGGCTATGTCGGAGCTGCTTCCCAATTGAACGCCAACAACTTTTCCTTCCAGGTCGGCTTTCGCAGCTATGTCCGAATCGACCCTTGCAACAATTATTTGTCTGTTGTTGAGATAAGGTTTTGTGAAGCCCATTGTTTCTCTGCGTTCATCAGTTATCGTCAATCCGTTCCATATTACATCAATGTCTCCGTTTTTCAAGCTGAGAGCAATTCCATCCCAATCGACAGGTTTTACAACAAGCTCAACACCCATTCTTTCTGCAACTTCTTTTGCCAAATCGATGTCAAAACCGACTATGTCGCCATTGTCGTCCCTGAATCCCATTGGCGGAAAACTGTCGTCAAGGCCAAGTACAAATTCGCCTTTTTCGATAATTGCTTCCAACGAATTGGGTTCAGCTGCCGCTTCCTGTTCCTCCTGCTGCGTACATCCCGCAAACACAGCCACGACCATGGCCAAAACCATAAACAATACTAGAATTTTTTTCAATTTAATCTCCCCTTCTCTTTTTGATTTTTCAATTTACAGCACAAATGTATTATACTTTAGCGAACTAAATTTGTAAAGCATTAATGCAAAAATGAAAAAAAGAAAGACCTTTCGGTCTTCCTCAGTCTTTTGCCGTCATTTTGTTTATGGCTACATAGTCGATCATGCCGATGACCAGGAATGCCATAACCATGTATATTACGCCGATTACTTTCTGACGCCATCCGGTCGCATATAGAACCCATCCTATGGCTGAAAGAATCATTATCCGTCCATGGATGCTCATTGCCTTTGTCAATATCCTGGGAAACTCAATCTTTTTCCCCGCCATGCTTTTCCCGTATCCCAGACTGATGATGAGCGACACCAGCATCGGAACAACAAGTATGGCAAAATCCTTACTCGTCATAAGTCACTTCCCTTTCTATTTATGCCCCTCTTTGGGAACGATGCAGATGAATTTCAATCTGCCTTCTCCCATGTTTCTGAACTGGTGGACGATGCCCGGAGGCACATAGGCATATCCGCCGGCTTTTATTTCATGAACCGCATCTCCCACTTGAAGTTCTCCCCGGCCTTCGATTATATAGTTTATATGGGGCCAGTCATGCACATGTTTTGGCGAAAAACCACCCGTGCCCAATTCGAATTCTCTCATTACATAATCCGCCCAACCTTGGTCCGGACCGATTAAAACTTTCATGAAAGCGTCTTTCGCTTCAGGATTCGCGACTTTTGTTTCTTTCAAGGAATCCATATTGGAAACAATCATGCATATCACCTCTCGATTTTTTCTTTATTATACACCATTTCAAACCTTTGCGTAAATTCTTTGACCATAAAAATCCGCGTATCCGCATGCACAAGAATCATTCCCCGTTGACGGAATGTCCCCCGAAAATATTTCTCAATGCCGAAAGAACCTTTCCGGCATATGTTTCATTCTTGATTGACCTGTATCTTTCAAATACCGAAAGTGAAATCACCGGAGCCGAAACTTCCCTCTCCAATGCCTCCTCGACTGCCCAGCGGCCCTCGCCCGAAAAATCTACCGATCCTCTTATTCCTGAAAGGTCTCCGTGCATTTCGAATGCCTTTTTCATGGATTCCATCAGGAATCCTCCTATTATGGAACCGTTGTTCCAGATTTCGGTCAATGATTCCATATTTATGTAGTAGTCGCTCTCGCCGATTATTTCGAAGCCTTCTCCGATAGCCTGCATCATTCCATACTCTATTCCGTTATGAATCATCTTGACATAATGCCCGCTTCCGTAAGTCCCTATGTAGCCATATCCGTTCGGCCTGCATAATGCTTCCAGTAAAGGCTGTATGCGGCAATAAGCTTTTTCGGTTCCCCCAACCGTCATGCATGCTCCCCGCCTGGCTCCCGAAATGTCTCCGCTTGTTCCCACATCCACGAATTCTATGCCCTTTCCGCCAAGGTCCTTCGCGCGTCTTATACTGTCTTTATAGTGTGAATTCCCGCCGTCTACTATCAAGTCCCCGGCATCGAGATGTTTTTCGAGTTCATATATGATATCGTCCACAGCTATTCCTTGCGTATCCATTATCCATATTATTCTGGGCTTGTCCAATTTTCCAACCATGTCTTCAATGCCGGAAGCCATGCCGGCACCGAAAGAAACCATCTCTCTCGCCTTTTCATTGTCCCTGTTGCATACTGTGACGTCAAATCCATAATCCAAAAGATTCAAGCAAAGGTTCCATCCCATTTTCCCCAGCCCTATCCATCCAATTTCCATATATAGCCACCTCCTATGTTTTTTTTACCCTTTGCTTCTAAAAATACGCTTCAAAACCTTAATTTGATTCAAACATAGTGATATACTTACGATGACGCAATTTAAAGGAGGACTCCAATGGATTTCAAGCAACTGGAAGCTTTTGTCGCCATTGCAAAACATAAAAGTTTTTCCAAGGCTGCAGAATCGCTTTACATAACACAACCCACAATCAGCACCCACATAAAAAACCTGGAATATGAATTGAACGCAACACTGATCAACAGGTCTTCAAAAAAAATCCATATTACCGAAGCGGGCGCAATTCTCCACAAATACGCCGTGGATATATTGAACAAGCGTGATTATGCAATTTATTCCCTTAACGATTACAAGGGCAAAATAGAGGGCCTTCTGGAGATTTCTGCAAGCTCTGTTCCCGAAGAACATTTGCTGCCAGAAATGCTCATGTCTTTCAATGAATTTTTTCCGGATGTTAATTACAAGATTTCAAAATACGATTCGGGGATGATATTGAAAAAAATCATTCAGGGTGAAATCAATTTCGGAATAGTCGGTTCAAAAGCTGATTCCGGAAAGCTGGAGTACATCAGAATAATGAGTGATGAAATAATATTGGCTGCTCCCCCGACAGAAATGTACAAATCGCTTGGAGAAATTTCTCCAGAGGATTTGAAAGCCTTCAAGTTCATATTGCGTGAAAAGGGCTCCGGAACAAGGAAGGCCCTTGGGGACGCCCTGGCTGTACACGGACTGTCTCTGTCCGACCTTTCTGTAAGCGCTTTGATTGAAAACAACAGAACAATTGTCGAATGCCTCAAGAAGGACATGGGCCTTACATTTCTTTCAAGAAATGTGGTGCAAAAAGACCTTGAAGACGGCTCGGTCATACGCATTCCTGTAAACGGAATGAATATAAGCAGAGATTTCTATTTTGTCTACAACAAGGCAATTGCCCTTTCTCCTCTCGCAGAGGCTTTCAAGAACTTCGTATTGGACAAGGTGGACCAGTAAGAGCGACAAATGCAGAACCTCCCGGAAGAATATTTTCTTTCGGGAGGTTTTTTACCGTCTACAATTTGTAGTGCTTCTTTTCATATCTTTCAAGCATAACCTTGGCGACATACCCTATGAACAGCATAAGGGTTATTAAAAATATGGAACGCACGGGATCGTCATACATGGCCTTGAAATTGTACCCTATTATACTGAGAAAAAAAATCATGACAAGTTTGCCCGCCAGCGTAGCGGCAACAAATCGTTCAGTAGACAAATCCGACAAAGCCGCTATGAATGAAACCAGAAAGCTCGGGGTGAATGGAAAACAATACAATAGAAAAAAAGGCGCAAATCCCCTTTCCCTTATCTTCGCCAGCCTGTCGGCAGTTTTATCGTTTGCATAAATTTTATTGAAAAGTCCATGACTGCCGAAATTTCGCAAAAGCAAAAAAACGAGTATGGTCCCTGCGGATGTCCCCACCCATGAATATATGTACCCCAAAACAAAACCGAACACAAACACATTTACGGTTACAAAAAGAACCAGGGGGAGAAAGGGAAGGAAGGCTTCAACGGAAACAAGGCCGATTCCCAATATAAAACCGAAGCCCCTCAAATACTCGATGGCCGTCACAAGGTTTTCCTCAGAAATATATGTCATGGCCTCCCTAATGAAACCCGTCAACGCATCCATTTCAGCAATCCTCCAATCAGATCTTATATTGTGAATATACCACAAAAATCCTATCCGGAAACTCTTGCTTCATGTGCGATTCGATTCAAATGCCGAAAGAATTTGCAAAATGTCCGCATATCCTTTCTTCATGCCAAAATGGACCATTGCCTGTTCTTGAAAATCCGACATGTCCCCCGAACTTGGTGACTGTCCAGTCTATGTAATCGCTTTCACTTTTTGCATTTTCATCGGGATAGCATTCCTTCCCCAAAAAGGGATCGTCCAAAGCGTTTATTATCAATACCGGAACCCTTATTTCCTGCAGGTATGGCTTGGAGCTTGCCCTTTTGTAATAATCGTCCGAATCACTGAATCCGTGGAGCACAGAAGTGTATCTGTCGTCATATTCTTTCAGCGTCTTTATCTTTTCGAAGCCGGAAAGGTCTATTTCGCCAGGATGCATTTCTTTCTTTCTCTCCAGGGTCTTTCCGAGTTTTTTCAGAAACCTCTTCCTGTATACAATATTTTTTGAGGAATCCAAGGCCCTCGAAGCGGATGCAAGGTCGCACGGCACAGATACTGCGGCGGCCGCCGCAATCCCATAGCCGCCCAGCGCATTTGTCCCCTCTTCACCAAGAAACTTCAGAAGAACATTGGCCCCCAGGCTGAACCCCACCATGAAAATATTTTCATAATCCATTTTTTCGGACACATGGCTTATGATTTGCCTCACATCCCCTGTGTCGCCGCTGTGGTAAAAACGCAAGAGCCTGTTGGGCTGACCTCCGCAGCCCCTGAAATTAACGCACAATGCGTCAATACCCGAGCCGTTAAGCGCTTTAGCCATTCCCTTCATGTAAGGCCTGCCTGCGCTCGATTCCAAGCCGTGGAGAATTACGGCAATGGACTTGCCTCCGACACACGACCAATCAAGATCCAAAAAATCCCCGTCTTCGAGCTCAAACCTTTTTCGCGCATAAATCAGGTCCGAAACATTTCGGACCTGTGAATGATAAACAGTATTAATGTGCGCGTTCGTGAAAATTCTCTGGGGCTTATAAATCGTCATCACCCTCGTCACCGCCTTTTGAATTTTCTTCTCTGTATCCGCAGGACTTTGCGCAGTTTCCGCATCCTCCAGGGCATTGGCCCTTTTTTACTCTATTGATATTTTTCCATATGACATATGCGGCGTACGATATTAAAGCTGCCGCTATCGCCAATGTTAGAATCTGTCCCATCGAGCCCTCCTATCCGACAAACAAACCGCCGATTTGGTATACTCCAAAAGCTATGACCCAAGCCAATGTCAATTGATAGACTATTGAAAAGCCCGTCCATTTCCATGACCCGGTTTCTTTTTTTATTACGCTTATCACTCCTATGCACGGAATGTAAAGAAGCACATAAACCATAAAGCTGTACGCACTGAGCGAAGTGAACGAGGCCGATAGCGCATCGGCAAGGCTGGCTCCGCTGCCCGCTCCCGCTCCATATGCAATCGACATGTTGCTTACTATGACTTCCTTTGCCACTACGCCTGTCAAAAGGGAAAGCGCAGCCCTCCAGTTTCCGAAGCCCAAAGGGGCAAACATTGGAGCCAAAAACTTTCCGACTGATGCAGCAAAGCTGTCGGTAAAGGCTGCCGGACCTGCAAAATTGTAATTTAGCAAAAACCATATCACTATTGAAGCGGCGAATATCAAAGTCCCCGCCTTTACAATGAACTCCTTGACCCTTTCCCATACATGGATTCCGATTCCTTTGGCGGTCGGTATCCTGTAGGGCGGCAGCTCAATAAGAAGCGGTATGGGCTCGCTCTTGAAGAAGGTCCTCTTGAATACAAATGCAACTATTACGGCAACCGCTATTCCTATGAAATAAAGCGAAAAGACAACCAGCGACTTGTTCCTTGGGAAAAAAGCCGATGCAAACAGTGTATATACAGGCAGCCTTGCGGAACATGATATGAAAGGATTTATCAGTATCGCCGTCATTCTGTCCTGTTTGTTCTCGAGTGTGCGGGTGCTCATTATTGCCGGAACATTGCAACCGAAGCCCAGCACCATTGGAATGAATGCCTTCCCTGACAAACCTATGCGCCTCATTGTCCTGTCCATGATAAAAGCGACTCTTGCCATGTATCCACTGTCTTCCAAAATGGATATTGCAAAGAAAAGCGTTGCTATATTCGGCAAAAATACCAATATTCCCCCGACTCCGCCGATTACTCCCTCCACCACAAGCGATATGAGCCATTCCGAAACGCCTGCTCCCGTCAGCCAATCAAATGCCGCGTTTGCCAGTATTTCCGAAAAGAACACATCAACCAGATCGAGAAGCCTGTTTCCAACCACATCGAATGTGAATGCGAAAACACCCATCATTATCAATATGAAGATAGGCAATCCGAGGTATCTGTTCATTGCTATTTTGTCTATTTTATCTGAAACCGTTTCCTTGTCCCTGCTCTTGTCGACAACTACCGCATCAACGAGTTTATTTATGAATTCATACTTTTTTTTGACAATCAATTCTTCGTATCTTTCGCCGTGGCTGTTTTCCGGATCAAGGTAGGCCTTTTGGCCGGACCCCATAAGGTTCATTATTTCTATATCCTCTTCGATGACCCTCAAAGAAAGCCATCTGTGGTTGAACCTGCCCAGGCATGCCAAATGGTCAATCAGTTTATGCGTTTCTACTATCTTTTTCTCTATATCCTGACCGTAATCCACTTCAGTCGGATAGTATCCATCCGATTTTTTTGCAGTTTCTACGACAGCATCGAGAAGTTGGCCTTTTTCGCCCATCTTTGAAGCCGTGATCGGCACAACAGGAGCATTCAATTTTTTTGAAAGCGCCTCAATATCTATGCCTATGCCTTTTTTCTCAACAATGTCCATCATGTTGAGTGCGATTACAACAGGTCTTCCCATTTCAATCAATTGTATTGTAAGGTAAAGATTCCTCTCGAGGTTTGAAGCATCGACTATATTGAGTATCACATCAGGCTTTTCGTCGATGATGTATTTTCTTGTTACTATTTCCTCCATGGTATAGGGAGAAATGCTGTAGATTCCCGGAAGGTCGGTCAAAAGAATGTTTTCTTCACCGTGCTTGAATCCGCCTTCCTTCTTCTCGACAGTAACTCCCGGCCAATTCCCTACATAATGCCTGGCACCGGTCAGCTCATTGAACAGAGTCGTTTTTCCACTGTTTGGATTTCCGGCAAGCGCCACCTTTATCTGTTTATCCATTTGCCTACTCCTATTTTTCCAAATTTCTCACTTCGATTTTTTCGCTTATCCCCTTGCCCAGAACAAGTCTCGAGCCCCTGACGCTTATGACTATGGCGCTGCCCGGTTCGCTTGAAATCACCTTGACTCTGACTCCCGGCGTCAACCCCATGTTGTATAGCCTCATTTTAAGATTTCTTCCCGAATGTATCCTGTCAATTATTACAAAGGAATCGACTTCCGCTTCTGCAATAACCATGAATCCGCCTCCGTTCTTTGTTGATATTGATAATCATTATCAATGCCTATGAATAATTTTACCACCCTTTTCGATGGTTGTAAAGAATTCTATTGAAATAATGTTCCCTACTATTATGCCACCATTTT
>CAZEHH010000012.1:13090-24332 GCA_964512505.1 uncultured Peptostreptococcaceae bacterium
TTGCTTGTAATCCTTGCGTAGGCCTGGAATTCTTCGTTTTCCGCATATTTCTTTTCCAGCATCGGGACCCCTGAAACAAAAACAAGAAGTATTGTTATGGTAAGCGGACTTATTATACCCGCAATTCCGCTGTCGGTTCCAATTCCTATTATAAAAATGCCCCACCACATTGTCGCTTCTCCAAAATAATTTGGATGGCGTGTGTATTTCCAAAGCCCGTCCTTCATTATTTTTCCCTTGTTTTGAGGATTTTTGATAAATTGCTTGAGTTGCCAGTCGCCGAGTGCTTCAAAAAAGAAACCTTTGGCCCAGACCAGAGCTCCAAGAATTCCTAATAGGGAAATCGACGCCTTGTCGGTCGCATTTATTGAAATGACCGGATAGGCTATTACCGCCATAAAAAAGGCCTGGAGCATGAATATTTGCAAAAATGCCCTTGGAATGAGCCATTTGCCCCATTCTTTCCTCCATGCGGCATATCTGAAATCCTCCGGTTTTTTCCAATTCCTCTTGATTATATGGTAAAAGAGTCTGAGGCCCCAAACCGTAACAAGAACTGTCGCCAAAACACCTGTTTCGGTATAGTTGCCGCCTCTGGCCATCGAATACCATGCCACCAAAACAAAACCGATTCCCCAGCCTATGTCTACTATGGAGTTATTCTTTATAATCAATGCAACTATGAAAAATACCGAAAAATAGGAAAATATCAAAACAATTGATTCCTTTAAAATTATACTCATGGTTTTTCGCTCCTTTTTAGTTGAACGGATACCGCTACGGCTTTTTCTCCCGCGCTTAGCGCCACTACGGATGACACTTG
Organism: uncultured Peptostreptococcaceae bacterium; assembly: GCA_964512505.1. Taxonomy (GTDB): domain Bacteria; phylum Bacillota; class Clostridia; order Peptostreptococcales; family BM714; genus BM714. The sequence goes on from CAZEHH010000012.1 coordinate 13,914, forward strand.
ACAAATATATTCCGGCGGCATCCCAAGCAATTCTTCGATTACGCGTGAATAGTCATGCGCAAGATTTTCTCCCCTGTAATGAACAAGGGCATATCTCTTTATTCCGTACTCTTCATTCAATTTTTTCACCGTCTCGATAATCTTCCTCTTGTTTGCCTTTCTGCTGAATGCCTTGGCGAATGACACGCCCCTGCCATCTTCGTCAAGCGAAACAATCGGTTTCATGTTCAAAGCGCTTGCGAATTTGCCTTTCATCGGACTTAGCCTTCCTCCCCTTACCATGTATTCAAACGTGTCGACGCTGACATAGATTTTTGTATTGGGAATGGAATCGTATATTGTTTTAAGCACTTGATCTTTGTCCGCCCCTCTGGAAACTGCTTCCGCCGCCTCGTATACGACGAGTCCCTGCGCCGCCGAATTCAGTTTTGTGTCGACCAAAGTCACTCTCGACTGCATTTCTTCGGGGAAGAGCTCGAGAGCCTTCACAGCCGAATTGAAAGTTCCGCTTAAGGCTGATGAAACAAAAATTCCTATCACAGTTTCATAATGGCTCAGTAAAAAAGAAAATGAGTTTTCAAATGCCTTCAAGCTCGGCTGGAAGCTCTTTGGAAAAACGGCAGACCTTCCTGCGAGCTTCTGGAACTGTTCGGGGAATATTGTCACTTTATCGAAAAAAATGCTTCCGTCGATTTCCAGATTCATGGGAACCACCGTTATGTTTTCATCAAAAATGGTTTCATCGGGCAAATCCGCCACAGAATCTGTTACGAGGGCAATTGTGCTCTTTTTGTTGTTGACCGCAAGATATTGAGCTTGCATGTCGTCGATTTTCTTTTCGATTACTTTGCCGTATTTGTTAATTCGCTCAAACATCTCCGCCGGCCTGTCGGTGTGGACATGTATTCTTGTGTTTTTGTTTCCTCCCGCCACAATCACACTGCTTCCGTATCCTTTAAGAAAAGTCTTGAGCTCTTCTATGTCCAATGCATCATTGCTCCTTAGAAGAACCTCCGAGCAGTATCGTTCAGAAGGCATTTTTTCGGACGAAGAGTGGTCGTCGAAAAACCGGATCCGCCTATTGCTTTTTTGCGAATCCAAAACAGCCTCCCTTATGTTTCCCGAGTTTATGAGCTTGACTATCCCTTCGGTAAAATGGACAAATCCCTTGGCTCCCGAGTCCACAACTCCGGAATCCTTGAGAACCTTCAAAATATTCGGGGTTTCCGAAAGGGACCTTCGCACAATCTTTTGGGCATCGTTCAAAAGCACCGCAAAGTCGTCGGTCAACGTGCGGGAATCGTAAACAGCCCTCGACCATTCCCTTATTACGGTAATCATGGTCCCTTCAACAGGATTCAACATGGCTTTGTATGCGTAGCCCGCCGCCTTCATGACCGATTCTCCGAAAGACTTGGTGCTCAGGACTTCACTGTCGTTTATTTCCATAGCTATCCCGTTGATGAACTGGGCGAAAATGATTCCCGAATTGCCCCTTGCCCCCAATATTGCGGATTCAGCCAGGGATTGGAACGATTTGTCGATTCTGTCGACGAAAACGGTATTTCTCAACATTGAATTCATCGTAGACGAAAGATTGCTGCCGGTATCTCCATCGGCCACTGGAAAAACATTGATTCTGTTGAGATGGTCCGAATGCCTCATGACTTCCATTGCGCCCGAATGTATTGCGTAATTGAGTCTTTTTCCATCGATATACTTTATCCTCATTTCCATCCCCCTTGCAAGAAAGTAATATTATATATATCCCCAAATAATGCCATTCAAAGCAAAAAAGCGCCTCGACTCTAAGTCGAAGCGCTTTTTTGATTCTATAATCAATGACAGGAATTATTTTACTGTTTCATAACCTTTGTTTGCCCAACCGTAAGGAGCGTTTGCTTCCATTCCCATTCCGCCATTCAGAGAAACCGCATCGTAGCCCAAAATTCTGAGCGCCGCAGTTGTCTGACCTGCAGTTTGTCCTGTATAACAGTAAACGACTGTGGTTTTGTCGTTGTTTAGCGTTGGGAAAGCTTCTTGCATTCCTGCGGCCCATGGTATGTTGAAGGCAGTCGGAATATGTCCCTCGGCGAAATCCTTGGCTCCTCTAACAGAAAGAACATATATGCTGTCGGGATTCTCGTCAAGTATCGCTTTGAGATTGTCCTCGCTGATTTTGTAGTTCTTGTAGATTCCTTCTGCGGCTTCAGCCAAACCGCTGTAGTACATTTCGATTGCCGATTCTATTTCATAACCGTAATCCGCAGCTTTTGCCGCTCCGAAGTCTGAAGCTTCGCTTGCAAGAGCATCTTCAAAACCTTCGACCTTGCTTATTCCGAGATTCCATCCAAGATTTACGGATTTCGCATCGATTCCGGCAAAATTGAGAAGCGCTACTGTCTGTCCCGCAGTTTGACCCGTGTAGCAATATACATATACAGGCTTGTCTGATGGAATCATGTCGAGATTGTCGCTTATCGCTGTTCCCCAAGGGGCGTTTACGGCTCCCTTGATGTGCCCTTCAGCGTAAACATCAGGCTGTCTTATGTCAAGCACGAACATGTCTTCTCCGGCCTTGACTTTTTCTATGAACTCATCTTGCTTGATTTTATAATTGTTGTCCGGTTTCTCCGCGAAATAATTGTTTACTATTCCTTCGAGCCCTGCTCCCTCATATACGTCAAAGCCTTTGTTGGCCCAACCGTAAGGGGCATTGGCTGCCATTCCCATTCCGCCGTTTAAGGATACTGCATCGTATCCCATCATTCTGAGAGCGGCAGTTGTCTGGCCTGCGGTTTGTCCTGTGTAACAATAGACGACTACTGTCTTGTCTTTGGGAATAGTGTTGAAGGATTCCTGCATTCCAACGGCCCAAGGAATGTTGAAGGCTCTGGCGATATGCCCGCTTTCAAAATCTTCGGCTCCTCTTATTGAAAGAATGTATATGCTGTCGTCCTTTTCATCGATCAGATTCTTGAGATTGTCCTCGCTGATTTTGTAGTTCTTGAACATTGTATCTTTTACATCTGCCAGTCCAGCATAATAATCGCTAATCGCGGCCATTATGTCACTGTCGATTTCAGCGGCTTGTGATGAGTCGAAATCGGAAGCTTCTGTCGTTGTAACATCCTCTGCTCCGTCCACTTTGCTTATTCCAAGGTTCCATCCAAGGTTTACCGAATATGCCTCGAATCCCGCGAAATTAAGAAGGGCAACGGTCTGTCCAGCCGTTTGTCCTGTATAGCAGTAGACATAAACAGGCTTGTCCATGGGAAGCTTGTCCATATTTTCGCTTATTGCAGTTCCCCAAGGCGCATTTACGGCTCCTTCGATGTGCCCCTCGGCGTAAACGTCAGGCTGCCTTATGTCGAGCACGAACATGTCTTCTCCAGCCTTGACTTTTTCAATGAAGGCATCTTGCTTGATTTTGTAGTTGTGCGCCGGCTTGTCTGCGAAATATCCGTTTACAACGGATTCTACCGCGCTTGATTCGTCACCCGATGCAACCTCTGCCGGCTCTGATTTTTCGATTTTCTCAGCCGGTTCTGTTTGCGGCTCGGGAGTTGGTGCTGCGCACCCTGCGGCAAGGGCAATGATGAGAATTGCCACAACCATAAGTAATAATTTATTCTTCTTAAACATGAATAGACTTCCTCCTCTTATTTTGTGTTATTTAATTAACAATTTCATTATATCAATCCATTTGCATATACCATAAAACGATTTGCTAATGCAGCATTAGAAAAGGCATTGACAAGGTCCCGATTCATAAATGGCAAGCCGCCATAGGGCGGCTTGCCATTATATAATATGGAGGAGTAAAATATGCTTTTATGATGCGTCCTGCTCATTGAATTCTACTTTTTGGCCGCTTGGCGTCTGTATCGGAAGAGCCTTGTCTGATGACCATTCCAGCCACGCGCCGTCATAAAGCTTCAGATTTTCGTAACCTGCATTTGCGAGTGCCAGATAAGTCTGCGCACCTCTTATTGATGTTTTACAGTACATTATTACGGTTCCGTCTTTGTCTATCCCCTTTTCCATGTACATTATAGCTATGTCCTGGGCAGACTTGTATGTGCCGTCGGTGTATTGATTTTCCACATAATCGATGTGGATAGAGCTTGGAATTGTGCCTTCTTCGAATTCTTCCGTTGTTCTTGTGTCAATTAGGCATGTATCCGGATCAGGGTAATTCAATTGGTCTATTACCGTGTCTATTGTAGCAAGCATGGATTCATCGAATTCTTCAGCCTCATAGGAAACCGCCTCGACCTCAGGCACCTCATCCGTCAGTGTCATTCCGGTTTCTTCGAGGGCTTTCAATCCTCCGCTCACAACCTTTACATCTTCATTTCCATAGGCCTTGAGCGTCCACCAGAATCTTGCCGCATCCATGTGGTTGTTGTCGTCGTATACGATTATCTGCATTCCGTTTCCGATGCCGCTGTTGCCAAGCACTTTCTCGATTTGAGCTTTCCCGCCAACCATATTCGGGAAAGGTTCGCTTACGACAATGTCGCCTCTCGTTATATTGACTGCGCCTTCAATATGGGCGGCGTCATAGGCATCCTCCATCTGCGCGTCAACCAAAACCGCTCCGTCACCAATCATCTCAGCAGCTGTTTCGGCATCTACGATAAAAGGTCCGTCAGCCTGTCCCGTAGTGCCGAGACATCCGGAAAGGGCTGCCAATGCCAAAACCAAGGTTAAAAGCATTACCGGTTTCAAGTATTTTTTCATAAATAATCCTCCATCCTTTTTTTATAATGGGATTGTTAATTTATCAACAATCATCACTGATATTATACAAGAAGCGCCGCATTATCCGGTATCCACTTTTTTAATATTGCATCTGATTATTAAATACGAAACGTTTTCCGCATGTAATGGTATAATAATCACAGAAATTCAGGAGGGGAGGCAAAAGGCATGGGCAGAATAAATGCATTCGTCAAAAATCACGCCATTGGAATACTTGCGCTTTTGCTGTACGCTGCAGCCAGCATTTTTTTTATTGACAAGTTCCCCTTCATGCACTCCGACGAGGCTTGGCTGAGCGGCCTTTCACAAACCGTTTTGAGTCAGGGACGCATCGACTTGACCGAACCCTTCTTCGACCTTTACCCCAGAAACCCCCATGCCATAAAAATATTTTTTGTGGCCTTGCAAGCATTGGCAATAAGCATTTTCGGCCACAACCTGATCGGCATGAGAATGATTTCACTCGTTGCGGGCATCTTCTCGCTATGTCTCTTTTACCGGATTATGACGACCCGTTTCAAGGACAAAAGTTTTGCCCATCTGGCAACATCCCTGCTCGCCGTGGATGTTCAATTCATATATGCCTCCCATATGGCAAGGCAGGAAAGCATTCTTTTGCTCATAAGCCTTGCCGCATATGACTATTTCCTGCGAAAAAACCCGACCGGCAGGGCAAGCGCAGCCATTCTCGCAGCAATACTCTCAATAGGCATAGGAATTCATCCAAACAGCTTCATCGTTGCAATACCGTTCGGGCTTATGCTTTTGTATCGTTTTTTCAGGAAAGAGGCAAAGCTGCGGGACATTGTGATATTCATATCCGTTCTGGCGGTTGCGGCATTGTTTTTCGTAGCGCTCAGTTTGCATATGGATCCCGATTTCATCAAAAATTACTCTGAATACGGAAAAACGCTGGGTGTGACTCAAAGCCTACTTTCCAAATTTCTACAAATGAAGCTGTTCTATATCAAGCTTTTCCTGCAGGTAAGCGGAACCTACTACACTCCCGACATAAGGCTTCAGCTCCTGCTTATGGCTTCAGCCTTCCTTTACGGCACGGCAAAACTTATAAAGTCGAGAGGCGAATCGCAGGCAGCGTATCCCCTGCTTGGACTCTTGGGGATAAATATAGGATATATGCTGGTGGGCCGCTACAACCAGACAAGCATAATTTTCCTTTTCCCTTGGTTCTACATGCTTGTTGCGGAACTTCTGCACCCCTTGGCCAAGTCAGGAAAAAGGATTTTATCCCTTCTTGTTTCAGCGACATTGGCGATGAGCTGTTTCCAAATCTCGATACACCCCGGCAAGGACTACCAGTCCTACCTCAATGACATATCAAGCGCGGTTCCAAATGATGCCCGGGTGCTTGCCAACCTCAACACAGGCTATTATTTCAATCCTGAAAATCTCTTCGATTACAGGAATCTTGCGCACTTGAAGGAAAATTCGCTAAGCTTTGAGGACTACATCGACAAGAACGGAATAGAATATATAGTTTATCCCGAAGAAATGGACATAATCTGGAATACACGCCCCGTATACAACAGCCTTTACGGCAATCCCGCGGATTATTACGAATCAATGAATGCCTTCATTTCAGAAAAATGCATTCTTGCGGATACTTTTCATAACGACACCTATCCGGTGAGGATTGTCAGGCTTATGGGGCAAAAGGAAAGAACCCTGCGCATTTACAAGGTCCTGAAATGATGCTTTTAAAATTGCAAAGGATTGCTTAAGCCATTATTTCATTTTTTATCCGTTCCTTTTCATCGAAATAGTCTTCTTTTGTTTTGCGCAAACCCTTCCATTCGTTTTTTGCGATTCTTTTCACCTTCCCGGATTCCTTGCCCATTATCAGTATCCTGTCGGAAATGTAGAGGGCTTCCTCTATGTCGTGTGTTACGAATACGACCGTCAGGCCCTTGTCCTTCCAAATTCCAAGAAGCAAGTCCTGCAGTGAATCCCTGGTGATCGCATCGACATTCGCAAAAGGCTCATCCATCAGAATCAGGTCCGGTTCGGATGCCAAGGCTCTTGCAATGGCGCCCCTCTGGCGCATGCCTCCGGACAATTCGTGGGGATAATAGTTGCCGTAGCCTTCAAGCCCCACTTGCTCAAGCATGTCGTATGCCTTTTTTTCATAAAAAGCCTTAGGCTTTTTTTTATGCCGCTTTTTGACCGGCATGGCTATGTTGTCATGGAGATCGAGCCACGGAAACAATTGATGGCTGTCCTGGAAAACCATTATCATGGAAAAACTCGGGGCTTCGATTTTTTCGCCGTGCAGAAGCACTTGACCCGAATCAATCTTCTCGAATCCTCCAATCACATTGAGAGCCGTGGTCTTTCCGCATCCGGAGGCTCCCAAAATGGAAATGATTTGGCCCTTTTGAACTTCCATTGAAAAATCCCTGAGAATGAATTTCGGTTTGCCGTCCTTGAAATACTTTTTTGTTATGTTTATTGCTTGCAATGCGGTATTCATTCGGCCATTCCCCATTTCTCAACCGTCCTCTTCTCTATGAATCCGAATACGAATTTCTCGACCGTTATGCCTATAAGCATTATTATGAAAAGACCCGATACAATTCCGGCAATGTCCATGAAAACGCGGCTCTTGTATATGGCCCATCCTATTCCTCCGGCAAGACCCGCCGCTCCGAAAATCATTTCAGCGCTTATAAGCGCTCTCCACGCCCTTGCCCATGCAATCTTGAAGCCCGCTATTATGAAAGGCGCGGAAGCCGGTATTGAAATGCGGAATATCTGTTCTCGTGTCGAAAAACCGTAATTGTCTCCCACCTTGAAATAAATATAGGGTATGGACGCTATTCCTGAAAGAACGTTCTGCATCAGCGGCCAAAATGCCCCGTGGACTATTATTATTATTATTGCCGCCTTTCCCGTCCCGACCCAAAGAATCACAAGCGGAAGCAACGCTACTCCGGGCAAGGGATGGATCAATGTGACGATTGTTCCCACAATTTCTCTGAAACCGTCCATTTTCATGCACGCGTATCCCGTGATTATTGCAAGCAGCCCGCTGATCAGGAGACCCTTTCCTATGAGCTCCAGAGAAAACAGGATCTGGACCAGCAAATCCCCTTCTGCAAACCCGTTGACAAGGCTTTCGGCAACATCCGCCGGCGATGGAAACACCATAGGGTCGAGCCGGCCTGAAGCTGACCCGACCTGCCACAAGGCAAGAAGCAACAGTGCCGCCGCCAAACCCCTTAGACGCTTCATGACCCGTCACCCCTTGTCAAATCCGCCATTTCTCCAAGGTTTTCTATATATCCCCGGCTTTCCATGAAATCATGGAATTTTTGCATGCCGGCTATTTCCATGGTATAGACCATGTCTTCCCTTGTTATATATTCATATATTTTTTCTTTTTCGATCCCATATGCTTCGGAAAGCACCGCGGAAGCTTCTTTCGGGTTTTCCTTCATGAAAACGACAGCCTCTGCCAGCGCTTCCTTGAAGGCCGCCTCCCGAAGAGGATTTTTGATTGAGAATTCATCCATAGACACCCCCACGACAAAAGTGAACCTTTCTCCCATGGCCTCTTTGCCCGTCAAGACCACATGGGCCTCTTCGTTTTCAAGCTCCATGAAAAGATAGGGAGGGCTGGTGAAATGGCCTGCTATGTCCGCTTTTGAAAGAAGCGCATGCATTCCGTCGGGATGAGTCATTGTGACTATCCTGTCGTCGAAATAACCGGCGTCTCCAAGCTCCTTTTCCGCCGCCATGGAAAGAAGCATGTGCTGTATGCTTCCGGGCTGGGGAAGAGCAATCCGTTCCGATTCAGTGAAATCGGACAATTCCCGTATTCCCTCGTCCAGGCTCACAAGCGCCACCGGAACTTCGGACAATCCGGAAATTATCTTCCAGCGCATGCCTTTGTCGGCTCCTATGAGAAAGGGCGGAATAGCCATGAATCCGATGTCGAGGTCCCCGCCTACCATTGCTTCCCGTATTGCCGCGGTGTTTGCCATCTGCTTCCACTCGATTTCAACTCCGCTGAGCCTGTCGCTCAAAAATCCCTTCTCCTTCATTATTGTGACCGGCGCATAGGCAAGCCCGTATTGTTCGGCAATCGCCAGGCTTTCTCTTTCATTCGAACATGCAGAAAGTAAAAGAAGCAGGGCAAAAGCCGCCAAGATTCCCTTCATTATTGCTGTTTTCACAAGATCAATTCCTTTCATGTTTTATAGGACCGGTCCCTTTATTATCATGTTTTTGCCGTTCTCATCCAGAAATCTCAATTTTTCAAAGACTTTTTCCACTCTTCGCTTAAGAGCATGCCTGTCGTTTCCTTTCACAAGGAAATACCCGGCTCGCTGCGTTGCGTTTTTTATGTCGCCCATCCTGTCTCCCTTTGCGAAGTGGTATCCGACCTTGAACACACCGTCAATCCGCATAATCTCTTCCGGATCCGTCTGCATGCAAATCGTCCCGGGTGAAGCGAAAAACAGCTGTGCCGAAAAATGCCCTTCCGTTTGCCATGCATCGCATGACATTAGCCTTTCGTATGAAACGGGTTTATCCATTATGAAATCGGTCTGCATCTTCAATATGTCCACCCCTGTCAATTCCGGTATGGTCATATCCTCGTATGCCCCTCCAATCCTGCATGCAATTTCGTTTACCATTATTCCTTCATTCCCGACAAGCATCTGATAGTAAATCGGGCCGTTTCTGATTCCAAAAACCCTTGTGGTAAGTCCGGTGATTTCCCTTATCTCTTTTTCCCGGTCAGCCATGTGTATTGACGGAAATTGGTGGGCGCTGCAAATGCCTATGTGAACGCCGCTGTCCATGACTATCCTGTCCGTCACTGCAAGAATCCTGGCTCGTCCGTCGACAACCCAACCGCTGACAGTTATCTCGTCATTTGGATAATAATTTTCGACAAGCACTTCGGGCTGCCTGGAGAAGCTCAGCGTTTCCTTGATTCGGCTTCTTATCTCTTCCTCTGTGTCCAGACGGAATACGCCTCTTTGTCCCTGGCTGTCCAATGGTTTAATCACATAAGGTGCCTTCAGATGCGATATTTCGGATTTTTTGAAATCCCCGCCAATAAACGCATATGGCAGGGTTGGGACTCCCCCCTCTTTCATTATGGTCTTCATCCTTTTCTTGTTGGTGACATCAAGCGCCTTCTCGGAATCGAAAAAATATCTCAAGCCCATGTATTCGGATACGGCGGCTGCCGTATATACAGGCTGGTCGGTTCCGGTTGTCATCACCCCGTCCACTCCATGCTTTATAGCCGTCTCAATGCATGCCTCTACGTCGAATGTGCTCGCGCCGCTTTCGAAAGTGCTCAGGGCCTTTCCCGGAGCGTCCTCATAATAGTCAGCAGCCACAACTTCCATACCCATTTCGTTTTCAAGCCTTTCAATGGCATTGAGCTGGCAATGGCCTGCTCCCAGCATCATGATTCTCATAATCGGCTACCATCCCCCATTTCCAGGTTCTCTATCTCGTAAAGTTTGCCTCTTTTGCGAAAAATCTTCAAAACCCTAAAATCCGAATAGTGGATTACAAGTTTTGCAAAAATTTTCAGGAGGCTTGCCAATGTGTAGTTGGATTGTCCGTGGGCCCTTTCCTCATGGCTCAAATCAATCCATGCTATTTTTG
>CAZEHH010000013.1:0-23026 GCA_964512505.1 uncultured Peptostreptococcaceae bacterium
CGCTCATCATGACATTTACGGTTCCGACCTCGAACTCCTCGCCTGTGACTGCGTCAGTAAGAAGGATTGTTCCGCTTTCGTAGTTTCTTGATCCAAAGGATGGTATGGAAGCCAAAAGAATTATTACTGCTATTATTAAAAGGGTTCTTTTTCTCATCATCTCTATCCCCGCTTTCTCTTTTTGTTTGAATGCTCATTCCATTTATACCATTCGAGGAAGGCGCAGTCAATCGAGCAGGGCTCATTGTCACCGAAAATTAACCATAAAAAAGCCCCCGAACCTTTTAAGCACGGGGGCGATTTCATTTTCAACCGATTTGATATTGCAGAATGACAAGGGCAATACATCCTTGTCTTTATATTCTATTCCTTAAGATTGAATACGTAAAAGTATGTTCCGAGCGCCGGCCTTATCTGGAATCTGTCATCTTCAATAGACAATCTGGTTATCTCTTGGTTTGGGACAGTCTCTATAATGTCAATCTCTCCAGCTTCAAGCGCCGTTAGTTGTGTGTGTTCATCCACTATCATGAGGACTTCTATTTCTTCGAGCTTGACCGAATCCCTGTTCCAATATTCCGGATTTGCCTTGAGCATTATGTGCTCCATATTGTAATCCGACACAATGAATGGTCCGTTTGTCACGGACAATTCGGGATTCTTAGCCCAACCCTCGGGATCCTGCTCAACTATGTCTTCCCTTAACGGCATGTATGTGAAGAATGCTGTCAGTTCTAGGAAGTATGGTGTAGGTCCGGCGAGTTCGACCTTTAGTGTCTTGTCGTCAATAACTTCTATTCCAACCTCATCGGCTGATCCTGTTCCTTCATAGTACTCCATCGCGCCTTTTATATAAAACATCTGGTATCCATACCATGATGCCACTTCGGGGCTCATTGCCCTTTTCCATGCGTATTCGAAGTCGCGGGCCGTCACTGGCTTTCCGTCCGACCATGCGGCATCCCTCAAATGGAATGTATATGTCGTTTGGTCGTCGGAGATTTCATAGCTTTCGGCCATTGCGGGGAGGTACTCTCCGTCAATTTCCCTCATCAGCCCCTCGAATATGTTGTTGACTATGTGCCCTCCGTCTTTTGAGCTGACATAGCCGGGATCCACGGTTTTGGGGTCTGCCGAAAGATTCCACACGAGCATCGAATCATCAGTCGATGCTTCGCCGAAATACCATTGTCCCAGACTCGTGTATTCCCAATCGGAAACTCTGTCTTGAACCATTATCGGACTCGTATAGTAGAACAGAGGCATGACAATGCAGTCTTTCATCATAAGCTCTTCAGCCCTGTAAAGCTTTTCATCACGCTCGGCGCCTGTGGTTGTTTTCGATTCCTCTATAGCTTGATCGAATTCTTCATTCTGCCAAAATGCGACATTGTTTCCCGAATAGGATGTGAACATGTCAAGAAATGTCATGGGGTCGGAATAGTCTCCGAACCATGCGCCCGTGGCCACTTCAAAGTTGCCTTGGAACCTGCTTTCCATGAATACTCCCCATTCCTGGTTGTTGATTGTGGAATCAATGTTCAGGTTTTGCTTCCACATTTCCTGAATGGCTTCGGCAATGAATTTTTGCTGGTCATTGGTGTTGTACAGTATTTCGATTGTCGGAAAGCCTTCTCCGTCCGGAAAACCGGCTTCAGCCAAAAGTCTTTGAGCCTCTTCAACATCGGCTTCCATCGGATTGATTCCGAAATCTCCGGCTTTTTCCCTGAAATCGTTTCCTTTCGAATCATGAACTCCCGGTGGAACATATCCGGTTGCCGGCAATTCTCCCCCTTTGGTCACTTCCTCGACTATCATCTTCCTGTCTACCGCAAGCGAAAGCGCTTTTCTTACTCTAAAATCCTTTATTACTTCTTTTGCAGTAACTTTTTCGGTAGGTTCCTCCATATTCTGAGCGCATCCTGCTGAAACTGACATGATTAAGGCTATCGAAATAATGAATCGTGCATATTTTTTTAACAAGTCGGTCCCTCCTGTCATTTTTTAACCATCGACACATACATATTTTATCTGAATTTTCCTTAATCTTCAAGCACTTTGCGAATAATGTCGAATAATTGATTTGGACCTGCTTGTGTTTTCAAAAAATATTAAAGCAAGACAAGGTCCATCTCCCTTGTCTTGCGTCTTTGTCCGGAGCTGTTGACGCTATTCATATTATCTGCAGAAATAAAAAACGGCGCCCTGCAAACAGGACGCCGTTTTTTTGAATGCTACTCCATAAGGTTGAAGAGATAATAGTAGGTGCCAAGAATAGGCTTGATTTCAAATCTGTCGTCTTCTGCCAAAAGCCTTGGAATCTCCTGATTGGGAATGTTGTCGATAACATCCATTTCACCGGCTTCGAACGCCGTCAATTGTGTCGATTCATCCACAATCATGAATCCTTCTATTCTGTCGAGCTTTACTTCATCCTTGTTCCAATAATACTCATTGGGCTCAAGAACAATCTTGTCGCCTGTTTTGTAATCCGCAAGCACGAAAGGCCCGTTGCTTACTGTAAGTTCGGAATCTTTTGCCCAACCTTCAGCCTTTTGTTCAACAATGTCTTTTCTTACAGGCATGTATGTGTAAAAAGCAGTCAAGTCAAGGAAATAAGGTGTAGGTCCTGTAAGTTCGACGATTAACGTTTTTTCGTCAACTACTTCGATGGCAACGTCTTCAATGGTTCCTTCACCATCATAGAATTCTTGTGCTCCCTTTATATAGAACATTTGGAATCCATACTCGGAAGCAACCTCGGGACTGAGCGCTCTCTTCCAGGCATATTCGAAATCGCTTGCCGTAACCGGTTCTCCATCCGACCATGCAGCATCTCTCAAATGGAAGGTATACGTCAATCCATCTTCGCTCATCTCATAGCTTTCAGCCATTGCCGGCACGAGATTTCCGCCAACTTCTCTCATGAGCCCTTCAAATGTGTTGTTTATAACGTGTCCGCCGTCGTTGGCGCTGTTGAGACCCGGGTCGATGGTCTTGGGATCCGCCCCTACGTTCCAATACAAAACGCCGTCATCGGTTGAAGCTTTTCCGAAGTACCAGTGTCCGAGGCCTGTGACTTCCCATCCTTCAACTCTGTCCTGAACCATGATGGGATTGGTATAGTAGTATATAGGCATTACTATGAGGTCTTCCATCATCAGCTGCTCAGCTTTGTAAAGCATCTCGTCTCGTTCTTTTCCCGAAGCTGTTTTTGAATCCTCAATCAACTTGTCGAACTCGTCGCTGTACCAGTGGGCATCATTATTGCCGGAATATGAAGTGAAAAGGTCAAGGAAAGTCATCGGGTCCGGATAGTCCCCGAGCCAGCCTGCTCTGGCAACTGCGAAATTGCCTTCATGTCTCGTGTCTTGGAATACGGCCCACTCCTGGTTCTGGAGTGTAACATCGATATTGAGGTTCTTCTTCCACATTTCCTGAATTGCTTCAGCTATGGCTTTATGCCCTTCACTAGTATTGTAAAGAATTTCGATAACCGGGAAACCTTCACCGTCCGGGAATCCGGCTTCTGCAAGGAGCGCTTTTGCCTCTTCCACTTTCGCTCCGTTTGGATCGATACCGAAATCTCCGTTTACTGTCCTGAATTCATTTCCTTCGGAGTCGGTCAATCCTGGGGGCACATAGCCGGTTGCCGGCAATTGGCCGCCCTTGGCAACTTCTTCAACTATGGCTCTTCTATCTATTGCGAGTGTAAGGGCTTGTCTTACTCTCAAATCTTTTACAACCTCTTCCGGAGTAACTTCAGCAACTTCTTCTTCCTCTTGCGCCGGCTGCGAACATCCTGCGAAAGCCGTCATGATTAATGCCAATACGAGCAATAAATACAATCCTCTTTTCAACAAAAATATCCCCTCCTTTATTTTTCCCAAATCAACACTAGACTGACAATTCCTTTTCATAGCTTAGAATGCAATTTTCATATAATTGAAATGCCTTGTGCATTTCGATTATATCGCGATATTTTCTGAATTTTCGCATTTCATCACATTATGGTTTTATTCTACCCTTTTTTCAAAACTTTACAACATATCTTTGTCAATTCACACATCTTTTGAATTATTTGTCAAGCAAATGGCAGGCGCACATATGGCCTCCTCCAACATCCTTCATCTGCGGCACTTCTTCCCCGCATCTCTTCATTGCATAGGAACATCTGGTTCTGAAGCGGCATCCCGAAGGCGGATCTATGGGACTCGGCACATCCCCTTCGAGTATTATGCGTCTTTTGCCATGTGTGATTTCAGGGTCGGGTATCGGTATTGCAGACAGCAAAGCTTGGGTGTAAGGGTGGACAGGATTTTTGTAAAGTTCTACCGACTCGGCGACTTCAACGAGTTTTCCCAGATACATTACTCCTATCCGGTCCGAAATATGCTTCACCATCGATAAATCATGAGCTATGAACAGGTAGGTAAGGTTCATCTTGTCCTGAAGTTCCTCAAGCATGTTGACGACCTGAGCCTGTATTGAAACATCGAGTGCGGAAATTGGCTCGTCGCATATTATGAAAGAAGGATCGACCGCCAAAGAGCGGGCAATGCCTATTCTTTGCCTCTGGCCTCCCGAAAATTCATGCGGATACCTGTTCGAATGATCCTTGCCAAGCCCGACAGTATGAAGAAGCTCGTAAATTCGTTCCTGCCTTTCCTTTCCGCTTGCAATCCCGTGTATGTCCAAAGGTTCGCCAACTATGTCCCCTACTGTCATGCGGGAGTTAAGGGATGCATAAGGATCCTGGAATATCATCTGCATCTTTTTCCTGAAAGGCTTGACTTCCTTATCGCTCAATTTTGCTATGTCGGTACCTTCGAAATATATTTCTCCGCCCGTGACGTCGTAAAGTCTTATTGCGGTTCTTCCCGTTGTCGATTTGCCGCAGCCGGACTCTCCTACAAGGCCGAAAGTTTCGCCTCTCATTATTCTGAATGAGACGTCGTCCACAGCCTGAACGTTAGATTTCCGCTTGCCGAAAAAGCCTTTCCGAACAGGGAAATATTTCTTGAGATTTTTGACTTCCAGCAAAACGTTCCTATCGTCTTTTACCATTGTCTTTTCTCCCTTCTGACACCTGTGTCCATCTCTATATCGGGAGAATTTTCATCCAAGAGCCAGCACATTGCCTCATGGCCGTCTCTCACTTTATAGAACTGCGGCCTTTCTATCTTGCAGATTTTCATAGCATGGGGGCATCTTGCGGCAAAAGGGCATCCCCCGGGAGGCTTGACCAAATCGGGAGGAGTGCCCTCTATGGGAATCAGCCTTTGCTTTTGGCCCAAATCAAGCCTCGGGATGGATTTCAGCAGTCCCATCGTATAAGGATGATGCGGGCGATAGAATATATCTTCTGACGTTCCCGATTCCATTATGAGACCTCCGTACATAACGACCACCCTCGAGCAAACGTCCGCCACCACACCCAGATCATGTGTGATTAGAATGATCGATGTGTTTATCTTGTCCTTCAGATTCTTCATCAGCTCAAGTATCTGTGCCTGTATGGTCACGTCAAGAGCCGTGGTGGGCTCATCTGCAATAAGAAGGTCGGGCCTGCACGACAATGCAATGGCAATCATTGCCCTTTGCCGCATGCCTCCCGAAAACTCATGGGGATAATTGTCTATCCGGCTTTCAGGCGAAGGTATTCCGACCAGCGAAAGCATCTCTATTGCCTTTTCGCGGGCTTCTGTCTTTGTAAGCTTTTGATGTTTTCTTATGGCTTCCATTATCTGGTCGCCTATTTTATATACCGGATTGAGCGAAGTCATGGGATCTTGAAATATCATCGCTATTTCATTTCCTCTGATGCTCATCATCCTTTTCTCGCTCTTGTTTATTAGATTTTCACCCTTGAACCATATTTCGCCATCAACGATTTTGCCCGGCGACTGCAAAAGCTTCATTACAGACATGGCCGTGACTGATTTTCCGCTTCCGGATTCTCCCACTATTCCGAGCGCCTCCCCCTTGTCAAGGTGGAAGCTTACGCCTCTTACCGCTTGCACCTCGCCTACGTGGGTGAAAAATGATGTTCTGATATTTTTGACTTCAAGCAATTTTTCAGACAATCTGTCCACCCCTTTCCTATTTGCGCAATCTCGGGTCGAGAGCGTCTCTAAGTCCGTCTCCCAGCAAGTTGAAGGCCATCATCGTTATGCTTATTGCCATCGACGGGAAGAACAAAGCGTATCCGTATGTCCTTATTCCGCCCAGGGCATCATTTGCCAATGTTCCCCATGAAGCCTCCGGAGGCGAAACCCCCAACCCTATGAAGCTCAGGAAAGCCTCGGTGAATATGGCATTTGGTATCATCATTGTCATTGCTACGATTATAGGTCCCATGGCATTCGGTATCAGATGCCTGACCATTATTCGCCAGTTGCTTGCGCCCAGTGTCTTGGCCGCCAGAACGTATTCCTGCTCCTTAAGCGAAAGGGTTTGCCCCCTCACTATTCTCGCCATCCTGACCCAATAAACGGAACCGAGGGTTATGATTATTGATTTCAGCCCCGAACCTATTAGAACCGTCAGCAATATGACGTATAGCATGAGAGGCACCGTGCTTATGATGTCGACTATCCGCATCATTATATTGTCAACCCTTCCTCCGGCAAAACCGGCTATTCCTCCATAAAGGACTCCTATGAAAAAGTTGACCAATGTGGCTACAAAGGCTATCAAAAGGGATATGCGAGCTCCATAAAGAACTCGCACATAGATATCCCGTCCAAGATTGTCGCTGCCGAACCAGTAGGTCTTGTTGTATACTTTTTCGACCGGAAATATTTCATGCCCTTCTACGGTCAGCATGTATTTTTTTTCAGCTCCGTTTTCGTCGATTGCTCCATTGGCCGCAAACGAATAGTCAAGCTTGACATTCTTTCCGCCTATATTGTAAATCCTGTACTTTTCCTTCATGTTGTTTTCTTCAGGATAAATCTGATCTATGATTTCACCTTTTTCCGTGACTTCGTAAAGCTTGTATTCCTTATGCACATAAACATAATTGTTCTCGTCTATCTGATGTATTTCAAACCTCGGGGGTAAGTTGGTAAGTTTCAGGTTTTGGTCGGAGTAACTGTAGCGGGACGTCATTGGGCCGACAATTGCCATTAACAGCACGATTATGATTGTTGAAAGGCCAAGCATGGAAAGCTTGTTTTGCTTCAATCTTCTCCATGCGTCTTCCCAATAGGTCATGCTTTTTCTCGTGATTTTTTCCATTTCTTCAGCATTTTTATCTACAGGTTCCCACATCTCAGAATCTATTTTCCTATTATCCGTCACCTTGATTCCCCCATTATTCATCATACTTGATTCTCGGGTCGATGATTCCATACAATACGTCTACAATCAGAATCATAATGATAAGAAATGCCGCATAGAAAATGGTGACTCCCATTAGAACCGTGTAATCTCTGTTTCCCACGCTTTCCACAAAATGCTTGCCCATGCCAGGTATTGCAAATATCTGTTCTATTACGAAGGAGCCCGTAAGAATTGCGGCAATCATAGGTCCTATATACGTCACGACCGGAATCAAGGCATTCTTGAGTGCGTGCTTGTAGATTACCCTGAATTCCGAAAGTCCCTTTGCTCTCGCCGTTCTGATGTAGTCCTGCTGCAGGACCTCAAGCATCGACGATCTTGTAAGCCTGGCTACGAAGGAGAGCGAGAACCCCCCCAATGCTATGACAGGCCCAATCATGTGCTTCCACGATGTCAGCCCATGGGATGGGAACCAACCAAGTTTAGAACTGAAAATATATATGAATCCCGTAGCCATTACAAAACTCGGTATTGTTATTCCAAGCGTAGCCAGCACCATTACCGTATGGTCCTGCCATTTGTTTTTCTTGAGGGCCGAAACTATTCCCATGGGTATTCCCAGAAGAATTACAAGCAGAATCGAAGTCCCTCCGATTTTCGCGGATACGGGAAAGCCCTCTTTTATGAGCTGGTTCACCGTAATTCCAACCCTTTGGAAGCTGGGCCCGAGGTCGAAGGTCACTACGCCGTGAAGATAGTCCAAATACTGCTTCCACAGCGGATCATCCAGATGGTACTTGGCGTTCAAGGCATTAAGCACAGCTTCGGGAAGAGCTTTTTCTCTCGTAAAAGGTCCGCCCGGAATTATGCGCATAAGGAAAAAGGTTATTGTGATGATAAAGAACATTGTTATAATCATCGCTATTATGCGTTTGAAAATATATCTGCCCAAGCCATCAACTCCTCTTTATGATCTTAGCAATACTTAATCTCAACCCCATTTGTCAATACCGCCGGATGTCTTCTCATTCCTTTACGAATACCATTTTTATGCATTATATTAATAATACCCAATATTCGACTATTGGTCACATATAATGCTTTTCTTTCCAAAAATACTTCAATGTGTTTTTTCTATTTGAGTTTTTCCCTTACCATCCTGTTTACTGTCTGAGGCGCGGCTTTTCCCTTGGATGCCTTCATCGCCTGCCCCACAAGGAAGCCAACGGCCCGGTCCTTTCCATTTCTGTAATCCTCTACGGATTGCGGATTCTCGGAGATGACCCTGTCCACGATTTCCTCTATCGCCGACTCGTCCGTTATCTGTTTCATCCCTTTTTCTTCGATTATTTTTTCGGGCTTCTTGCCTGTTTCGGCCATTTCCCTGAATACCTTCTTGGCCATGTTGTTGCTTACGGTTCCGCTTATCACAAACTTGAGCAGGTCTGCGAAATCGCAAGCGTCGAAAGGCATGTCGCTTATGTCGGAATCCATGTCCTTGAGCCTTCTTAAGATTTCGGTCATCATGAAATTGCTGGCCAGCTTTGGGTCGCCGGAAAGTTTTACGGCTTCCTCGTAAAATGCCGCCAGGGCCTTGGAGGATACGATTACGCCCGCGTCATATTCGGGTATTTCGTATGTCTTCATGAATCTGTCCTTCTTGGCCTGCGGAAGTTCCGGAAGCTCTTTCCTTATTCTTTCGATCCACTCCCCGCTTATTTCCATTTCGACCAGGTCCGGTTCGGGGAAATACCTGTAGTCGTGTGCGTATTCCTTGCTCCTCATGGATACTGTGACGCTTTTGGCATCGTCCCATCTGCGGGTTTCCTTAAGAGTGTTTTCCCCAGCCTCGAGCGCCTCTATGTGGCGCTTTGTCTCGAACTCTATGGCTTTTGCCGCCGCCTTGAAGGAATTGAGGTTCTTGAGCTCTGCAATTTCGGTTTTTCTTCCGTCGTCGGCGACTACGTTTACATTTACGTCGCATCTGAGAGACCCCTGCTCCATCTTGACGTCTGAAACCTCGATGTACTCCAATATGCCCTTCAGCTTGTCCAGAAAGGCTGTAGCCTCGTCCGCGCAAGCCATGTCGGGCCTTGATACGATTTCTATCAGCGGCACCCCGCACCTGTTGTAGTTCAAAAGTGATGAACCGTCCTCTGTATGGAGGGACTTGCCTGTGTCCTCCTCCATGTGTATTCTTTCTATGCCGATTTTCTTGGTGCCCGATACGGTTTCTATCTCAAGGTATCCGTCGGTGCAAAGCGGCATGTCGTATTGTGAAATCTGGTATGCCTTGGGCAGGTCGGGATAAAAATAGTTTTTCCGGTCCATCTTGCTCTTTTCCGCTATCTTGCAGTTTGCCGAGAGGCCTGCCATTATCGCGAATTCGACGGCCCTCTTGTTTATGACCGGAAGGGTTCCCGGAAGTCCTATGCAAATCGGGCAGCAATGGGTGTTTACGTCTCCCCCGAAAGCCGCGCTGCATGTGCAAAACATTTTCGATTCTGTCAAAAGCTCCGCATGTATCTCAAGTCCCACTATAGTCCTATAGTTCATTTTCGCCACCCCCTGCAAGTTCCGCTCTCTGCCTGTGGACTCCGGACGCCTGCTCGAAGCTGTAGGCCGCCCTAAGGAGCGTAGCTTCGTCGAAGAACTTCCCTATCAGCTGCATTCCCACCGGAAGGCCTCCCTTGAAGCCGCAAGGTATGGAAAGAGCCGGGACTCCGGCTATGTTGACCGGAACCGTGCATATGTCGCTCATGTACATTTCCAAAGGATCGTCCGATTTTTCGCCTATCCGAAATGCGGCGGAAGGCGCTGTGGGCGTGAGTATGAAATCGTATTTTTCAAAAGCCTTCTCGAATTCCTGTTTTATCAAGGTCCTGACCTTGAGTCCCCTGTTGTAGTAGGCATCGTAATAACCCGAGCTGAGAGAGTATGTTCCAAGCATGATTCTGCGCTTGACTTCCTCGCCGAATCCGGCGCTTCTCGTCTTGATGAACATGTCTTTGAACCCTTGGTAGTTTTCGGCTCTGTAGCCGAATCTCGCGCCGTCGAAACGCGCCAGGTTTGATGAGCATTCGCTTGTTGCAAGAATGTAATAGACCGAAAGCGCGTGCTTTGCCGAGGGAAGTGAAATCTCCTCGCATACTGCGCCCATCGATTCGTAAAGCTTGGCGCCTTCAAGCACCATCGCCTTTACTTCTTCGGATATTCCCTCTCCGAAGAATTCCTTGGGAATGCCTATCCGCATACCCTTGACTCCGTCCTTCATTCCCTTTGTGAAATCCTCGGCGGGACGCTTGACGGATGTTGAATCCTTGCTGTCGTGGCCGCTGATTGCTCCCATTATGATTGCGCAGTCCTCTACGTCCTTGCCGAATGGCCCTATCTGGTCGAGGGACGATGCAAAAGCCACCAGCCCGTATCTTGAAACGCGCCCGTAGGTGGGCTTCATTCCCACCAGCCCCGTGAATGCCGCAGGCTGCCTTATGGACCCCCCTGTATCGGAACCGAGTGAATAGAATGCCTCTCCCGCCGCAACAGCGGCAGCCGATCCTCCGCTTGAACCTCCCGGAACTCTTTCTGTGTCCCAGGGATTTTTTGTGATTTTAAATGCCGAATTCTCTGTCGACGAACCCATAGCGAACTCGTCCATGTTCGTTTTTCCTACCATCACGGCGCCTGATTCCTTAAGCATGCGGGTAACCGTGGCGTCGTATGGGGGAACAAAATTCCCAAGCATCCTTGAGCCGCAGGTAGTCAGTATTCCGTCTGTGCACATGTTGTCCTTCAGCGCCATCGGTATGCCTGCAAGATCCGGAAGATTCTCTCCCCTCTTCGTTGCCTGGTCGAAAGCCGACGCCTGAAGCATGGCCTGTTCCTTTGTCAGTGTGATGAAGGCTTCAACTCTGCCCTCGACGGCTTCTATCCTTTTATAGCTCTCTTCCGTCAATTCAACGGATGAAAGCTCTCTTTCCCTAAGTCTGTCCCGCACCTCATGCGCTGTCAATTCGTATGTTTTCATTTCCGCCTCCTAATCTACCATTCTCGGCACTTCGAAACAGCCGCTTCTTTTAGCAGGCGCATTTTGAAGAATTTTGTCCCTGTCCATCGATGGTTCCGATACATCCTCCCGAAAGACGTTCTTGATGTCCAACGCATGGTTGGTGGGCTCGACACCTTCAACATCGACTTCCTCAAGCTTCTCGATGTATCCTATTACCGCCCCAAGTTTTTCCGTGAATCCGATCTTTTCTTTTTCTTCAAACTCAAGGTGGGCCAGCTTTGCAACGTGCTCCACATCCTTAACACTTATTGCCATTCTATTAATCCTCCTATTCCTCGATCATTGCACCGAAAGCCTTTTCATCGATTATTTCGACTCCCAGTTTCAATGCCTTGTCGTATTTTGATCCCGGCGCTTCCCCGGAAAGAACGTAATCGGTATTTTTGCTGACGCTTGAGGAAACCCTTCCCCCGCGTTCCTCTATGAGCTTCTTGGCTTCGGATCTTGCATAGCCGCCAAGCGTGCCGGTCAATACAAAGGTTTTCCCCTCAAGGCTTTTGCCTTCAATTTTCACGGCATCCGCCTCTGTGAGTTTAAGCCCCGCTTCCTTGAGCTTTCCCAATATTGCAAGGTTGCTGGGGTCATTGAAGAAAGCATGCAGGCTCTCAGCCATCTTGGGCCCTATCTCGGGCACATTGGTCAATTCTTCCGGCCTAGCGCCCATCAATGCATCTACGCTCCTGTAGCGGTCCGCCAAAACCTTGGCCGCCCGGCTTCCTATGTGCCTTATGCCGAGTGCGAAAATAAGCCTGGACATTCCCCTGCCTTTTGATTCCTCTATGGCTTTCAAAAGATTGTCGGCGGATTTGCTTCCCATCCGCTCCATTTTCAAAAGCTCCTCTTTGTCCAGCTTGTAGAGATCCGACGGATCGCCTATGAGCCCGCTTTCCATAAGCTGCGTGACTATCGATTCGCCCAGTCCGTCTATGTCCATAGCCCCTTTGGACACGAAATGGATTATTCCCCTGCGGAGCTGGGCAGGGCATCCTGCGTTTACGCATCTGAGAGCCGCTTCGCCTTCGAAACGAACGGTCTTCTCTCCGCAGGAAGGGCATAGCGAAGGAAATGCGAAAGGCTTTTCCCCTCCGGTCCTCTTGCCTGTCAGAACCCTCACCACTTCGGGTATTATGTCTCCTGCCTTGTGTATTATTATACTATCATTTATTCTTATGTCTTTTTCTTTTATGAAATCCTCATTGTGAAGTGTCGCCCGGCTCACAACCGACCCGGCAACACGAACGGGCCTGAGCACGGCGGCAGGCGTTATCGCCCCGCTCCGCCCCACCTGGACTATTATGTCCAGAACCTCGGTTTCCTTTTCCTCTGCCGGAAACTTGTAGGCTATGGCCCATCTGGGGCTTTTGGATTTTTCTCCAAGCCTTTTTTGCATTTGCAGATCGTCAACTTTTATGACAAGCCCGTCTATGTCGTAGTCGAGCCCGTGCCTCTTTTCAGTCCACTCTTCCGTAAAGGCTATGACCGACTCTATGCTTTCAAAAGTTTTGTATTCAGAAACCACAAATCCCATGCCGCTCAGGAAATCGAGCGATTCAGTGTGGCTTTTGAGGTTTTCAGAATCGATTTCAAGCGCCGAAAATACGAAAAGGTCAAGTCTTCTTTTGGCCGCCACCTTGGAGTCGAGCTGCCTGAGTGACCCGGCCGCCGCATTCCTTGGATTGGCAAACGGAGCAAGTCCGTTTTCCTCCTGCGAGCGGTTGAGCCTTGCGAAGGTCTTCTTGGCCATGTAGGCCTCTCCCCTTACCTGGAGGTCAACGGGGCTTTTTAGCACGAGCGGCAGGCTTCTTACCGTTTTAAGGTTTTCCGTTATGTCTTCCCCTACGAGTCCGTTCCCTCTTGTCGCTCCCTGAACGAAACGCCCTTTTTCATATCTCAGTGCCACCGTGAGTCCGTCTATCTTGAATTCGACCGCGTATCTCATGTTTTTAGGATTGCCCAAATCTTTCCTCGTCCTGGAATCGAAAGCCCTCAGGTCTTCGGGACTGAAAGCATTGTCCAGGCTCAAGAGAGGCACTCCGTGGCTTACCTGTCCGAAGGAGTCTATAGGCTCTCCCCCGACCCTCTTGCTTGGTGAATCCGGCATGGCCAGTTGGGGATGCATATCCTCGAGTCTTATGAGTTCGCGCATAAGCAGGTCGTACTCCCTGTCGCTTATTTCCGGAGCATCCTCGACATAATAAAGTTGTTCATGTCGCCTTATGGAATCGACAAGTTCTTTTATTCGTTTTTCTTCGGGACTTTTTTCCATGTCGGTCACTCCCATCAGATTATTTCAAGCGGCGCGAAGCCAAGCATTAGTTTCTTAATGCCCTTCTGGTCGAAGGCTATTGTAAGCTCGGTTCTTTCCCCCGAGCCGTTTACGCTTATCACCATTCCGTCCCCGAATATTTTGTGCCTTACCTTTACACCGGGCTTTAGCCCATCGCAGATCGATTCGCTCACTTTGGCGGGCGATTGAATTTCTCTCCCGAAACTCACCCTGTCGTCGAAGGAGCCGGATTGCCGCTTGTTTGTTATTTCATCGTCTATGCGCCCCTTTATGAGGTCCTTGGGTATTTCGACGAGAAAGCGGGACATGGGATTGCTTTTGGTCCGACCGTGCTGCATCCTTTTGGATGCGTGAGTCATGTAAAGATGCTTTTGAGCCCTTGTTATCCCAACATAGCAAAGTCTTCGCTCCTCCTCAAGCTCCTTGTCGTCGCCCAAAGACCTGAAGCCCGGGAAGATTCCGTCTTCCATGCCGACCATGAATACGCAAGGAAATTCGAGTCCCTTGGCGCTGTGCAGCGTCATAAGCACAACCTGGTCTTCACTCTCCACGTAGTTGTCAAGGTCGCTCATGAGCGATATTCCCTGCAGATATGTTTCGAGGTTCGCATCCGGTGTTTTCGTTTCAAACTCCTCTATGGACGAGGCGAGCTCCTCTATGTTCTCTATGCGCGTAGAAGCCTCAACCGTGTCCTTGAGCACAAGCTCCTCCACATATCCCGTACCCTCTATGACCGCTGTCAGTATCTCGGATACCGTGCAGTCGTTTTTCTTTTCAATAAGTACTTTTATGAAATCGGTGAAAGACTTCAGGCTTCTCTCGGCTTTTGCGGACAAACCCACAGACTCGATGTTCAACAAGATGTTGAAAGCGTCTGTATCGGCCTCCGCCGCCGCTTCCCTTATTTTTTCAACGGTGCGTCCTCCTATGCCCCTCTTGGGGACATTTATCACCCTGAAAAGGCTCACATCGTCCTTCTGGTTCTGTGCCAGTTTCAGGTATGCCATGAGGTCCTTTATCTCCATACGGTCGTAGAACTTCCTTCCTCCAACAACCTTGTAGGGGATGGCATTCCTCATAAGCATTTCCTCTATAACCCTCGATTGGGAATTCATCCTGTAGAGCACGGCAAAATCCCGGTTGTCCAATTCTTCCCGGTACTTGAGGTCCTCGATTGTCTTTACTATATATTCGGCTTCCTTGTATTCGTTGTAGGCCTTGTGGTAGCGTATCCGCTCCCCTTGCTCGTTCTCCGTCCACAGTTTCTTTTTCTTTCGGCTCAGGTTCCCCTTTATTATTTCATTTGCAGCCTTGAGTATCCTCTTGGTGGACCGGTAGTTCTGCTCGAGCTTTATTGTCCTCGCTCCCGGGTAGTCCTTTTCGAAATCGAGTATGTTCCTTATGTCCGCGCCCCTGAATTTGTATATGGACTGGTCCGCGTCGCCTACGACGCAAATGTTTTTGTTCTTTTTCGCCAATTGGTTTATGAGCCTATATTGCGCCTTGTTTGTATCCTGGTACTCGTCCACCATTATATATTGGAACCTGTCCTGATATTTTTCGAGTATTCCGGGCTCCTTTGAAAACAATTCTATCGTCTTGTTTATAAGGTCGTCGAAATCCAGAGCATTGTTTGACTTGAGCCGCCTCTGGTACCTGTCGTAGACCTCCCACACCTTCCTCTGGTCGATGCTTTGCTGATATTTTTCCCTGTATTTGTCGGGTGTAAGCAGGCGGTCCTTGGCGCGGCTGATCTGGTTTATCATGTATCTGGGTTCATATTCGTCGGTCATTCCCAATGTCTTCATTATGTCCTTTACGACGGTTTTCTGGTCCGCCGAATCGTATATGACAAAGTCCCTCGTGTATCCGAGCTTGTCTATGTTGCTTCTTAGTATGCGAACACATGCCGAATGGAAGGTGCTGACCCACATGTTGCGCGAAGCGTCTCCCACAAGTTCCATAACACGGTTTTTCATCTCGTTTGCGGCCTTGTTGGTGAAAGTGATTGCAAGTATTGATGAGGGGTGTATACCGAGTTCGTCTATCAGATAGGCTATCCTGTATGTAAGAACTCTCGTCTTCCCGCTTCCCGCTCCCGCAACTACCAGCACGGGACCTTCGGTATGTTTTACCGCCTCAAGCTGCATTTCGTTCAAATTTGTCAAATCCATAATGTTGCTCCCTTCGATTCTTATAAATTGATTTTATATTATATCCCATGCTTGTTCAAACAAAAGCAACGGTTTTTTGGTATAATGGTTAAAAGTCTTTTTGCGAGGTGGTTTGTATGGATATTTTTGACGAAAACGGCTACAAGGAAGATTTTCAGGATGTTGAATTCGAAACTGTTGAAATCGATCCCGATGTAGAGAAAAAAATAGAAGAGATAAAGCTTGACCAGAAAAGGCAACGGCGCAGCCGGCGGGCTGCGGGAAACCCTGAAGAAAAAACGATTTTTTCTTCTCTTTGGACAATTGCAAAAATCGCCATATTCATATTCGTTGTTCTGCCGATTCTTGTTTCCATTCTTGGATTCACTGTGCAATTTCTGTTTTTTGCAATACCTGTATTTATTTTAGCGATGTTCGTCATGCGCCTGTTCGGCCGTTAGCCGCAATGAAATCCGAAATTCGCACATAATGAAAACAAATCAGTCAAAACCCCGGAATGCACCGGGGTTTTCTTTTATAATTGTATTTCTTGCATCAGCCGCAAAGGCGAGTATTAAAATACTATTTCGTAATAGCGGTCCAGTTTTACTCCCAGTTCCTTTATGCTGACATAGCGCGATTCCCTGATTGTTTCCTTGCCGTGCACATAAGCCAGCAGCCCCGGCAATGCGAAAATGCCGAATTTGCCCGATGCCTCGGGCTGCTTGTCCATGTCGACCTTGTAGCAGTCGATTTCCGGGTAATTCTTCAAAAGCTCCTCCAATTTGACTCCGAAAACTTCGCATACGGAGCATTCCTTCGACGAAAAATAAAGCAGCACGAATTTTTTCGTCAGAATCATGTTTTCAATCATGTTCAAATCGTAAAGTTTTTTCATTTTGATACCCCTCTTACATTATACACTTTAGAGCGCCCGACATGCTTTTTTTATGGCTGTTTTAAAAAAATAATGCCGGGTATCAATTGAACGGATGCCATATTGAAAGGAGGGCTGACTATGAAGATTCACGATTATGCGATGGAAAGGGAAGAGGCCGCTAAAGAATATTATGAAATTCTTTCCGAATGTGCAAAAAGCACAGGAATCAGAAAAATATTCGCCGCTCTGGCGGAAGAGGAGCAGAAGCATTTTGAACTCCTGAAAAATGCGGAAAAAATCGAAGGAATGCAGAAAAAAACCGACTTGTTCGAAAATGCGGAAAAATCGCTTGTTGCATCAGTGAAAAACAAGGATGAATTCCTTTGCAATTCAGAAACGCTTAAGGCTTACGAAAAGGCTGTTGAAATGGAACATGAAAGCATACGAATTTACGAAAACGCCTTCGCGGAAACAGACGATCCGGCAGAAAAAAACACTTTCAGATTTTTGGCCGACCAGGAAATCAGGCACAAGTCTCTAATTGAAAACATCATCGATTTTGTGACAAAGCCTGACAGGACTGTGGAGCATGCCGAGTTTGCGCGTTTCGAAACAGAGGATTAGCTTATTTATGGATTTTGCCGAATTGCAGGCTGTGATATAATGTCATTGACGGAGCCTTGGAGGTGCGGCAAATGAAAGGCAAGATTCTCGACAATCAAATCGCTCTTTGGGACGTCCGGAGCGATACAAGGCAGTTTTTTGACGACAGTTGCGAGAAAGCGGCTTTCAAGCCGTACAACAGGAACAGAACATCATACGGCCCGGCAGGCAAACCTCGCGGACTGGTTCTTGAAAAAGGTTTGTTCTGGTGCCCCTACTGCAGGCAAAAGGTTGTTTTCGTAAAGGACAGGTATCTGGGCATCAAGCGCTGCCCTCTTTGCGGAATTTCCGAAAACGATTTCCATGTAAAAAAAGAAAACAAGAAAAAACGATGAAGCGGACCATCAATGTCGAATGGTCCGCTTTCAACTTTTTCATTTTAAACTTTTTCATTTTACTCGGGATCCCCAAACACAAATGATACCCTTTCCTTGAATTCCTCGTACATTGCCGTCCCTTCCAGGTCAGACAGGCTTTCTACAAGCGAATTGTAGTACCATTTCTGGTCTTCGTAGCCGGCATTGAAGCGATCCCAGAAGCTTTCCTTCCTTTTCGGATTGTCCCTGCCCATGCTCCTTATGTTGCTGAGCTTGTCCGCACAGCTTATCATCTTGATTTCAATTTTCGCATCCGCAAGGAAACGCACCGTGTGGTCCTTGCGCTCCTTCCATGGCGAATTTTCCCGATTTTCGAGAACCTCGGAAGCTCCTATTACGTAACCGAGCACTTTTTCGCCGAATTCCTTCCTTATGGTCTTTTCATCGACTTCCGTATCCTCAAGCGTATCATGCAGTATTCCGGCCGCCACCATCTCCTCGGAGGCTCCGCTGCCGATCAATATGAGGCCGACTTCGACCGGATGGACTATGTATGGGGTATCCGTCCCTTTTCTCTTTTGCCCCTCATGGGCCGTTACCGCAAGTTTTAGAGCCTTTTTTACAATGCCTGTTTTTTCCATGAATGTCCCCCCGAATGTTTAAAACTTTTATATTGAGCCATATATATTATATAATATAAACAAATTAAAGCGACAAAATATTGCATAAAGGAGACTGATGCGCCAATGAAAGCCATGTCTTATGATGAACTGCTCGACAAAGTCGACTTCATAAACTCGCTCTACGATTCGGTAAGAATTGTCGACCCTGTGGAAAAGAAGGTCCTGACTGACGGCGAAACATTCGATTTGTCAACACTTTCCGAAGACGAGGAGCATTCCACCTGCCACGACATATGGAAGAGCGGCTCCGTATGCACAAATTGCATATCCATGCGCGCATACAACGAAGGAGAAAGCTTCATAAAAATAGAATACAACGGAGAAAAACCCTATATAGTAACGGCTTTGCCGGTGAATCTAAAAAACCGCACGGTCGTGCTTGAGCTTTTGACCGAAGTGAAAAAACCGGAAATAATAGGCGATTTTTCAGATTCCAAAGAATCCGAAATACGCAGGATGCTTGAAGCAAGAAACATGGAGTTGGTGACTGATCCACTGACTGGAATTTTCAACAAAAGGTATATACAAGAAAGGCTTCCCCATGACATGCTTGAAAGCGGACTGTCCGGTCAACCTCTTACGCTTGTAATGGCGGACATAGACTATTTCAAGAAGGTCAACGATTGCCATGGGCATTTGGCCGGCGATTTCATACTCGCAAAATTCGCAGGTTTGCTTAAAAATTCCCTGCGTCCCGATACGGATTGGGTCGCACGCTACGGAGGAGAGGAATTTTTGATCGTAATGAACAAAACCGGCTCGGACACGGCTCTTGAAATAATCGAAGGCCTTAGAAAAGCGATCGAAGCCGAGGACAATGTCTACCAGGGCAAGGACATAAAAATAACATCCAGCTTCGGAATGCACACATTGACTGGCGATGAAATAGATGTAGACACATTGGTGCAAAGAGCGGACAGAAACCTCTACGCCGCAAAAGAGGCGGGCCGGAACAAAGTGGTGCGAAACTGATATAACTAAAACCGTTTCTTGTCATCTCTTGAGTAAAGGAGATGATTGAATGTACAACCTTGACGGCGACATCAAGCTTTCGGAACACTTCCACATATCGGAATTTGTATGCAGAGACCCTAAGGACCTTCCCGGAAAGGTCTTCCTTGAAATGGAGCTTGTTGAAAAGCTGGAGCGATTTCGATCTTTGCTGAAAACGCCCCTTATTGTAACATCCGGATACAGGACCCCCAAGTGGAACCGCATTGTCGGCGGTTCACCCCGAAGCCGCCATCTTTTGGGCCAGGCGGCAGACATCAAAATAGACGGACATTATGACAACGACCGCATGACGGTTTTTGCGGTGAATGCGGGATTCAAGGGAATAGGGCTCTATGACGGCTTCATCCATCTGGACATAAGAAGGGAGCTTTTCAACAAGGGCGGACGATCGTTCGACCTTTGGAATTTAAAAAAGAAGTGACTCCATATGAAATCAAAGCTGCTCAAAATGAAAATAATCGGAAAGTCGGATACAGGATACCTTTTCGACATAAGCTGCCCTTCAGACCGGGTTGCAGTTTCTTTTTGCCCGAAAACCCGCAAATTGCTTTTCCACAACCATAACCATTTGACAGACTTTCTTCTAAAGAACGAGGTGCAGCTTAGGAAAATCCTCCACAACAAGCGCCCGGAAAGTTTTTTTACGGGGTTCGAACTCAATTTTGCAATTTTTGAGGACAGTGATCCCAGTGCATTCAGCGATAAGAAAAGCATACTTGTGTCAGACAAGCGGAATGGAGACAACAAAAGCTACGCACTTGAAAAGGGAATGGATTCGATAACCAAACTCTACACCGACGGAAGTTTCCTTGAAAAGAGGGAACAGGGAGGAATAGCCTGCATAATTGAATACGCAAACGGCGAATGTCTGGTGGACTACCGGCCTTCAAACGCATCGACAAGCACATTGACCGAACTCCACGCGGCAATTAGAGGTCTTGAAATCCTTTGCGAATGCGAAGAGATACGCATTGTCACCGACAGCCAGTATGTAAGAAAGGGACTCACGGAATGGATACGCAACTGGAACCTCAACGACTGGCATACCGCAAACGGCACAAGAGTGAAAAACATAGATGAATGGAAACGGTTTGAAAAACTCACCGCCGAAAAATACATTGAAATCGAATGGGTCAAGTCCCACAGGAACCATCTTCAAAACGCGCTTTGCGACAGACTCGCGAAAGCGGCTGCCCTTCTGTAGAATTATTTTCCACTCAAGCTGTTAGTTGAGCCTTCAAATGGGTAAATCTCTCTATGAAGGCATTTCAAAATATTAACAGTAAAGGAGAGAAAATATGAGAGAATTTGATGGTAGAAAACTTTTTAAAACAGTCATCCTCCACGAAGCGGAGGTAGCAAAACTTTATAGTGATTTGGCAAAAACAATGGAAGACAAAAAAGCCAAAGCATTGTTTGAAAAGCTTGCAGGAGACGAATTGAGGCACGAAAAAATTTATCAAGGCCTTCTCGAAAAGCTTCCAAATGGAGGGATGCTGGAACTGTCCGATGAAGAAGCCGAATATACGGAGCTTCTGATAAAGACCCACATATTCCAGAATGACGACGTAAAAGCGCGATACAGCAAGCGCGACGCTCTGGTAATAGCGGAAAAGGTCGAGCGAGACTCAATAATTTTTGTTGAACAGGTAAGAAGCCTTTTCCCGGATTTGATTCCGGAAGAATTCAAGACAATAATGAAAGAGGAAAAGAAACACTTGAATTATGTTCTCAACAGCCAGTTCGACAGCAGTTTGAGATTCCTTGGGCTTTAAAAACCTCATAATACAGAAACAGCCCCGCCGGTTTCAAAACCGGCGGGGCTGCTTCGCTTTTTAATCAATCCTTTGGAATCGATTGGAGCGCTACTTGTTTCCGCATGATTCCTGAATTTTCTTTCCTATGGATTTTCCGTATTCGTAGCATGCTTTGAGCTCTTCTCCGGAAGGTGCGTATTGTATTTCGAGGCCTTCTTCCACAAGGTCCGCTCCCATTTCCTTCATTCTCGCTTCAATCTTCTTGACTGCGCCTTTTCCCCATCCGTATGAACCGAATGCGGCGCCTATTTTGCCTCGCGGTTTGAGCCCAACCAATTCCTCAAGGAAATAGCCTATTTGAGGAATCATTCCGTTGTTGAAGGTGGAAGAACCTATCAGCAAGGCCTTGGCGTCTACAATTTCGGAAAAGATGCTTGTGAAATCCGAGGAATCCGCCTTGTAAAGCTTGACCTCAATATCCTCGGAAGACAAACCGTCCACGATGGCCCTTGCCATTTTCATTGTGCTTTCATACATTGTCTCATAGATGATTATTGCCTTCTTCTTCATTTCAGGCTTCGCCCATTTGAGATAGGCATCTATGATTCTTCCCGGATCCTTCCTGAAGACAACGCCGTGGCTCGGGGCTATCATGTCCATGTCCAAGTCCATCTTTTGGATTTCTTCTATCTTTCTTATGAGCAAGGGCGCAAACGGCATGAGTATGTTTGCGTAGTAGGTCTTGGCTTCCCTCATTACCATTTCCATGTCGTTTTCGTCATCGAACAGATGGGAACTGGCCAGATGCTGTCCGAACGCATCGTTGGAAAGAAGAAGCTTGTCCTCCGGAACGAATGTCATCATATTGTCGGGCCAATGCAGCATGCGCGATTCTATGAAATGCAGATTCCTTTTCCCTATATTGAGGACATCTCCAGTTTTGACAACGTTATAGTCGTATTCCTCTCCGTAGTAATATTTGAGAAGGGCCTCCTTGGCCTTTTGTGTGCAGTGTATCTTGGCGCTTGGCATCAATTTCATCATGTCGGGAAAAGCTCCGGAATGGTCCGGCTCCACATGGTTTATGATCACATGGTCTATCTTCGAGATTGGTGTCAGCGATTCGATTTTTTCGAGCATTTCCCCGAAAAATCTCGATTCCACAGAATCCACCAATGTTATTTCATCGTCGATTATGAGATAAGCGTTGTAGGACACTCCATTCGGCGTATGGTAAATGGGCCCCTCAAACAATCTGAGATCCCAGTCGAAAGCCCCAACCCAATAAACGCCTTTTTTTATTTCAATAGCCGGCATGTCAATCACTCCTTTTTTTGTATTCAAAATTCTTTATACCCTCTATTGATTATAGCAAACAAAACCTATGTGCGAAAGGACCGTCCTCCTTTTTGGGGAGAACGGCCCGGTTGGCAGAGAAAAACAGTTTTCAGTTGGCAGTTGTCAGTTGTCAGCAAATACAAAAGCGTTAAAGCTTAAATACATACAAAACATAAATGCGTTTCAATGATTTTTGCTTTTAATCACCGTTCTTCTATCTTTGCCTTTGTTCTTTCTTTCCACTTTCTACTTTCCACTTTCTACCGTGTTTTATTTCGGCTGCAGTTATGCATATCCTCCGCGACCTGCTCATGATTTTTGTCAGGTTTTGTCTTTCAGCAAAATCTAAAATCCGCAAACTCGCTTCGCATCGGGCCAAGGCCAAAGCGGATTTCTTCACGATTTCACTTCATCCAAAACCTCAAAAATCTATGGATCGGTCGATGTTGCCTATAAATAACTACATACCGAAATCAATCATTTGCAAATGTACTTGATCTTTCACTGCTCACTGCAAACTGCACGCTGCAAGCTGTCTGTCTACTTCTTCCCCAGCTTGTGGATTGCCATGTTTCCGG
>CAZEHH010000014.1:0-22620 GCA_964512505.1 uncultured Peptostreptococcaceae bacterium
ATACATTCGAAGGCTGGTACAGTGAGGCCGGTCTTACGAATAAGGTAGCTTTCCCTTATACGGTTTCAAGCGATGCAACATTATACGCCAAGTGGACGCCCATAGATTATTCTGTAACATATTTTGGGAATGCAAGTGACGGTGGGTCGGTTCCTCTAGACGCCAATACTTATCACATTGGAGATACGGTAACAGTACTTGGAAACAGTGGAGCATTGACAAAAACCCATTATACATTCAGTGGTTGGAATAGCAAGGATGACGGAACAGGCGACAACTTTTCGATTGACGAAGCATTTAAGATGGGAAGCAATGATATTTTATTTTACGCCAAGTGGGATATAAATGAATATACAGTAAGCTTTGAAGCCAATGGCGGAACTGCAGTTGCAGGCATTAGCCAGAACTACGGAACGACCATAGACAGCCAGGCCACAAGTAAAGAGGGATATACACTAGCAGGCTGGTACAGTGAGGCCGGACTTACGAATAAGGTTAATTTCCCCTATACGGTTTCAGGCGATGCCACTCTTTACGCCAAGTGGACAGTAAATGAATATACAGTAAGCTTTGAAGCCAATGGCGGAACTGCAGTTGCAGGCATTAGCCAGAACTACGGAACGACCATAGGCAGCCAGGCAACAAGCAAGACGGGCTATACATTCGAAGGCTGGTACAGTGAGGCCGGTCTTACGAATAAGGTGGCTTTCCCCTATACGGTTTCAGGTGATGCAACATTATACGCCAAGTGGACAGTTAACCAGTATACAATCGATTTTGAAACAGACGGCGGGACGGCAGTTGCAGGCATCAGCCAAAACTATGGAACGACCATAGGCAGCCAGGCTACAAGTAAAGAGGGATATACACTAGCAGGCTGGTACAGTGAGGCCGGTCTTACGAACAAGGTTAATTTCCCCTATACGGTTTCAGGCGATGCAACATTATATGCCAAGTGGACGCCCATAGATTATTTTGTAACATATTTTGGGAATGCAAGTGACGGTGGGTCGGTTCCTCTAGACGCCAATACTTATCACATTGGAGATACGGTAACAGTACTTGGAAACAGTGGAGCATTGACAAAAACCCATTATACATTCAGTGGTTGGAATAGCAAGGATGACGGAACAGGCGACAACTTTTCGATTGACGAAGCATTTAAGATGGGAAGCAATGATATTTTATTTTACGCCAAGTGGGATATAAATGAATATACAGTAAGCTTTGAAGCCAATGGCGGAACTGCAGTTGCAGGCATTAGCCAGAACTACGGAACGACCATAGGCAGCCAGGCAACAAGCAAGACGGGCTATACATTCGAAGGCTGGTACAGTGAGGCCGGACTTACGAATAAGGTTAATTTCCCCTATACGGTTTCAGGCGATGCCACTCTTTACGCCAAGTGGACAGTTAACCAGTATACAATCGATTTTGAAACAGATGGCGGAACTGCAGTTGCAGGCATTAGCCAGAACTACGGAACGACCATAGGCAGCCAGGCAACAAGCAAGACGGGCTATACATTCGAAGGCTGGTACAGTGAGGCCGGTCTTACGAATAAGGTGGCTTTCCCCTATACGGTTTCAGGCGACGCAACATTATATGCTAAGTGGGATATAAATGAATATACAGTAAGCTTTGAAGCCAATGGCGGGACGGCGGTTGCAGGCATCAGCCAGAACTATGGGACGACCATAGACAGCCAGGCCACAAGTAAAGAGGGATATACACTAGCAGGCTGGTACAGTGAGGCCGGTCTTACGAACAAGCTGGCTTTCCCCTACACGGTTTCAGGCGACGCCACATTATACGCCAAGTGGAATGTTGATTATGGAGCCGGAACAGACGAGAATCCATTTAAAATATATACAATCGAAGATCTTGCGAGAATCGGAACACTTGACACCGATGCGAACGGCGCTACATGGACATTATCCGATGATTATATTCTAATGGCAAATCTTGATTTTGAAGATTCCTCGAGCTACTCAAGCGGAACAGTTAACGCAGCTTACACTGAAGCGGGAGGTTTGGAAGGCTTTACACCAATTGGATATGGCTCGTATTTTTTAGGCAATTTTGATGGGAACGACAAAACAATCAACAATTTGTATATAAATAGTACAAATGATGAAATTGGACTATTTAGTAAAATAAGAAACCGGGCAACAATTCAGGACTTGGGTTTGACTAATGTAAATGTTAAGGGGGCGAATTCAGTTGGGGGTCTTAGTGGAT
This sequence comes from uncultured Peptostreptococcaceae bacterium, assembly GCA_964512505.1. Lineage (GTDB taxonomy): Bacteria > Bacillota > Clostridia > Peptostreptococcales > BM714 > BM714. Next base: position 2,242 of record CAZEHH010000014.1, read on the forward strand.
ATGTTACAAGCTATTCAACAATAAGCAATTGCTATACCACTGGAATTATAAGCTGTGATTCAACCTCGAATTTTGCTGATATTGGAGGGCTCATAGGATTAATGGAGACGTATAGTGTTGTCGAAGACAGTCATTCTCAATGTGAAGTGAAATTGCTCTCCGCCACAGGAAGAGGCAGATTTGTTGGAGGTCTGATTGGCAGGAGTGAGAATGGAACTATTCAAAATTCTTATTCGACAGGCAATGTTACCGGGCAAGAGGATACAGGGGGTTTCATAGCTTTTGCGCAAGATACAACTATTGAAGATTCGTATGCGGAAGGAAATGTGCTTTCAACAGATGTGAGGACGGGTGGATTTGTTGGAAATGCGTATTCCAATGTGTCAATTACACGGTCTTATGCGACCGGAGATGTAACGGTTGATGATGACAATGCAAGTGGATTCGTTGGATATTCAAGCAAAGGAGTAACGATTGATTATTCTTACTCAACGGGTGATGTTATATCGAATAATTCGGTGGATAGTGTTGGCGGTTTGTTTGGCTACGGCACGGCAGTAATTAAAAATAGTTATTCGACTTCAAATATTAGCGGAGTAAATACCTATGCGGGTGGAGTAGCGGGCCGATTAAATGCAGGCAGTGTTGAAAATGCCTATTCAAATGGAGAAATAGAGGCAAGTTCCAGCAATGTCGGTGGACTTGCAGGATACTTTAACGGGGGGGCACCGACTAGCTCCATAGCATTCAATCAATATATTAAAGGGAATAGCTATACATTCAGAATTGCGAATCACTCGCAGACAGATGTAAGCAATTATGCTTATGAGGGAATGGATGTATATTTTAGTAACGTCTTGCAGGAAAGTCTGGCTGATGCGACACTAAGCGGAAAAGACGGATTGAGCATTTCAAACATCAATGATTGTGAAGAAGTCCAGTTCGCCGGATGGGAATTTAATGCGGACAGTGATGGTGATTTTGCTTATTGGAAAATTGATGCAGGCATGGATAGGCCGGTCATTTATGTAGATAAAGATGAGAACGGGACATTTGAAAAATTGGGGTCTGATGATGGAACAATTACATGGTTGCCGTAAATTGAGAAGCTTTTGTTAATGGAAATCAAAACTACCCGCTCAGCGGGTAGTTTGCTCAGCCCTATAAGGGCATATTACTCGCTTGAGCCTCAAGGCTCATTGAATGGTTCGCCAACTGCTTTTATTCACAAGCTGCTGCTAAAGCAGCTTGTTGCTATTCTATCTACTTTTTTGTATCTCCAAATGGATCTACATATTCCTTGATACTTATTTGATCACTTGCTATATCTTCTTGAAGTTGATTTTTAACATACTCCCTTATCTTTTTTTCATTTCGTCCAACAGTATCCACATAATATCCTCTACACCAAAAATGTCTATTACCATATTTATATTTCAAATTTGCATGCCGGTCAAAAATCATCAAAGAACTTTTCCCTTTCAGATACCCCATCACACTTGAAATACTATACTTCGGTGGAATTGCTAGTACTAGATGAACATGATCTTTACATGCTGTTGCTTCTAATATTTCAACACCTTTTTGTTGACATAATTTCCTTAATATTTTCCCAATATCTTTGCGGATTTTTCCATATATCGCTTGTCTCCGGTATTTTGGTGCAAAAACTACATGATATTTACAGTTCCACTTTGTATGTGATAAACTATGCTTATCCAATTTCGGATCCTCCTTTTGTTATAACTTCGGTTGGCGAACCAATGTTATTTTATCAAAAGGAGGTCATTTTTTACTCATAGCTAAAGCTCTTTGGAACCCCCGGTATAACCGGGGGATTTCATTTAACATATATTAAAGAGGTACCCATTTTTATGGGTACCTTTTTATCAATGGTGCGCCCGGCATGGAAGCAATCCAATCGGGAAAGTCACTGGCCCAAACTTAATGCCGCCAAGACCTATTGTTGGGTTTTGGCGGTATAGTTGTATTACATCGTATGGGCAAGTAGAAGCGATTATTTCCAAGAAATATCGGCCGCTTTTCTTGGAACGGTTCTTTTGTAGCTTACATCAGGATAACCTATTACCATGCAGGTTACTATTTCCTTATCTTTCTCTACTTCAAGCAAGTCATGGATTTTCTTGTTTCCATTGGCAGCCCGGACAAGAAATCCGCTAAACATGGTTCCAAGGCCCAGGGCGTTTGTCATAAGCTCCATGTTTGAAGAGGCGAGGGATCCGTTTACTTGTGATTTGGCTGTTACTATAATGACCAATGGAGCGTTGAAGAACAAGTTGTCCTTTTGACCGGCTTTATATTCATCGTACATCTTTATCCACATTTTTGAGTATCGAGCCATGACTCCATTCATCTTGTCCTTGTTTTCTAAGGCATCTTGAGCAATGCTTTTCAATCTGTCGTATGTCAAATCCCTTAATTCATTCAGCCTGTCCTTGACAATTATGAAGGATACATCCTGCTGGTTGCTTGATGTTTGGGTAAACCTTCCTGCTTCAATGATTTTTAAGAGCCTTTCAGGCTCCACATCTTTTTCCTTGAAGCGTCTTACGCTTCTTCTGAATTTTATAAAATTAAGTAAATTGTCGGCATCGACCTTAAAGGAAGCCTCAGAGTATTCTTTTATTTCTTCCATCCTATATTCGTCTGAGGATACCGCGTTTACGGGGCATATTGCAATACAATGGCCGCACTTGAAGCAAGCTATATTTTTTATAAATGCTTTTCCCTTGTCCATAACAATGTCGGATGGAAAACAATCCTTTACGCATTCCCCGCATCCTATACATTTTACTCTGTCTACATTCATCATGAGTCAAATCTCCTTATTAATTTGGTTTGTTTCAGATAGATTACTATTGTAGAATATATTATACGATGCTCCTTTGAACATGTCCAATAAGTAAAAGACTTTAGGGCAAGGATAAAGGAGGAATCAAGGGTTGGAATATAAAAACAGAAGCAATATTATAGTTTTTTAAACAATATGAATATGGAAACACTTTGATGAGTTTTACAAAATACGATTGGAGAGGGTGATGAAGCAATGAGGGTAGACATGAACAGTGATTTGGGAGAAAGTTTCGGTAATTATGAGATAGGCATGGACGACGATATTATAAAGCTTGTAAGCTCGGTCAACATTGCTTGCGGATGGCATGGGGGAGACCCCAATGTAATGGCAAAGACGGTTAAAAAGGCTGTTGAGAACAATGTGGCCATAGGTTGCCACCCGGGTTTTCCGGACTTGATGGGATTTGGAAGAAGGCAGATGCAAATATCGCCATATGAGTTGAAGAACTATGTCAAATATCAAATTGGAGCACTGAAGGCCTTTGTGGATTCAGAAGGAAGTAGCCTGCAGCATGTAAAACCACATGGCGCCATGTACAATATGGCTGCAAAAGATGAATCCATGGCAAAGGCGATTGCAGAAGCCGTGTATGAAGTTGATCCAAAGCTTGTTCTAATGGGCCTGTCTGGAAGCAAGCTTATTGAATGCGCCAAAGCCAAAGGTCTTAAGACTGCAAGTGAAGTTTTTGCCGACAGGGCTTATCAGGATGACGGATCGCTTGTTCCAAGAAGTCAGCCCGGGGCAGTCATTCACGATTCTGAAACGGCCATCAACCAGGTCCTTGAGATGGTTAAAAACAAGCGGGTAAGAACGATTACAGGCAAGGTCATAGAAATCAATGCAGAATCCATATGTGTCCATGGAGACAATCCAAAGGCCTTGGAATTTGTAACTTCCATAAGAAAACGTTTGACAATTGAAAATGTTGCTGTAAAAGCAGTCAATGAGTCTTGACTATAGGCTACATAATTGTACTGGATAGACGGGTCGACCTGTTTCAAAGCTAGTCAACTTAATATTGATAGGAGTGAACCATATTGGATAAAGATTATACTATAAAGCCTTCAGGCGACTGTGCGCTTCTTATAGAGTTCGGAAATGAAATTTCCGAAGAGGTGAATAAGAGGGTGGCCATCCTTAAAGCTTGCATAGAAGAAGCGCAAATTGCTGGGATTGTAGAGTGCATACCGACATATAGGTCTTTAAGCGTTTTATACAAGCCCTGCGAAATAGCTTTTGATGATCTGAAGAAAAAAATGGAGGCATTTATTGAAAATGCGGGACTATCAACAGAAGCACTTGGCAAGGTGTATATTGTTCCTGTCTGCTATGGGGGCGAATACGGACCCGATTTGCAAAATGTCGGGGCCATGAACAAGATGGAAATTGAGGAAGTCATAGCTACGCATGTTTCGGTTGACTACCGCATATACATGATTGGATTTACGCCGGGATTTCCATATTTGGGAGGAATGAGTCAATCAATTGCCAGCCCCCGCCTAAAAAAGCCAAGAACAAAGATTTATGCCGGATCGGTCGGCATAGCAGGAGAGCAAACGGGAATCTATCCTATTGACAGTCCGGGGGGTTGGCAGATAATCGGAAGGACACCCTTAAAACTCTTTGATATTAATCGTGAGGATCCCATACTTATTGAAGCGGGGAATTACATAAGATTTGTAGAAATTGACCTTGAGGAGTACAGAAGGATAGAAAAAGAAGTTGAAGAGGGAATATATACATGCAAAACAGAAATTATTCTTCCTGGAGGTGGGAAAAATGACTTCCATTAGAGTGATAAAGCCGGGAATGTACACGACTATTCAGGACTTGGGACGAAGCGGCTATCAAGAATACGGTATGCCGGTTTCAGGCAGCATGGATCATTTTGCCCATCGCATAGCCAATTTGCTGGTTGGGAATGACCAGGATGAAGCCCTACTGGAAATGACCCTTATGGGCGGGACTTATTTATTTGAAGAGGATGCAGTAATTGCCATTACGGGCGCAAATATGAAGCCAAAGCTAAACGGGGAAAAAGATATAGGAATGTGGAGAAGCGTGTCTTTAAAAAAGGGAGACAAATTAATTTTTGGGGCGGCAAAAGAGGGATGTAGGACCTATTTGGCTGTCGCTGGAGGACTTGATGTTCCGCTCGTAATGGGTAGCAAGTCTACCTATGCAAGGGGCAGGCTGGGGGGCTTTAAGGGCCGGCAATTAATGAAGGACGACCAAGTAAGCTTTAATCAGAGTAGGATAAGTGGGCAAGATTTAAAGGGCAGATTTGTCCAGGCAGGAAGTATTCCGACATATGAAACAGCTGTTGAGTTAAGGGTTGTTCTCGGACCCCAGGAGGATTCATTTACAAAAGAAGGAATAGCTGATTTTTTCAGCTCGTCCTACAAGGTTTCCAAGGATTTTGACAGGATGGGGTACAGGCTTGAAGGCAAGAAAGTGGAGCATGAGGCATCGGCGGATATCATTTCCGATGGCATAGTAAGGGGTGCCGTACAGGTTCCGGGGCACGGAAATCCAATAATAATGATGGCGGATTGTCAAACTACAGGCGGATATACTAAGATTGCCCATGTCATAAGTACAGACCTATGGAAGATTGCCCAGTTGAAGACCGGGGACAGGATTCGCTTTAAGGCTGTGGATGTATACGAAGCTCATGAAATTTTAAAGGAGAAGGAGAAAGGCATAATTGAAATAATTGAAGGATTCCATTGCAAAAGACTTAAAGAGGACAAGGATTTAAGGCTAAGCATTAATAGTAAGTTGTTTCAAGTCAAGGTTAACGAAGTGGAAATATGTGAATAAGCAGATCATTTAATCCTCATATTTAGAAGAAAAGACCGGATGAATTATGTCATGAATAGACGCTTCCGACGGGACAGCCTAATTGATTTAAATTAGGCTGTCCCGCCGGAAGTCTTTTTTTGAGTTTTACCGCTAAGGTTTTAGAAAGTTTAGCTTTGATTTTTTTCTGCTTTTGCCGATTTCTTTATCGTTCATTAGAAGGCTGTATATAGTCGGAACCACAATCATTGTCAGGATTGTTGAGAAAGCAAGGCCTGTCATGAGGGCCACAGCAAGAGGCCTAAAGAGTTCGCCGCCGGAGATCAGCAAGGGGACAAGGCCGATAACGGTGGTCATGGTGCTTATTGTAATGGGCCTATAGCGCCTGTTTACTGCTGCCTTGCAGGCTTCGTCAATTTCCATTCCTTGTGCGCGGAAGGTGTTGATGGCATCCAGCAATACGATTGCGTTGTTGACTACGATTCCCATCAAGGCAAGTAAACTCATCATGGCGACAAAGGTAAGTGTCTGATTGCTTATGAAAAGTCCCATCAAGGCGCTGGATATTGCTATGGGGATTGTAGCTAGGATGACAAAGGGTTGCCTGTAGGAATCGAATTGGAGAATCAGCACAGATAGAATCATGAGTAATGAAAATATTCCAAGCTTGACCAGGTCAATTACGCTTTCCTTTACGCGCTGCATCATGCCGCCAAACTCAAAGTCGACATCATCGTAATCGCCGCTATAAACAAATTCCTTCAATTCCTTCTCTATGTCCTTTGTCGAATAGCTTGCGCTGACATCCGAACTTAGTATGACTGAGCGTTCTCCCGCGTAATGATTTATTACAGGAAATTCGCTTATCATTTCAACCTCGCCCAACTCTTTCAATTTGACGCTGTTTCCAGTTTTGCTGGATACTATTCCCAAATTCTCGAATTCCTCCAGGCTTGATATGTCGCTCTTGATTGTAATTGGAGTTTCCCTTCCGTTTTTCTTCAAGGAGGAAATATCCATTCCAAGCAGGGCTGCGCTTGCTTCTCTTTGTATGTCGAATTTGCTGAAGCCGTGATAACTTGCCTTGGCTTCATCTATCTCAACATAAAATTGGTACTCCTTGCTTGAAAAGTCATCGGAAATATTAAGAACGCCTGGTAGCGATTGCATTTTCGAAATTAGATTGTATCTTACCTCATCCAGTCTGTCTAAATCTTCTCCCATTATCTTGATTTCTATCGGTTTCGAGAAGTTCCCCAGCTCGAGAAGCAGGGTGGAAGCGGTTCCTCCTACAAGCTTGTTGCTTAGCCTTGACTGCACATAGACCTGCAATTCCTCTTTCTTTTCAAATCTGTCACTCTCGGACAAATCGAATTCATAGGCTATTTGGGCAATGTCCGGTGATGCTCCCCGGTACATGACGGACAGATAGAATTTTGGGAGATTGCTCCCGATCGATACATGGTAGTTTTTCAATTCGGGTATATCCTTAAGCAGGTCGATGACTTGGTCAGCAAGGGCCTCGGTTTTGTCCATGTCCGATGCAAATTCTGACGACAAATCAATCTGGAGGACCGGCTTGTCTGCCTTTGGAAGCAGGATTGCCTCCATCCCTGTCATGGAAAAACCGCATATGACTACAAAGAGTATTGAAAATGCAATCGTTCGCTTCTTCATTTTTAGGCTCTTGTCCAAAAGATCATTGAAGATGCCCCTGAATTTTGTATTATTCCTTTCTTTAGCATCTTTTGTTTTTTTGAAAGTCATGGCTGCTATAAGAGGCGTTGTGATGATTGCGCATATATATGATGCAATCAATGCCGTTGTAACGACAAAGGGCACGCCGTGAACGAATTTGCCAACGGTAGAATCAAGCAACAAGAGCGGCATGAAGGCAAATATTGTTGTCAAGGTTGAAGTCAGGATGGAGAAGGCAACCTCTCTTGTACCTGTAAGAGCGGCTTCCAAATTGTCCACACCTTGATCAATGTGGTGTTGAATGGAATCACTCACTACAATTGCATTGTCAACCAGCATGCCCAGTGAAATGATTAGGCCGGATATTGACATCTGCTCCAATTTCACTCCCATTGAATACATGACAATCATCGTCAATCCTATGGACAAGGGGATAACCGTGGATACCACAATTGCATTTCTCCAGCCCATGCCAATAAATACAACAATGATAACGAAGACAATGGCCTCAAGCAGGTTGATCATGAAATCGTTAATTGATTTTCGAACATCGTCCGGTTGATAGACCATGTATGAGAATTCAATGTTGCTAGGTAGGCTTTCACGCAATTCTTCTATTTTGCCTTGGACATCATCGCCAACAGGCACTATGTTGAGGCTGTCTTCAAAATACCCCGCAAGATAAACGGCCTTTTTCCCGTTTATTTCAAATCTGGGATTATCGGGATCCGTTTTGTAATTGATTTCCGCAATATCTTTTAGTCTTATGCTTCGCCCATCAGGGAAAACCATAAGACTGACATTTTTAATATCTTCGATGCTTTGGAATTCCACATCCAGGCTAACTTCGATCTTGCTGATGCCGTTGTCTATACTTCCCGTTGGCATAGTTACATTCTCGGCATTTATAATATTGACGACACTATTCATTGAAAGATTGTACTGATTGAGAAGGGCATGGTCAATCTCAATTTCGATTTCTTGATCCAGATCGCCGAAGATGTCAAAGCCTGTAACACCGTCAATTTTTGCAAGATTCGTCCTGAAGAATTCTGCATAATCTGCAAGCTCTTCATGGGTATACTCGTCACCCGTTATGCCGATTATCATTCCGGGGGTGTTCATGATTTCGGTATTAGTAATAATTTGAGTAACGCCTGATGGAAGATTGGGCGTGACATCTTCAATGATGGCGTCAAGTTCATTCCATGAGGCATCTACATCGACGCCGTCTTTAAGCATGACCATTATCGAAGCCATATTTGACTTTATGGCCGTTTGGGCATAGTCGAATCCTGTAATTTCGGTAAGCTCGTCCTCTATTACATCTATTACATAGTCCTCGATTTCCACGGGGGACGCACCGGGATAGACAATGAAGACCATAGCCCCCGGGGCACTTAGATCCGGGCTTTCCTGACGGGGAAGGACCATATATGAATACAGTCCCGCAAGCAAGGTCGCTACAATCAGGAACAAAGTCAATTTGCTATGCTTAAGTGCCTTGTATGTTATTCCTCTGTCCATAATCACTTCTCCAATTCCTGAGCTTTAACCGGCATACCCTCGACCAGGGATTTCATGCCTGCAACGATAAGGCTTTCATTTACTTCCAATCCATCAACCAAGGCTTGGTCGCCCTTGATTTCCAAAATATTTATTGAACGCTTTGACGATTTTCCGTCTTCTATTACATAGACAAAGTCGATTGTGGTAGATTGAATGCATTGTATAGGAATCCATATTCCCTCTGTTTGTCCGACCACGGCTTCAACCCGCACAATGCTACCGGTCAAAACCTCTTCCTCTTCAATGGCTATTTCGACCTTATAGGTGGATGTTTGCAAATCGGCCATATCGTCTACAAATGTAACTTCCCCCTCTTTTTTCTCGTCATCGATCATAAAATAGATTTTTTGACCGACACTTAAGAGTTTCCGGTCTTGTCGCGTCACATGAATTTCGATCTTTTGTTCGTTTGAACCTATAATGAAAACCGTTTGTCCCGGAGATACATATTCCGACTTTTGATAGAGTATGCTGGTGACAAGGCCACTTTGATCGGCATAAATGGTCCCCTCATTAATCGAATTGCCTATCCTTGCTTTTTCGGATAATAATCTACTGCTATTGTCCTGGGCGATTTCATGATTCAGTCTTGCTTGCTCGTATGCGAGCTTTGTGGAATCAAGGGAGACCTTTGAGACGGCCCCTTCCTCATACAGGACCTTTGCGTTTTCATATTGGCTTTCTGCATAGGTAAAGGCTTCTTTGGCCTTCTCTATTTCTTTTGCCGTGGCGCTTGATTGGCTGTTGAGACTATTCAGCTGCATATTGACATCCTGTGTGTCTATGGATCCAAGCATCTGGCCGGCTTCGACATAATCACCTTCATTGACGAATAATTCATGCAGGCGCCCGGCAATTTTGAAACTTAAATTTTTCTGGACATCCGGTTTGATTATTCCGGAATATTCGAGAGTCTCGTCTGCAAGCTTTTTCTCTGTAATCATGACTTGAACAGTTTTATAATCCACGGATTTTGAAGCATCATCTGCCTTTGAATTGGAACAGGCCGCAAGTGCAAGGCCTAAAATTAAAAATATCCCAACAAGCGTCCATTTTTTCATAAAATCACCCTTCCACAGTATTTGCCTTTAATGCGAATATGTTCGCTATAAGGCTAAAAAATTGGATGGATTTCTCCACCAGTATTATATTTTGCCTATAAGGGACATCCTTATATTGCTCTTTAATTTTAAATAGGCAGTATCTTTTGTCAAAGCGCCAATTATTATATACTCTAAAAATACCATTCTCATCAAGTTTAAAACATATCCGGCAAATTCATTTGCATCAATCTCCACCTTGATGATTTTTTCATCCAGCAAGCGTTTTATAAAGTTTGCTATAATTCCATTCATTTCATTTTCTATAAAATTTTCCATGGTTTTTTTTATCTCATCGGATGCAGAGATTGAAAAGAGCACTGAATGAAACTCTTTTACGATTCTATCATCCATGTCTATGATGGATGAAGGGAGAGAGAAAACTGTATCCGCAAGTATTTTTGTGACTTGGTCAATACTTAAATCTTTTACTTCAATATTATCCAATTCTACAGTCATCTTATCTCTTGAATCAATCGAAGGTAATATGGTTTTAATAAAAAGTAATTCTTTGGATGAGTAATAGCCATATAGGGTGCTGGCTCCGATACCGGCCTTTTTCGCAATTTTTCTGACAGAAGCGCCCTTTATTCCATTATTGAGAAATACCTCTTTTGCAGCCTTTTGTATCTTTGCCTTTGTTTCATGCTTTTCTTGAATTGTTATATTTGACATTTGCCTGCCTCCAATACGAACATGTTCGCTTTGATATTATTATTATACAGCTTTTTCATGCTTGTGCAAGGTTTTTTTGTGTTAAAAGGAATACTGGGCTTTTACCGATAGGAGCAAAGAACTTTATTTCTGACTTTTGAATAGAAGCAGAAGAATTATAATATTTATAAGCTTCAAGGGTTTAGGCGGACCTTTGCCTTATTGGGGCGAGAATAAATACTTTGCTTGACCCCCATACATGGAGGGGGTATAATGAAAAAACATACTGAATAAGGAGGGCTTATAATGGAAACGCAAAATAGATTAAAATACTTTTCGGTTTCGTTTTTTTCAATCATACTCGGACTAAGTGGGCTTACGCTTGTTTTGGAGAAGATGGCAGGTTTGCTTGGGACCTCGTATCTTTTGCCAAAGATTATGCTTGGCTTTACTCTAGCTGTATTTCTAACAATAGCTTTGATTTTTGCCTATAGAACAGTCAAATATCCCCAAGAGGTCAAGAAGGAATACACAAACTCAATAAAGTATAATTTTTTTTCAACCATATCCATTGGACTGCTTTTGTTGAGTGCGGCATTCTTGACATATGATATGAACATTTCAAGACTTTTGTGGATACTTGGAGCTGTCCTCCATCTGTACTTCACCTACAAGACCCTGGCCTTTTGGATTTTCCACAAGGAGCACAGCTTTACTTCATTTAATCCAATATGGTTTATCCCCGTTGTTGGAAATCTGCTTGTTCCCGTTGCGGGCACAGCGCATTTTGGAAAGGAAATTTCTTGGTTTTTCTTTAGTATAGGGATGATATTTTGGGCAATGCTCTTTGCAACTTTTATGTACAGGATAATATTTCACGAGGCCCTGCATGAGAAGATTGTCCCCAGCCTTGCAATACTGATAGCTCCTCCGGCAATCGCCTTCATTTCCTATGTCAAGCTAATAGGCCAAGTGGACGGATTTGCCAGAGTAATGTATTATTTTGCCTTCTTTATCTTTACATTTGTTTTCGGACGGATAAGGGAGTACATGAAGATGAACTTTTATCTTTCATGGTGGGCCTTTTCATTTCCCATTTCATCCTTTACAATTGCAAGTGTTCTTATGTACCATAAAAGCGGATTGGCTTTTTTCAAGAATCTGAGTTTTGCAACAGCATCCTTTCTAATAATAATGATTTTAATTACCACATCAAGAACATTCCTTGCCATCAAGAACAAAGAGCTTTGCGTTCCTGAGTAATAACAATTAAAGCGTGCATACTTTGCCACAAAAAGGCAAAGTATGCACGCTTTTTTTACATAAATGAGTTTGGGATCAATTCTATTAATGAGTTAACATGCAGACTCTATCTGCCTGCAATTCTTATCATGAAGTTTAAGGAATGCATCAACAACACTTGGAGAGAATTGTTTCCCACTGTTTTTTCGTATTTCCATAAGGGCCTCTTCTTCTGTCATGGCCTTGCGATACGGCCTTTTATTAGTCATGGCATCCCATGAATCGGCAACAGACAATATTTGTGAAACAAGGGGGATTTCATTTCCTGCCAAATGGTCATTATAACCACTGCCGTCCCATCTTTCATGATGGTGCAATACATACTTGGCGATATTCGAGAGTGAAGCGGATTGGCAAAGAACTTCGTAGCCGTGCAAGGGGTGATCCCTAATAATTCTAACCTCGTCCTCTGTAAGAGGGCCCCTTTTGTTGAGTATTTCAATCGGTATAAGTAGTTTGCCGAGGTCATGAACCATTCCGCTCCAATACGCATCTTTGATATCTTCGTTTGAAAGGCCCATTTCGACAGCTATGTTTTGAGAAATGTTGGCCACATTCTCAGAGTGTCCGTTTGTGTACGGATCGTATATGCCGAGCAGTTTTGTTACAGAAAAGATGATCTCTTCAATCTTTTCTTCCTCATGGTTTTTGAGTTTGATGGATTGTTTCAGCACTTCCGCCTGCATGTTCTCGTTTTGGTCTCTAAGGGCCCGGCTTATAGTGAAATTTTGTATTTCCTTGTAGTACAGTGTTCTGGAAATTATCCAAGAAATGGCGACCAATGAGGTTGTCATCATAATCTTAGGAGCCGAAGGGGCTTCCATCAAGGGGACTGCGAAAGCCAAAAGCGCCAAAAGGCTTGTTGAATAGAGGGCAGCCACTATGTTCCACTTCAAGTTGAACAAGAGTGAAATCGACAGCACTACAATGGAATAGGTTCCAATCAGCTCGTGCCTGTTTGGAGATATGATCATCAGAAGCGTGCTCCAGCCTAAAACGGTTATTATCAATGCATAAATGAATATTTTATGGAAAGTTTTCAATTCGTGGGGGGAAGGTTGCTGTATGCGGAATAGAAGGGCGTTTACAGACGATAAAATAAAAAAAACGAAATTGACATCGGTTATTTGCATCGAGTCATTTATGGTATTTGCAATAATCATGGACAATAAAGAAAGGGCAACTACAACAAGAGAAAAAAACTTTGCCTTCAAATAATTGTCGTATTCGATTTTTGTTTTGAAATCGACCTGCAAATGTGCGGGAGGCTCCTTGAAAAACTGTTTTATTTCTCTTATATACATTTTTAACTCCTTGAGCCGCTATTATTTATTAAGCAGGATGCACGGCTATTCGTTAGGAAAATTCCGAGGCGTCTGATATAAAATTTTTTCATATATATAATTTTATATATTAATGATTGTATAGCTTGCGAGGACGTTTTTCAACAAAAATATTTTGATTGCCAAAATACTTTTGATCGGCAAGAAGAAAAGCGAAACATGTTATTTTGAAGGGGGATTGCCGAATTCAATGCATTCGGCAAGGTTTAATACGCCAATCATATAATTTTATGTGATATTATTAACTGAGGAAATTGTATATGTAGACGAATATTTGGTAAAATATAATGATGGGTAAAGATTTGAGTCATTTGGGAGGAATCGCATTGAAAAACAGGATACTGGATCTGACTCCGGAGATATTGGAAGAAAACTACATGAATTTCGACATGTGCCTTTTGGCGGCATATTCGGAAACCCATTTCAGGATATTTCTGAAGGACAGCGAGCCGGGCGGATTTCTTGCAAATCTCAGGGAAGCGGAAGTAGACATTAAGCTGCCCATGCAGATCGTGACAAAAAATCTCAAAAGCAAAAATATGTCTATGATACTCGAGCACTACGAGGAGATTTTGGAACTCATTCAAACTAAAGAACTCAAGCGCGACATGATACTCGACTCCGAATACCCGAGGCTGATACAGGCCATTCTGATATACATAGCGGACTACTACGAGAGGGACAGGGAGCTGTTCTCAAAAGAGGATATAACCGGTCAGGTCAGTTTCATAACGAATTATTTCATGGAGCATCTTTCCGTGCTAATATACCTTTCCATACTCTATGAGTACAACCAGATAAACAAAATGGAAATAGATGACCAGAGGAAGACATGCATTTCGAATCTGCTGAAGATGTACCAGACATGTTCTGTATGCAGGATAACGGGAAGCATAATGGTTGAGGAGCTCAATTCCCTGAATGAAATGGTCAGGCAGTGCGAAATCGAGGCAAACAGGAAAGAACGCGCAATTTCCAAGAAAAAGAAACAAATCGAGGACCTCAGGGCCGAGATGAAAGCGCAAAAGAACAGGAACGACAACAGGGTTCAGGAAGACTGCGAAAAAATAAAGACGGACCTTGAAAAATACAAAAGGGCCTTCGAGGAAGAGCGTGCAAAGATACAGAAAATGGAGAAATCCATGGTTGCCAGGGAAGAATACGAGAAGAAGGAGAAAGAGGTCGCAGACGCCCACGCAAAATATTGCGAGAGAGGCAGAAAAATAAGCGAACTCGAAAAGAAGCTCAAGGACACGGACATCGAAAACGAGCTTGAGGTTTTCAAGGCTTACCTCAAAAAGCACGGACTTTCGGACGAGCTTTACCAGCTGATGTATCCCTACTACGACGCATATGTTTCCGGGGTCATACCGGATGCCGAGCTTGCGGGCGACAATCTTTCATACATAGGATACACGAGGCTGGTTGACGGCCAGCACCACGTGTTCAACCCAAAAGGAACGGGCTTCAGGCTTTTCAATTTGCCTGAGGACGTCTACCTTGCGGAAAACCAGTTTGTGGCGGTAAGCTCCAAGAACACATTCATAAGAAGCTACCAAAGTTTTTATAATGGGGAAAGAAATGTTTCCTCGTTTGCTGAAGTGTCTTCCCTGGACCCTGTCTGCGTGTACACAACAAAAAACAACGAGGAAAAGGTTTGGCCAAACGCAGTGGCGAATGTGTCCAGAGGGGACATAGTGGGACTTGGCGGCGGCAAGGTGGTGTTGACAAGGTACGAGAAGAAGGCGATGTGCCTGGACGACATTCTCCCATCAATCACGGCAAGGGGGCACGGAGCTTTTTATGTGTTGAAGACTGTGGCAAACGGAAGCCTTGTCTACGATTTTGCAGACAGGAGCGAGAAGGTTCTCACGGCAAACGGTGCCGGTTTGACAAATGGAAAGATTGCGACCCTTAGCGGCAAGGACCTCGTGAGCTATTTCGATGACGAGGACTTCATATATTCTTCGCTTCCTTCCGACGGCAGCCGCATGGGCTTTTACAAGGAAACTGAAATGGGCGAATTCATTGCCTTCGGGGACGGCACGTGCCGATTGTTTTCGGAATTCGACCTGTCGGGCAAAATGAATGGCTTTGATTTTGAAAATGGAGACATACTCGAGGTGAACGCATTCGACACCATTGTAGATGTCTATGAGTGCGAATGCGAAGACGGTAAGTCGGACGAGAAAAAGATAAAGGAACGAAGGGACAAGCAAAGGAGAGAGGCGAGGAAAGAGGAACCGCCTGCCATTCCGGTTGAAATGCATCCAGGAAAGGTGCTTGTGGTTGGAAGCGAGAAATTCGCCAAGGGGTACAAAAACAGTTTCAAGAAGTGCGGATACGATGCCGAGGTTGTTTCGGGCCACGGCGCATACTTCGACATACACAGTGCGGCTCTCAAAAGCGATAAAATAATTTTCGTTACAACTGCGGCTTCACACAAGAACTACTACCGCATCAAGGAGGACTTCGGGGACAGTATACTATATGCCGCCTCCGACGGATTCAAATGCATTTTGGGATTGCTCAAACATAAAGGGATTTAATGGCGGAAACCGGAAAGATTCGCAGGATGGAAAATACAAAGGGGTGGTTTTATGCAAAAGGACAAGCGAATAGCTATACTTATTGACGCGGACAATGTTTCGGACAAATATATCAAGTACATAATCGACGAGATATCGAATCAGGGAACTCCCACATACAAGAGAATCTACGGGGATTGGACAAAGCCCCAACTGGGCTCTTGGAAGAACATACTCCTAAAGCATTCCATAAACCCGATTCAGCAGTACAGCTACACAACGGGAAAGAACGCGACAGACGCGGCCCTCATAATCGACGCAATGGACATACTCTATTCGGGAAATGTCGACGGCTTTTGCATAGTTTCGAGCGACAGCGACTTCACAAAGCTTGCCGCAAGGCTCAGGGAGGCGGGAATGCTTGTGATCGGCATGGGGGAGAAAAAAACACCCAAGCCCTTCATTGCGGCCTGCGAAAAGTTCAAGTATCTTGAGGTTCTTGCTTCGATGGCCCAGACCACTACAGAGAACGACAGCAAGAAAAAACCCGAGCAGGACGAAATCAAGAACGGAATGACCAGCAAGGATCAACTTGTCGAGACGGTAAAGACCATAATAAACGAGATATCCGACGAGGACGGCTGGGCCTACATGGCGGAGATAGGAAGCGTGCTCAACAAGCGCTACCCCGACTTCGACACCAGAAATTACGGCTACACAAAGCTTACTCCGTTTGTGTCTTCATTAAAAAAATTCGAGATACGCTCAGTCAGGACAAAGGCAAACACCACCCTCAAGTACGTCCGCAACAAAAACTAAAAAGGGACAGACATTTTTCGGTCCATTTTTGCGGCGGGCTGTTCTGGAGGCGGATTTGCTTTTGACACTTAGTTTATTGCAAGGGAGGCGGCGAGTGTGGCTATGGGTAAAAAGAAAACAGTATCGATGCTGCTTTGGATCGCTGCAGCGGTTCTGATTGCATTCTTTGGTTTTCTAATGCTTGTAAGAAATGAATTGACCGACTATATTGAGTCCAAGTATCCGGACAGGACTTTTTCGGTGGGCATGGCCAAGGTGGATCCCATATACGGAAAGTTCTACTGCGGCGCAACATGCCTTGAGGACTATACGGCCTTTGGCATTTACAAGAGCTGGAAGGCCAATAGAATTTCGGACAACTATCGTGAAACCAAAAGCCAGAATGAATACAATGAGACGATAAGAAGCATATTCAAGTTCATTCCAATACAAAGCGAGATAGAAAGCATAACCGGGAGCGGCAAAGCTCCTTATATAGGAAGTCCGAACTACGAGCAGATCAATTTTTATCTTGCAGACGAGAAAGACCATGCGGAAGACATCGAGGCCATTTTGGACAGACTCGAGGAAAGAAAAATAGAGGCCCAAGCTATCATAATGACATATGAAAAGGACGGCCATATATACAGCATAAGGCTGTCATCGGAAGACTACGGATTGGGAACGGAAGAAATAGAAAAAAGGATAGAAATGATAAAGTAAAAGAAAAAGGGACATCGGGCAGAACGCCTTGTGTTCATTTTTTTGTTCAATTTGCAAAGCGGAACCAAGACAATCGGATTGCAATAATTCTGACATTTTGATACCATGAGTATCAAATATATTATAGCAGGCAACTTTTATGTTATGCCGTCATGGCGACCGAAAAGAGGAATCATGAAAACTCACAAGATAGGATTTTTGACTTACAGAAAACTTGATGCTTTGGCCCACGAGGCGGCAGCGATACTGGACGACCCGGAAGTCGAAGTTGTCTTTATTGAAGGCCTTATGGAGAACCTCATTGACCGCGTCAACCATGAGATGAAAAAAGGCGTTGATGTTTTTGTTGCCGGAGGAGCCAACGCAAGGTTTGTCGAGAAGTATACGAGCGCGAATGTCGTAAACATAAAGCTTACATTCTACGATTATTTCCAGGCAATAATAAAGGCAAAGGAAATAGGCGGGTCCATAGGCATAGTCAGTTATCAGGACAACATTAAGCAGGATTATTCGGAATTGGAGGAATCCCTCGGAATAAAGATCTCGGTGATCCGGTATGAGAGCAAAGAAGACTTATATGGGTCGGTGAAAAAATCGGGTGTGGATGTTGTCATAGGGGCGAGCCTGGCAAACGAAGTCGCGGGCAGCCTTGGTTTGCCCTGCATTTTCATCTATCCGGGGATAGACTCTATTATTGAAACCATAAACGACGCGAAAAGCATGTCCAAGGCCATACGAGATGAAAAGGAACGCTCGAAAATTTTTCAGTCGGTTCTTAAATTCAGCCCGAATGGCGTAATCGTTACAGACAACGAATCCAATATTGTGTTCTTCAACCAGGCCGTCGAGGAATTGTTCGACATCAATCTGAACAAGACCCAAGGAGAGATACTTTCCGAAATCCTCCCGGGATGCGAAGTCATGAGCGTCCTGGAAACGGGAGAACCCCAAATGAGCGTAATCAACAGGGTCAGGGACAAGGATGTGGTTGTGAACAGGATTCCATTGGAAGTGGGCAACAGGATAATCGGATCGCTCATAATGGTGAGCAAGGTTTCGGAAATACAAAAGACCGAGCAAAAGATAAGGATCAAGAACAACAAGAAGGGTTTCAGCGCAAAAAACCGCTATGACAATATAATAGGAAAATCCGAAATAGTGAGAGAGCTTGTCGAAGAAGCCAAGCTTTATGCAAGAACAAATTCCAATATTCTCATTACGGGAGAAACGGGTACAGGAAAGGAAATATTCGCACAGAGCATGCACAATTACAGCGGGGTCTACAGGGGGCCGTTTGTGGCGGTCAATTGTGCGGCGATACCTGCCAATTTGCTTGAGAGCGAGCTCTTCGGCCATGACGAGGGAGCTTTCACGGGCTCGAAATCAGGAGGGAAAACCGGCTTTTTTGAAATAGCTCACAACGGCACTATATTTCTTGACGAGATAGGTGAATTGCCACTTGTATTACAGTCAAGGCTGTTAAGAGTGATTCAGGAAAAGGAAGTAATACGAGTTGGCGGAGACAGGGTAATTCCTGTAAATGTCAGGATAATAGCGGCGACAAACAAGGATTTGCTTTCAAAGGTCCCTGACGAATTCAGGATGGATTTGTACTACCGTCTCAATGTGCTTGAACTGAAGATTCCTCCACTCAGAAACAGGGGAGACGATGTGATTGAGATATTCAAGCACTTCGTATCGAAGAACCAGTCGCTTGAAACATATAAAACTAAGATTCCCGATGAGGCGTATGACATTATGAGGTTTTATTCATGGCCGGGGAACATACGGGAGCTTGAGAATGTAAGCGAAAGGTTCTCGCTGTTCCTTTCGAGGATAAACAGGCACGACCTAAGCTCATACAGGGAGATTATCATCAAGTCCATAGGCGAACGGCTTATAATAATGGATTTGTTCAGAAAGCACGGATTGAATTTCGAGCCGGAAAAAAAGACTCAGAATTACAATGAGGAGCTTATAAAGGATTTGCTGGATGTTTTTTCTGACAGAAAGAACAAGGTTGCCGAAATTTTGGGCATAGGACGGACGACGCTATGGAGAACACTTAAAACGTTTCAAAAATAGGGGTTAAAAACTGAATGAAACATTCCATTTTATAAAACCATTGAAAATCAATGGTTTTATTTTGGCATAACAATTGCTTGTATATAAGGGCAAGCGCTAAGAATTATGCAGTACGATTACAAACAAACTAGAGGAGGAACTTATGAAAATCAAAAAGCTGTTAGTTTTAATGCTGGTCTTTGCACTCTTGGGAACCATGTTGGTGGGTTGCGGAGGATCGGATTCCGAAGAGGCTCCAGAAGCTGAAGCACCCCAGGAAAAGATTGTATTGAAATTGGGCCACACAGGCGCGCCCGATCATCCTTACCAAAAGGCATCTGAAATGTTCGCTGAAATAGTTGCCGAAAAAACGGACGGGATGGTTGAAGTTCAGATTTTCCCGGCCGACGGCCTTGGAAAACAAACGGAACTGGTTGAGGGAGCACAGTTGGGAACTGTAGACATGGTTCTCACATCGGACGTTCTCTTGTCGGGATTCGAGCCTAAGATGGGCGCACTCAACCTGCCTTTCCTTTTCGAGGACTATGACCATGTTGTAAGCGCACTCAACGGAGAAGCCGGAGCAGCACTCTCGGACGCTTTGTATGAAAAGAACCTTAAGGTCGTCGGATGGTGGGAAAACGGATTCAGACACATTTCAAACTCCAAGTTAGCCATCGAGAAGCCTGAAGACCTTGAAGGCCTCAAAATCAGAACACCGAGTGGAACTGTATTTGTAGACACTTTCAATATGATGGGCGCAAGCGCCACACCGATGTCTTTCGGCGAATTGTACTCTGCACTGCAATTGGGAACAGTTGACGGACAAGAGAACCCGACTACACACGTTTTGACGCAAAAGTTCTATGAGGTTCAGGATTATCTCTCGCTCACATACCACATACACGTTGCTGAGCCTTTGA
>CAZEHH010000015.1:0-3589 GCA_964512505.1 uncultured Peptostreptococcaceae bacterium
ACTACAAGGAGCCGAAAATGAATATAGGCGAAAAAATTAAAGAATTGAGACTGCAGCATCAATTGACACAGGAGGAACTGGCGGACAGGGCGGAGTTGTCCAAAGGTTTTATAAGCCAGCTTGAGAGGGATTTGACATCGCCGTCGATAGCGACTCTTGTTGACCTCTTGCAATGCCTCGGCACGGATCTGAAAGGATTTTTCAGCGATTCGGAAGACACCCAGGTGGTATTCCACAAAACTGATTATTTTGTCAAAGAGGATGATGAATCAGGCAATAGCATAGAATGGGTTGTTCCAAATGCCCAAAAGAACGAAATGGAACCGATATTGCTGACATTGCTTGAGGACGGCAAAACATCGGTTTACAACCCCCACAAAGGTGAAGAATTCGGATATGTGTTGAAAGGTAAAATATTGATAAGTAAAGGCCGCGAAAGCTACAGGGCAAAAAAGGGCGAGTCGTTTTATTTTGCGGCGACCAGCGAGCATTATATAGAGAATGTTGGGAGTGGGGAGGCAAAAATAATTTGGGTCAGCTCTCCGCCAAGTTTTTAGGGGGTGGCGAAATGAATGAAAAAGCTCTCATAAGATTGGACGGGATAAGCAAATCATTTGATGAACAAGTGGTTTTGGACAATATAAGCCTTAACATCAGAAAGAATGAATTTCTCACCCTTTTAGGACCAAGCGGCTGTGGAAAGACAACAATGCTTAGAATTCTTGGCGGTTTCGAAAAACCGGATGCGGGGCGTGTTCTTCATGGCAACCAGGATATTGTGGATATTCCTCCGTACAAAAGGAACATAAACACTGTGTTTCAGAGATATGCCCTGTTTCCGCATCTCAATGTATATGAAAACATTGCATTCGGTCTAAACATAAAAAAAATGGAAAAGACTAAAATTCGGATAAAAGTAAAAAAAGCGCTCAAGCAAGTGAACCTGGACGGTTTTGAAAAGAGATCGGTTTCTCAGCTTTCGGGAGGACAGCAGCAAAGAGTTGCAATAGCAAGGGCAATTGTAAACGAGCCGGAGATACTGCTTCTTGACGAGCCGCTTAGTTCTTTGGACCTCAAGCTGAGGCAGGAAATGCAATACGAACTTAAAACCCTGCAAAAGGAGCTTGGGATAACATTCGTTTATGTGACCCATGACCAGGAAGAGGCGCTTACAATGAGCGATACGGTTGTTGTCATGAACAACGGAACCATACAGCAAATGGGAAAGCCTGAAGCGATATACAATGAGCCTGTCAATGCTTTTGTTGCGGACTTTATTGGAGAAAGCAATATTTACGAGGGTACGATGAAGCAAGACAAGGAGCTGGAACTGTTCGGACACATGTTTGAATGCGTTGATACCGGTTTTGCAGAAAATGAGTCGGTGGATGTGGTTATACGCCCTGAAGATGTTCGTTTGTACAAGATTCTTTCAAAAGAATCTGAAAGGGATGGCGGAATTCTTGTGGGGCAAGTGACTGACTGCATTTTCAAGGGAGTCCACTATGAAACATGCGTAGACACCTATGGATACGAATGGGTTGTTCAAAACACTAAAAATTTCATTCCGGGCGAGCATGTCAATATTGAGGTTGACCCTTACGACATTCATATAATGAAAAAGCAAAGCGAGGCGGATGCCGATGAATCGTAAATGGCTTGCATATCCGTATGTCCTATGGATGATTGCATTCATACTTATTCCGCTTTTCATGATTTTGTATTATGGCCTGACAAGAGATGAAGCAGGACAAACGGTATTCACGTTTGAATTCTTATTGAAAGCCTTTGAACCGATTTACTTAAATGCAATGGTAAAGTCTTTTTTGTATGCCGGATTTGCCACATTGATTTGTCTTGTTCTGGCATATCCTCTGGCCTTGATTCTGGCCGGCAAAGCAGGAAAAAGCTCTGCCATGCTTTTTATCTTTGTACTGCCAATGTGGATGAATTTTTTGCTCAGGACATATGCATGGCTGACGCTTCTTGAAAGCAACAATGGTTTTGTAAACACATTGCTCAGGGCAATTCATCTTCCTCCAATAAATATTATTGGAACACCGAATGCAATAATACTCGGCATGGTATACAACTTCTTGCCATTTATGGTTTTGCCGATTTACAACACACTTGTAAAAATCGACCCTTATATACTGGAGGCTGCTCATGATCTGGGGGCAAATAGTTTGCAGAGGCTTATAAGAGTTGTTTTTCCTTTGAGTCTGCCGGGGGTAATGAGCGGTATAACAATGGTCTTTATGCCTGCAGTCACTTCGTTTGTCATACCGAATCTATTGGGAAGCGGAAAAGTGAACCTGATAGGAAACCTTATAGAACAGCAATTTTTGATGACATACAATTGGGGATTCGGTTCGGCAATGTCACTGATCCTGATGATAGCAATCCTGTTGGCAATGGGACTGATGAACAGGCTTGACAAAGGAAGCCTGGAAGGGGGTGGTGGCCGATGGTGAAAAAAGGAATTGAACGCCTGTATCTTGGATTAATACTTTTGTTCCTATATGCACCCATTGTTACCCTGATGGTGTTTTCCTTCAATGACTCGAAGTCGAGGGCTAAATGGGGAGGGTTCACATTAAAGTGGTATCAAAGCATGTTCAATGATCCCGTGATAATGAAATCCCTATACTATACATTGGCAATTGCGCTGCTTTCAGCAATAATAGCGACTGCAATAGGCACTGCTGCAGCAATAGGCATACAGACCATGAGACGCAGGACAAAAGAAACAATAATGAATGTAACATATCTGCCGGTGCTTAACGCAGACATTGTTACGGGGATTGCCTTCATGCTCTTTTTCATAGGGATTGGACTAAAGCTTGGCTTTAGTACTATGCTTATCGCCCACATAACATTCAATATTCCATTTGTAATATTGAGCGTATTGCCTAAGCTGAAGTCAATGAACAAGTTCACTTATGAAGCTGCGCTTGATTTGGGGGCGACATCGATGACGGCTGTAAGGAAGGTCATACTGCCGGAGATAGCGCCAAACATAATCACAGGTTTCCTGTTGGCCTTCACATTGTCATTGGATGACTTTGTAATCAGCTATTTTACAGCGGGAAATGGGGTTTCAAACCTTTCAATCACAATATATACGATGACCAGAAGGGGCATAAAACCTGAAATCAACGCCATATCAACCGTATTGTTCATGGCAATATTGATTTTGCTTCTTGTCATTACCAAGAGAAGAGAAAAAATAGAAATAAATGAAAAATATTAGGAGGATGAAAATGAAAAAGTTATTATTGGTTCTTCTGGCTACGACGGTTATTTTAAGCGCTTGCGCCAAAGCCCCGGAAAGCGATCCGGCAAAGCCATATGCGGGAGCAACATTGAATGTGTATAACTGGGGGGATTATATAGCAGAAGACACATTGACAAGATTCACCGAGGAAACCGGAATAAGAGTAAACTATGAGATGTTTGATTCGAATGAAATAATGTACACCAAATACAAGTCCGGAGCTGTGGATTACGATGTTTTGGTTCCTTCAGACTACATGATTGAAAAACTGATTGCAGAAGATGAGCTCCTTGAATTGAATTTTGAAAACAT
>CAZEHH010000015.1:3689-5614 GCA_964512505.1 uncultured Peptostreptococcaceae bacterium
ACATCCAAAGCAGAAGTTGATGAGGCGGTAGAGCTTTTGAAAGAACAGGCGCCGCTCGTGCAGGCCTATGTGATTGACGAGGTAAAGGATAAAATGATAGGAAATGAAGGCGCTTTGGCAGTAATCTATTCAGGAGAGGCCATATATACTGCTGATGAGAATGAGGATCTTGCATACGCAATCCCGAAAGAAGGTACAAATCTTTGGTTCGACTCCATGGTTGTTCCAAAATCGACACAAAATAAGGAAGCGGCTGAAGTCTTTATAAACTTCATGTGCGACCCTGAAATTGCATTCAACAACACTGATTATATTGGCTATTCCACTCCGCATATAAAGGCGAAAGAGATGCTCGACGATGAAATCAAGGATGACCCCGCCGCATATCCATCAAAAGAAGTGTTGGAAAACTGCGAGGTGTTTGTCGATTTGGGCCAGGAGATGACTGAATACTACAATGAAAAATGGAATGAACTAAAAGCTTCGCTTAACTGAATTTGAATTTATAAGAAAAGGTTGTCCACTTGGACATCCTTTTTTTATTATTATAAAGCCGGGTCGTGAAAAACATTGACAAATCTGTCTACTGGCAGTAGACTATAGGTGTCTAATGGAATACGACAGGAGGTTTGTTTATGGACAATTACAAATTGGGTGATAAGGAACGCGAATTTGCAGATATTATCTGGCAGAAGGAACCCGTAACTACGCGAGAGCTCACGGAGCTGTGCGCAGAGGAATTTTCATGGAAAAGGACTACAACATACACAATGCTTAGGCGTCTTTGCGACAGAGGGATATTCGAAAACAGAAACGGAACGGTATATTCTTTGATGACAAGGGATGAATTCCTGGCGGCAAAGGGGGAACAGTTCATAAACAAATCATTTGGAGGATCCTTGCCGCAATTTGTAGCAGCTTTTACACGCAGGAACAGGCTCAGCGAAAAGGAAATAATGGAAATAAGACGTTTGATTGACATGCAGAAAGGAGGAGGGCAATGATTGACAGCCTATTTCTGAAGATTGTAAACATGAGCATTACAGGGAGTTTTGCAATTGCATCTGTCATGATTGCAAGGCTTTTTCTCAAAAAAACGCCAAAGGTGTTTTCGTATGCGCTTTGGGGTGTGGTTCTCTTTCGTCTCGTATGCCCGTTTTCTATCGAAAGCATGCTAAGCATAATTCCTGTAAACAAGACTTCGATACCGAAGGGAATCTTTTATGCGGGCACACCTCAAATAAACACGGGAGTTGAAAGCGTTGACAATGTTATAAATGCGTATCTGCCTGTGGGGACTCCCCATGCGAGTGTCAATCCAATTCAGGCATGGACCTTTATGGGTGAACTTGTCTGGATAGCAGGCATTTTTGCAATCCTTGCCTATGGCCTTGTTTCTTTTCTGAATCTCAAAAAAAGACTCGAAAATTCAGTGGAAGAAAGCGGAAACATATATGTATCCGAGGAAATCGATACGCCTTTTGTGCTTGGGATTTTATCCCCAAGGATATATTTGCCTGCTGCTATAAGGGGCGAAGAAAGGGAATACATACTGATTCATGAGAAAACCCATATAAAAAGATTCGACCATATTGCAAAGATAGTAAGCTTTCTTGTTTTATGCGTGCACTGGTTCAATCCCCTTGTATGGGCAGCTTTTTTCCTTAGTGGAAAGGATATGGAGATGTCATGCGACGAGAAGGTAATCAAAAGCCTTGGAGACGGAGTCAAAAGGGAGTATTCCTATTCATTGCTGTCGCTTGCAACAGGCAAAAGGATCCTTGGGGCAACCCCGCTTGCATTCGGAGAGGGAGATACAAGGGGAAGGGTCAAGAATGTGCTCAATTACAGGAAGCCGTCCTTTTGGGTTGTTGCAATGGCTGTACTGATATGCCTTGCAGCTGCGGCGATGCTTATGACAGATC
>CAZEHH010000015.1:5714-18414 GCA_964512505.1 uncultured Peptostreptococcaceae bacterium
AGCCATATGCCTGTGGCCATAACCTTTGATGTAAACGAGGAAGGCGAATATGCTCTTAATGAATACTGGATGCCCATGGATGGTTCGGGTTATGGTCCGTCAATCAAAGAAAAATTTCCAGCCCATCTTTATGATGATGCTATTGATACGCAAAAGTATGTATATGGTCAAATAATGAATTGCTACGATGATGCCATCAGGCATGGGGAACTTGGCAAAGCCGATGTTGGAAATAGAATCGAAGAACTGCTTGAGACAATCATGTCTTCTCCTTCGGAAAGCTCGAGACCAGGAGATTACATAGACGAACACAGAATTGAATACAGGGAGATTGTATTCATTGGCAAACATGCCTTGGATTATTGCTTCTCGGAGTTTGAAGAGGGCGGGCAAACAGGTCTTAAGGGGCATATTATGGCTGCTGCATGCCGCGATATAATGAAGGTTGACGGAGAGGAATTCAATGGACTATTCAATACAGGGCAGGAGTGGTATGACGCGTATGAGGAATTGGTTTCCAATGACGGGGAATAGAAGCACATAATTATGATAGTGGCGTAAATTCAGTTTTGCGGTTCATGCATGAGAGAGGAAAATATGAAAAGAGAAAAAAGAATGCATCGCGTATTTGTTCTTGCAGCGGTTTTTGTCATTTTGGCGGCGATTTGCGTATGGCAAAACAACAGCATTGTTGTTTCCGAGCATTATTATGAAAGCTTGAAGGTGCCGGGCAGCTTCGACGGATTTAGGATTGTCCAGGTTTCAGATTTGCACAATAAAATGTTTGGACAGGGGCAGTCGAGGATTTTGAGTGAAATCGAAGGATTGGAGCCGGATATAATCGTTGTTACCGGAGATTTGATTGACAGGAGAAAATTCAACCTTGAGGCGGCCATGTTTTTTATAAACGGAGCCATGGAGATTGCCCCTGTCTACTATGTTTCGGGAAACCATGAGGCATGGTCGGGTAAATATGATGAAACAATAAGCCGTTTGTCTGAAGCCGGCGTTTTTGTCATTGACGGTTCCTCGATTGAGATTTCAAAAGGCCAAGACAGCATAAGAATCACAGGGTCGCCAAATCCAGACCTGTTTTCGGGAAGCTTGAGCGAGAATGGAAAATACGTAAAATTGAACAAGGAACTGAATCGGTTGAAGCAGAACGAAGGATTGAATATATTGCTCGCCCACCATCCGGAATTGTTCGGGATTTATTCGGAAAATGGATTCGATTTGACTTTTGCGGGCCATGCGCATGGAGGCCAATTCAGGATTCCGTTTCTGGGTGGATTGTTTGCGCCTGACCAGGGACTGTTTCCTGAATACAGCAGTGGAAGATATTTGAAGGGGAATTCGACAATGATAGTGAGCAGAGGATTGGGAAACAGCATATTTCCTGTAAGAATAAACAATCCTCCTGAAATAATATCGGTTAACTTGAAGAGTTGCGAATGAGAATGCGGCATATGCATTTGAAAAACCATGATTTTGCGGACCTCGTATAAATATGCGGAAGAGCTTTGAATATGAGCATTGTATACGCATGCCTGGCGCTTGGAGTGAAAGACAGCTCAATGAAAACTTGCATGAAGAAGAATGCCAGTGAAAGCAGGCTTAGAAAATTGAAAAGGCGAAAAATAATCGCATTAAGATAAACAGGCTTGCCGATAAAGAGAAAATAGGAAATGACAATAAAATTGACGAATATATTTGGCGGTGGTGAAGCATGGATAGAATAGAGGCATTCGAACCGATTTTTGGAGAAAATCCCAAAATATTAATTTTGGGCAGCATGCCGAGTGTAAAATCTCTTGAAAACATGGAGTATTACGGTCACGGAAGGAATCAATTTTGGCGGATCATGGGCGATTTGTTCGGATTTGACAGGGATGACGATTACGGGTTTCGAAAGCGCATAATTATTGAAAACAATATTGCCTTATGGGATGTGATCGCTTCATGCGAACGCAAGGGAAGTCTCGACAGAGACATAAAAAACGCAAAGTACAATGATATAATAGGTTTTATCAAAGACAATCCTTCAATAGAAAAGATTGTTTTAAACGGAGGCAAAGCTGGCGCCATATACCGAAAACGATTTGCAGCCCATTTGCCGCATTTGGAAAGTTTGGTTCTATATTCGACAAGTCCTGCAAATGCCATTCCTTATGAAAGGAAATATGCACAATGGAAAATTATCAAGGATTGGGGGAGCAATGATGGACTTTAAAAATGGGAAAATAACAATTGTCGGTGCTGGAGAAATTGGGTCTGCGGCAGCCTACGGAATGCTCCTTCGCAATTCGGCAAGCGAAATAGTTCTGGCAAACAGAAATGCGGAAAAGGCAAGGATCAAAGCCTTCGACATGTCGCATTGCATTCCACATATTGATGGAGTTTCAATAAAAGGAGGCGGGCTTGAAGAGTCGAAAGACTCGCAGGTACTGGTTTTGACTGTGGGAGTTCTTCCCGGAAAGGATGGCAATCGCACCGATGTTTTGGCTCGGAATGTGATAATATATGAAGAATTGGTGCCTTATCTTGCTGAATTGAGTCCTAAAGCTGTTATGGTTGCAGTGACAAACCCTGTGGATATTATGGCCATGGCGGCATGCTCCTTTTCGGGGTTCCCGCTTGAACGCGTGATTGGAACAGGGACTCTTTTGGACACTCTCAGATTCAGAAGCTTCATAGGCGACGCTCTTGGAGTTTCACCGTCCGAAGTCGAAGCGCTTGTAGTTGGAGAACACGGCGAGTCTATGGTTCCGCTATGGAGCAATGTACGCATAGCAGGAGTCGGTTTGAATAAATATGTTGAAGATAATGGCATATTATGGAACAGAAGCACGGAAAAAGGGATAATGAAAAAAACAAGGCGCGCAGGATGGGATATTCGTCTAGGAAACGAACACAGCAGATATGCAATTGCATTTTCAATCTCTTTGATTGTAGAGGCAATACTCGAAGCTAAAGACAAGCTTTTACCCGTGTCAGTCAATCAAAATGGAGATTACGGGCTTGACGGGTCCTTTATGAGCTTGCCTTCAAAATTAGGTCAAAATGGTGTTGTCGGAACGGAAGAAATCGACCTTTTGCCTGAAGAAAGGGAAAAGCTGTTTAGGTCTTCGGAAATCATTATGGGAAACGCAAATGCTATTAAAGAACACTTGTAAATGTTAATAAAATATACGGGAGGACTAATCAATTGAACAATATGGATAAATACGGTGCGAGAGAACGGCATTATGGCGAGGCTTCGATGCACCCGGAATATTATCTTGGCAGAATTGTATCGCAATCCAAGGATATTTATAAAGTGGCAACCGAAAAAGGCGAATACATGGCTGAAATTTCGGGGAAATTCCGTCACGAGGCAAACTGCATTGCGGATTATCCTGTTGTCGGTGATTTTGTAATGCTTGACCGTAAGAGCGATGAGAAAGGGAATTTGATTGTGCATAAAGTATTGGCAAGGACAAGTTCTTTCGAACGGTCGGCTGTAGGCATCAAAAATCAGGCACAAGTGATAGCCGCGAACATTGATATCGTTTTTGTTTGCATGTCCCTCAATAAAGACTACAACTTAAGCAGACTGGAGCGATATCTTTCGCTTTCCTGGAACAGCAGGGCGGAAACTGTAATTGTTTTGACAAAGTCGGATTTGTGCGACAATCTGCCCAAGGTCCTTGATGAAATATCGTCTGTTGCTCTTGGAACAGAAGTGCTTGTCACAACGAGCAAAAGCGAGGATTCATGCAAGCAAATATTCAAATACTTGAAAAAAGGATGCACAGCGTCATTCATAGGCTCTTCGGGTGTTGGCAAATCGACAATCATAAATTGTCTTGCCGGAAAAGAAATTATGTCTACATCGGGACTTAGGAACGACGACAAGGGCAGGCATACCACAACTCGAAGGGAGCTCGTGATTCTGCCGCAGGGCGGCATAGTAATAGATACGCCTGGAATGAGGGAATTGGGGCTGGAATCGGCTAATTTGTCGAAATCATTCGAAGACATAGAAGCCCTTGCGCAGAACTGCAGGTTTTCAAACTGTTCCCACAGCAATGAGCCCGCTTGTGCCGTAAGGGCGGCAATCGAGGACGGGAGATTGGATATAAGAAGATTCGAGAATTACAAGAAGCTCAAGAAAGAAGCGAAATACGAGGGACTTGACTCAAAGCAGATAGAAGCCGCAAAGCTCGATGAAATGTTCGGGGAAATAGGAGGAATGAAAAAGGCGAGGGCATATATAAGGCAGAACGACAAGCGCAGGAAACGGTGATTTGAATTAAATAATGCAAGTCGATAATGAGTATAAACAAACCGGCAAAATCGCCATATCTTATGATGATGGCAATTTTGCCGGTTTTTATGAAAATTATTCATTGCAAATCAAAATTGCATTTCTTGCTTTTCGATACATTCGGCATTTCGAAAATAGCCCTTTTGGGATTTTATTCAACCGTAGAATCTTCAGTAGGCTGAATTCCGGTGTACTGATCAATCGCGTTTTCAACAACATCATCGGGAACTACAATTTCAAAGTCGCCGTTGAATTCGGTGAATTCCATAAGTATATCCGCATCGAGCTTTGTTTCAATTCCTTCTGCATCGGTCGTTGTGACAGAAATGTTAAAAAGCATTTTCTCAAGAGCAAAGGTAGTCTTGTCGATTGTGAATTCCAATTCGTAGGAGTCGTAAGCTATGTCCTCGGAATCTCCTGCGGCAGGATACATTGCTGTACCAAGGTAACCCTCCAAATACGCATTGCCAGACAAAAGGTATGATTCGTCAGTTTCCTCGAGAATCAATCCTGAAACAAGAGTCGGATCCTCAAGACCTTCCATTTCATACACATCCGTGGACATTGGCGTACTGGATTCATCCGAAGGACCCTTGAACCATTGGCCTCCAAAAATATTGCTCATGAAGTATGAGGTGTCTCCTACCTGATAAAATTCCATCACGAAAGGAAAAGGCACCATTAGTGCTTGGTCGGGATTGGCTTCTTCCATATCCATGTCCATAAGCATTTTCATGTATATGTCTTCATTCTCGTCCACATGGGCTGCTACACCTATGTTGAAGCTTTTTGTTTCATCCAGATGAGTTGCGGAAATGTCGTAATCGAGAGCCATCTTGAATTTTTCAATTTCCTGCATTGTTTTGTTGCACTTGGTCAGGATGTCCGATATCTCGTTGAAATTTTCTTCCTCTGTAACAAGAACAGCCCTTGTTTCATCGTGCCATACAACCTTCTTGTCTAAGGTTTCCGCCACGAATCTTGCCGGTATGTATGTCCGGCTAATCTTGCTGTAGATAATGGGCGCAACGTCAAGGATCATTTCTTCTCCGTTTACGGATGCAATGTTGCTGTCAATTTTAAGCACTATTGTCTTTGATTCGGTGATTATTGTGACGCTTCTTTCCTCATTGTCCCAGATTATATGCTCGTCGTCGTTTTGAACTCCAAGATTGGCCAAAACCTCTCTCAACGGCAACATGGTGCGGTCGTTTACGATGAGAGGAGTGTCGGTATAGCTGCTCATTTGGCCGTCTATGACGATTTTTATTTCAGGACATTCAACGATTGTTTCTGTCGCATAGACTGCCGATACGCTAAGCAAGCAAAGTGCCACGATGATAAAAAAAGACGCTGCTCTTTTCATTTGAATCACTCCCTTAGATTAATTTGTAACTTAATCTTATCATCGCAGTGACGATTGTCAATGAAAGGGATATTGAAATGTCTGAATTGTAGTATAATGATGTTGTTGATGTGAAGAAAGCAAAAGGATTGAAAGGGGCAATTCTTGAATTGCTCAATTGCGGCTTTCGGTGTATTTTGATTGCATAAATCCCAACGGGGTATTTTAATATGTATATGAAGGCATAGGATTGAGCTTGTTTATGAGTTGCGCGTAAAACCGCGTTTGAAGCGGGAAGCTTTACAATGATTCAACATTCTGAAATTTAAAATTGAACCGGATTAATTTTAATGAAACAGGGGGCCGCGGCAATGAATATTTTCATAGAATCAATAAAAAGAATTTTAAAGAGATCGAAAGAGGCTTTTCAGACATTTCCAGTTTCTATTGCAAGTGCTCTTGCATTTGCAATAGTGACGATGGTAAGGATTCAATTGGATTGGCCTGAACAGGAGGCTTACAATTTCCTTTTTAATTGCCTTCATTGGGCGTTTGCCCTCGGAGCGATATTCAGCTTGGCTTCAATTACTGCGGCAAAGAGCCTAAGGAACACTGACAAGGCTTTTAAAATTGCAAATCTGCTTGGGGTTTTAGTTGTTGCGGTGACTATTTCAGCTCTTTATTTCTTTGGGGCAAAAGATATCGCTCAATATACAAGCCGAGCCGTCACGGTTTCTGGTATCGCAGCTGCGCGTGTATCGGCGGCGATGGTTGTGAGCATGTTGGCTTTTATTGTTCTTGCAGGAAATACAAGCCAAGAATCCGATTTTGCACGTTCCTTTTTCATGACGCACAAGGCCTTTTTCATAGCTGCTATTTACGGGATTGTGATAATGGGCGGAGCATCGGGCGTGGCGGGAGCCATTCAGGCACTGCTATACAACGACATGAGCAGCAAAGTATACATGTACATAGCCACAATTGCCGGTTTTTTGGCATTTACAATTTTTGTTGGTTATTTTCCGGATTTTAGAAAAGGGGAAAAAGACGAACACAGGGAAGTGGCGCAAAAGCAACCTCGATTTATTGAGGTTTTGTTTGAATTCATAATGGTTCCAATCATGATTGCAATGACAATTGTTTTAATACTATGGGCCGGCCGGACAATTTTCATTGGAGATTGGCCTCCATTTGAAGAACTTGCAGGCATAGCGTCTTCTTATGCGTTTGTTGGAATATGGCTTCACATAATGGTGACCCATGGGAATTCGGGTTTGTCCAAATTCTATAGAAGGGCTTACCCTGCAGCAGCGCTCCTAATACTTGCTTTCGAGGCATGGGCATTGATGGTCAGAATAGGCGATTTTGGAATTAAAACGACGGAATACTATTTCATGTTGACGTGGATTGTGGCTGTGGCGGCATCAATAATATTGCTTTTGATGGGGAAAAAGGCGCATAGGGCAATAGTGGCTGTAATATGCATAATTGTGATTTTTTCGGTTTTGCCGGTAACAGGTTACAATGACCTTCCTGTCACGGCGCAAGTCAACAGACTCGAAAATTTGCTTTATGGGGAAGGCATGTTTGAGGAAGGGGAGATTGCTCCTGCCGAAGAAGAACCGGAACTGACTGTGCGGCAATCAATCACAGATGCGGTTGTTTTTCTTTCAAATGCGGATGATGCCGATTTGCCGGAATGGTTTGAGGGGCGGCTCGGAGATAAAAATACATTCAAAGAAAGATTCGGATTCGATCAAGTATGGCCGGAGAGGGATGACTACTATAGGGGAGACGGAACATATTTGGGCATATCGCTTACATTCGACCAGGGCCCTGTAGCCATAGACGGCTACGAGTGGGCGATTGGACAAAGAATAAAGGGAGAAGGAGAAGAACCCACAAGTGTTTATGGCGAAAGAGGCGTCTATGGCATCTATTGGATTATCGAGCCAAACGGGGATGTGCCTTTTTTGAAAATAACATTGGATGATGAAACAATCATTGAACATGACATGAATGAATATATTGACCGAATAACAGAAAAATATCCTCTGGGGGAAAGAAGTTTCAACGAAGCGCCGTTTGAAGACATGAGTGTGAGGCTTGAAAGCGAAGAAGTTGAAGTGCTGCTTGTTTTCGGAAACATAGACATATCCGTCAATCCGAGAGAAGACAGGATAAATTACTGGCTTTCGCTGGATGCAATTTATCTGAAGGAAAAGCAGTAATCATTTAAGCGTTGAAAGCATAAAGAGTTATTTGGATTATAGGATTGCAGCACACATAGAGGGATTTTAACTTGATGGAATTAACATGACCAATTCGTTTTCAGCATTTAACATTGATGTGCTTTTGCTTTACGGAAGGAGCTGGATTTAATTGAACAAATACATGGATTTGGCTGTGAGGGAAGCAATGGAAGGGATTAGACAAGGCAAGGGAGGCCCTTTTGGAGCCGTGATTGTAAAAGACGGCGAAGTCATAAGCACTGCATGCAACGAGGTTACAAGTTCCAACGACCCTACTGCGCATGCTGAAATTCTTGCAATTCGCAGGGCAAGTGAAAAACTTGGAACATACGATCTGTCGGGATGTGTCATTTATGCTACCGGGGAGCCGTGCCCAATGTGCCTTTCAGCAATAATATGGGCCAACATAAAGCAGATTTTCCATGCACTGAATGCTGCGGATGCCGAAAAAATAGGTTTTAGAGATGAAAAAATATACCGTCACCTGCGTGGTGAAGAAAAAATTGTCGGGATTGAGAGGATTGAAAGCAGAGGAGCCGGTAAATTGTATGAAGAATACATTAGGCTCGGGAAAAAAATATATTGATATGCTTATCCTGATTTAGTGTCAAGACATTTGAAAATTCTGCAGAGCTTAAAGGATATCTAAGAGGAGGAATCAGAATGGTTTCTTTGCAAGAAATGGAAATCATGCTGAAAGACATTGCGGCTGAATTTCCAGAGCAACTTTTTGAGGAACTCAATGGAGGGATTTTGCTTTTGCCGGATACGAAAATGAATCCGGCAGGTATTGACAACGACCTTTTCATATTGGGGGAATACCATAGAGGAGGCAATATGGGGAGGTACATATCAATTTATTACGGGTCATTCATGAAAGTCTACGGCAGGCTCGGCAAGGAAGCTATTTTGCAAAAGCTTGTTCATACTTTGAAGCATGAATTCACTCATCATCTGGAATCACTGGCAGGAGAAAGGGATCTTGAAATTGAAGACGCGAGGTATTTGAAAAACTATCTTAGAAATCACCGGAAATGATGAAAAAAATGCAGGCATCAAAATGCTATACTATTTTGGTTGTCCAATCTTCTACATTCCAAATGTCAGTTATCCAGTCTTTGTAAAAATCGGGTTCATGGGAAACCAGAAGAATGGTCCCCTTGAATTCAATAAGCGCATTTTTCAATTCCATCTTGGCATCTGCGTCAAGATGGTTTGTAGGTTCATCCAATACAAGCCAATTTACGGATTTAAGCATTAATTTGCATAAGCGGACCTTTGCATTTTCTCCGCCGCTCAGCACTTTCATTTGGCTTGTTATGTGCTCGTTGGTCAATCCGCAGCTTGCAAGGGCGGAACGGACTTCCCTGTTTTCCATGGATGGATACTCCTGCCAGATTTCTTCGAGAGCGGTATTTGAATTGTTTCTGTTTGATTCCTGTTCGAAATATCCGGGATGCAGATATTCTCCAGTGTCAATTTTGCCGGAGAAAGGCTCAATTATTCCAAGCATTGTTTTTAAAAGAGTTGATTTGCCGAGACCGTTTACACCGGTAACGGCGATTTTTTTGTTTCTTTCCAAAACCATGTCCAAGGGCTTGGTCAAAGGCTCGCCATATCCCAGCACAAGTCCCTTTGCTTCGAAGATGAATCTGCCAGGTGTACGAGCTTCTTTAAAGGAAAAGGAAGGTTTTGTTTTTTCTCTCGGCTTTTCTATTATTTCAAGCTTGTCGAGTCTCTTTTGCCTGCTGTTGGCCATTCCTCTTGTCGCAACCCGAGCTTTATTTCTTGCAATGAAATTTTCCATTTTCTCAATTTCCTGCTTTTGCCGCTCATAAGCCTTCAGTTGTTGTTCTTTTTTTGCTGAATACATTCGGGTGAATTGGTCGTGATTGCCGGAATATCGTGTCAGAATTCCATTTTCGACATGGTAGACCACATTTACGACTTCATTGAGGAAGTTGGTGTCATGGGAAATCAAAATGAAGCTGTTTTCATATTCCTTCAAATATTTTTTCAGCCATTCTATGTGCTCAAAATCCAAAAAATTTGTTGGCTCGTCAAGAAGAAGTATTGTTGGGTTTTGAAGAAGCAGCTTTGCAATCAGCACTTTTGTTCGCTGGCCTCCGCTCAAATCAGAAACATCCCTTTCCAAACCTACGTCCCCAAGACCGAGTCCGTTGGCAACTTCTTCAATTTTTGCATTGATCATATAAAATCCGCTGTGTTCCAACAGACTTTGGATTTCCCCCACCTCTTCCATTATGGAATCGAGCTCTTTCGGTTCGGCTTCGCCCATTCTTTCATAAAGCAGCATCATTTCGGCTTCCATATCGAACATGCCTTGGAATGCTTCCTCAAGCACATTTCTGATAGTCTTGCCTTTTGAAAGTACGGAATGCTGGTCAAGATATCCGACAGTCGCTCTTTTGGACCATTCGATTTTGCCTTCGTCCGGCATCATTTTGCCTGTTATTATATTCAGGAAGGTTGATTTTCCTTCTCCATTGGCGCCGATAAGACCGACATGTTCACCCAATTGAAGGCGGAAAGAAGCCTCATCCAGTATTTTTCTTGCTCCGAAATCATGTGAAACATTGCTTGCAGTCATTACACTCATATTTAACTCCTTAAAAATGCCGATGATTTTGGTACTTTTCCATATTATCCGTTATGAAATGCTCTGTCAAAATTATTTTTGTATGAAAAGAAGGCGAAAACGGTAAATTATTGTTTGGAAATATGTCATAATTAAGTTAGTATTCAGTGCATGCAAAATTAATATCACCATAAAAGAATGAAAAATTGGAGAGAATAATGGATAAATTGTCAGCACATCTAACCGAAGTATTATCAAATTCGCCATATAAGCTTGTGATAAGCGCTCCTGTGGGCAAAACACAAAAATACCGCAAAATTGCAATCAATCTCAAAAAAGATTACTACCAGGCCGAAAAGTTTACCCAAAAGCAGGTCTTCCATGAAAATTTTTCAGAGGAAGAAATCAAGGAATTCTGCATGGAATTGCTTTCAGGCCAGTACAGGGAGCTTAACGCATGGGACGGCGAATACAATTACAATATTAAAATTTCCAAAAAGGGAAAGGTTTTTTTGGGAAAGAAAAGAAGCGAAAATCAACCGGAACTTTTAACGGAACACAACAGAAAAAAAGAATATATTCTTTCGGAAGGGCATATCATCGAACCGTTGATTGACATGGGAATATTCACAAAAACAGGCAAGGTGGCAAGCTCAATGCATGACAAGTACAAACAGATCAACAGGTTTGTTGAAATAATCGACGACGCAATCAGGGGCAAGGACATAAAGGAATTGAAAATCATTGATTTCGGTTGCGGCAAATCATATCTGACATTCATAATGTATTATTATTTTACAGAAATCAAAGGTATAAAGGTCAATATGGTCGGCCTCGACCTTAAAAAAGAAGTCATCGAAAGATGCAATTTCATAAGCAGCAAATACGGGTATGAAAATTTGCATTTTGAAGTAGGAGACATAAACGGGTACAAATTCAGCGGGACGGTTGATATGGTGATAGCGCTGCATGCCTGTGACACCGCAACGGACTATGCACTGTACAATGCGGTAAAATGGGGCGCTGAGATGATATTTTCGGCACCTTGTTGCCAGCATGAATTGAACGCGCAAATAAAAAGCGATGAATTTTCCATATTGACCCGCTATGGAATAATAAAGGAGCGGGTGTCGGCGCTTGTCACAGACTCAATAAGGGGGAATCTTCTGGTTCACTGCGGATACAAGACACAGATTCTTGAGTTCATCGACTACGGGCACACCCCTAAAAATATCATGATTAGGGCGGTCAAGTCGAACATGACTAAAAAATATAAAAAAGAAGCGCTTGATGAAGTTCTGAGGATAAAAGAAGAGTTTGACTTAAGCCCCACATTGCTTGAGTTGTTGAGAAAAGGGAATATGATTAATGAATAAGGTCAATTGGAGAATGAAATGGAGGGATTGGCAATGAAAATGTTTCGCATAGAAATGAGAAATGAATTTGAAGCGGATGTTTTCTGCAATATTCTTGAAGAAGAAGGGATTCCATATACGGTGCTCGGCAATGACAGTCTGGTGTACGACGGATTGTTTAAAATGACACTCGGCTGGGGTCATGTTGAAGTGCCGGAAGAGCACAAGGATAAGGCATTGGAGCTTTTAAGAAAATACAAAGAATCTTCCGACGTATAAAAGGCGGCCATTACGTACTCAATGGCATTTCAAACCCAAAAACAGAAATTTGTTGAAACTTTATTAAGATATGTTTCGTCAAAAACATATGGAGGTGTTTATATGCAGATTAGAAAAACAATATTTATAATGGTAGTTGTCCTGACTCTTATTTTTGCGGGATGCGTGCCGCAGGAGGGAGAAGCTCCTTCCGGTGAACAGGCTTCAGGAGGAGAATCGTCAGAACAGAACGAAGAGTCCGTGAAAATCGGCGGTGAATCGGTTTCAATCAAGGCCATATACATAGGAAGAATGGATCCAAGCTTTGTTGAAATTATGCAGGACGGAGAATACAGCTCATACATGTTCCATCAGGACGGTCAGGCTGCCCGCGAAACAGGCGAGATGGAAAACTACTCGGCTGTGGACATCCGATATATTGAAAATGAGGAAGGCCGGCGCCAAATCGAATCAATGGCGCGGGCGGATGCTCCCGGTGTGGGAAATGCACCGGAAATTGCATGTGAAGGTGAAATAAAAGATATGTTTGGAGCGGAAGTATGCATGATTGAAGGGGAGCCTTAC
>CAZEHH010000015.1:18514-22390 GCA_964512505.1 uncultured Peptostreptococcaceae bacterium
GGCCTGAAAAGAATCGTTTCATTGGAACGCATGAAATAGCATTGAAAAAGACCATCTTTAAAAGGATGGTCTTTTCTTTTGCATAAAATTATTTGAACATTTGATAAACATACAATCAAATTCGCATCTGTGTCCAAAATACATCAATTGAATATTTATTTTTTCAAGTAGCCGTTAAAGCAGATTTTTATATATTTATAAGTTCTTTCGATTAGTACTTCCACCGGATCATTGATTTCTCCATTTATTATTTTCGAAAGCATTCCGTTGAATATAAGAACAAGCATATCATTGAGTTCTTCGAAATCAGCACGGTCAAGGAAACCTTCTTCTACACATTCTTCCAATAAAACCGTATTCCTATCAGAAAGATTGCTGTTTAGCAGCATAGTATTTATGTTTGTATCTGTTTGTATCAAATCTTCAGGATATATTTGATAATACTCTTTCACATAGTCATGAATAGGATTATTTAGGTTTGCAAAAAAAATGGCATAGTAGATTTGCGGACTCCGAAATGCATGGTTAAGGAAGCATTTCCATATTAGCAATGTTTTATCATAAGCATCCTTGTATCCTAAAATAAATTCGGGTAATTGATCGGCATAGGGACGAATGAACCTCATTGCGGCAAGCATTTTGACATGGTTTACACTTTCAAAATAATTGTAGAGTGTTGCACTGTTGTATCCGGCTATATCACTGACTTTTCGCAGGGTTATTGAATTGATTCCTTCCTCTTCGATGACACGGGTTGCAGCATCTATGAAGTATTTTTCAATTCGTTTTCTTTGAATTTCTTTTTTTAACATCATTATTCCACCACTTTCTTTAGTTTGATCAAAATAATTTTATCATGTAATTTCATTAAGTGTAAAGTTTTAGTTTGCTCCATATTAATTGATATTTGTATTAATGGGGAGCTTCTATTTAAAAAAACTATATAATGATTCAGAAAATAGAAAATATTTATAATCGTCGTTGTAAAATAATCATGATTATGTTACAATCGTGATATGCAAGATTGTTAAAAGTATAACTAGCCAATAATTCCGGATATGGTTAATGTGCTTTTATGCAATCCCGTAAATTCTAATCATATAATTGAAAGGAGTGTGTAATTGTGAAGTTGGAAATCGGAAATTTTCATGTTAGCGATGTTGTTTTTGGCAATGAAACAAAGTATGAAAATGGTGTTTTAACAATCAACAAGCAAGAAGCTATCGATTACGTTAAAGAAGATGAACATATCACAGATGTTGATATTTTCATTGCAAAACCAGGGGAGAAAATACGGATTGTTCCTGTAAAGGAAGCAATCGAGCCGAGATGCAGGGTATCGGGAGGAAGCGTTTTCCCGGGTGTTACAGGTGATCTGCAGCAGGTTGGCAATGGTAGGACGCATGCCTTGAAAAATACAAGTGTATTGGCTGTTGGAAAACATTGGGGAAGTTTCGGAGACGGACTAATTGATATGAGCGGAGAAGGAGCAAAATATACTTACAACTCTCAATTGATTAATATTTGTCTTGTTGCTGATACCGATGAGGAATTTGAAAGATTTGAACAGCAAAAGAAAAATCATGCTATCAGATGGGCTGCAATGCGCTTGTCGGAATATATTGGGAATTGCACAAAAGAGTTGAAACCTGAAGAAATTGAAACATATGAGATGAAGCCTATAACAAAGAGATCTCCAGAAGTTAACGCACTGCCGTCTGTAGTAGTCGTCTTGCAACCGCAATCGCAGATGGAAGAATTGGGTTACAATGATTTGAATTACGGTTGGGACACTAATCGAATGCTGCCGACTTTTATGCATCCAAATGAAGTTTTGGATGGAGCTATGATTTCTGGAAGCTTCATGCCTTGTTCATCAAAATGGTCGACTTACGATTTTCAAAATTTCCCGCTTATAACTAGATTGTACAAAGAACATGGCAAAACAATAAATTTCCTTGGTGTAATCATGTCGAATCTAAATGTAGCACTTGAACAGAAAGAAAGGGCTGCACTTTTTGTTGCTCAAATGGCTAAATCCTTGGGAGCTGACAGTGCCGTTTTAGCAGAAGAAGGATATGGTAATCCTGATGCCGACTTTATCGCATGCTTTGTCGCATTGGAAGATGCCGGAGTAAAGACAATTGGTTGTACAAATGAGTGCACAGGCAGAGATGGAAACTCTCAACCGCTTGTTACACTTGACACTAAGGCGGATGCAATAGTATCAACCGGAAATGTTTCGGAACTTATCGAGTTGCCCCCTATGGAAAAAGTGATTGGAGAATTGCAATCGTTAGCCAGAGATGGTTTGTCAGGAGGCTGGGCTGGAGATGAATTGTTAGGACCTTCAGTAAGGGAAGACGGCTCGATTATCATGGAAAACAACTCGATGTTCGCAGGCGATCAGATTGCTGGATGGTCTACAAAAACAATGAAAGAATTTTAGGGGGTGCGATAAATGAAAAAAGCTATTTTATATATCAATCAGTTTTTTGCGGGACTTGGAGGAGAAGCCAAAGCAGATTACGCTCCTGAAATAAAAGATGGATTAGTTGGTCCGGCAATGGAGCTTGACAAAATATTGAAAAATGCTGAAGTTACACATACAGTTATATGTGGAGATAACTTCATGGGTTCGAATACCGAAAAAGCTGTTGAAAGAATTTTAGAATTTTTAGAGGATAAAGATTTTGACATATTCTTTGCAGGTCCGGCTTTCCAAGCAGGAAGGTATGGGAGCGCATGCGGCAACATTTGCAAAGCTGTAAAAGAAAAGTTCGGTGTTCCTGTTGTTACAGCAATGCATGAAGAGAACCCCGGTGTTGATATGTTCAAGAAGGACATGGTTATCTTCAAGAGCGGCAAAAGCGCTGCATCTATGAGGAAAGACCTGAATAAGATGGCTCAATATGGCGACAGGGTTTTAGCAGGTGAAAAGCTTGGCACCGCTGAAGAAGAAGGCTATTTTATACGTGGAATAAGACATCAGGTATGGTTGGAAGATGAAGTTCCCGCAAGCGATAGAGTAGTCGCCATGTTGCTCAAGAAAATCAAAGGCGAAGAATTCGTTTCGGAACTGCCTATTCCCGAGTTGGAACGTGTTCCAATCGCGGATAAAATTGAAGACTTAAGCAAGGCTACAATAGCTCTTGTGACATCTGGCGGAATTGTTCCGGTTGAAAACCCTGACAGAATTCAATCTGCTTCTGCTACAAGATGGGGAAGGTATAACATAGGAGGTATGGACAGGCTTGAGGCAGGCGTATTCAAGACTATTCATGCTGGCTACGACCCTGCAGCTGCTGACGCAGATCCAAACGTATGCTTGCCTCTTGACGCAATGAGAGTGTTGGAGAAGGAAGGCAAATTCGGTAAGCTTCATGATTACTTCTATGCTACCGTAGGCACGGGAACAACTCAGGCTGAAGCAGCAAGAATGGCAAATGAAATGGTTGAGTACTTAAAGAATGAAGGCGTAGACGCCGTTATTCTGACATCCACCTGAGGAACATGTACTCGTTGCGGTGCAACGATGGTGAAAGAAATTGAGAAAGCCGGCATAACAATCGTTCAAATGGCAAATCTTATCCCTGTAGCCAAAACAGTTGGAGCAAACAGGATGGTTCCGACTATTTCAATCCCATATCCATTGGGCGATCCATCAACAAGCAAAGAAGAACAATGGAAACTGAGATATCACAGAGTCGGCGTGGCCTTGGATGCATTGGCTACCGATGTAAAAGATCAAACGGTATTCAAAGTTAAAATATAGATTTGAATTGAGAATCTAAAGTAAAAACAGGATTAAAGCGGCGGGCATATAATTGCCCGCCGCCATAATTAAATGTAATTCAATAACAACCGTATACAAGG